>DATBDN010000031.1:0-49833 GCA_036269895.1 Thermoleophilaceae bacterium
GCGTTCACGACCTGCAGTCGCGCAGGTGGTGGACCTCGATCAACGGCCCAGGGCGCACGAACGCCGTCGGGTAGTAGTCGAACGACATGTCGAAGTTGAAGCCGGGGCGGTCGGCGCCTGCCCGCCAGGGATCGAACAGCTGGGTCCTGTCGGATTCGCGGTTCAGACGCCGGTAGTAGCCGATCGCGCCTGGCAGCTTCGCCTCGAGTCCGCGCTGCTTCTGGTGGCTCGCGGCCACCACCCAGCAGTAGCCCTGTGAGCGGTACGTGTCGATCAGCGACGGGCTCAGCTTCTTCTCGTAGGCCTGGAACGGCGGCTTGATCGGGTAGAGGCGGTAGCGCTCGGGCCCGGCGCGGTTCGGCTCGGCGAGCCAGCCCTCGGGCACGAACGGCTCGACCACGACACCGGCCTTCGCGGGGATGGTGCCGAAGATCCAGTCGCGCGCCAGCGCACGTGTGTCGGTGCGCGCAAGCACGGCGTCGACGCGGATCGTCGCCGCCAGGCCCTGCACGAGCATCACCACGACGATCGCCGCCAGTGCCCAGGCCGCCCAGCGACGGCCGCGGCCGATCCAGTCGGCGGCCCGCACGGCGGCGTAGCCCGCCAGCAGCACGATCGCCGGGTAGGCGGGCATGAACCAGCGCCCGAAGTGGCGCGCCTGGCCGCCGAGGAACAGGAACATGAAGACCGGGAAGACGACCAGCACGAGCCCGCGCCGCCAGTTTTCGCGCAGCACGAGGACGCTGCCGCCGATCGCCGCAAGCGTTGGGATCCACCCGAGGCCCCAGGTGAGCGTCCACAGGTAGTAGAGCCAGCCGGGCGTGCTCGACTGGCCCAGCTTGGCCGCACCACCGGCCGTGGCCGACTGGTTCGCGACTTGGTGCTTGAAGGTCGCGAAGTCGAAGACCGAGTAGGGATTCAGGATGAAGAAGGCGACGCCGAAGGCGATGCCGGCGACGACGCCGGCGCGCAGGACCGGGATCGCCGCGGCGCGCACGCGAGCGCCGCGCGATCCCGGTCGATTCGCGGCGGGCGCCCCCTGCGCATCGCCGTCGCCAGCTGCGCCGCGATTCGCCCCGGCCTTCGCGTCCCACGCCCACAGCACGATCGCGATGCCCAGCGGCAGCAGCATCGCGCCGGCCGTGTACTTGACGGCCGTGGCCACGCCGATCGCCGCGCCCGCGGCTGCCCACTGCCAGGCGCGTCCGCGCTCCCATGCGAGCGCAATCAGCCCGAGCGCGAATGCCACCGGCGCCAGCGTGACCGCGTCGTTCAGGGCGAACTTGCCGTAGAAGGCCGGCAGGAAGCCGAACGCGATCAGCCCCGCAGCCAGCAGTCCTACACGGCGGTCGAACCAGCGCGCGCCGGCCCAGTAGACGAGCGCGACCGCGGCGGTCCCGATCAGTGCGACGATGACCCGCGCGGTCTCGTAGACCGCGGTCGGGTTGGCCGCGAACGCGTGGCGGAAGCCCGCGGCGTGGAAGCGCAGGCGGAAGACCGCGTAGAGCACGTACGTCAGCGCCGGCGGGTTCTCGAAGTAATGCGGGTTGAACGACCCGCCGAACATCCGCACCGCGACCGGCACGAAGTGGAACTCCTCGTCGCGGTTGTAGACCCAGGGCAGCCCGTTGCGGATCGACCACAGGCGCACGCCGAGTGCCACGAGCAGCAGGCCGGCGAGCAGCCAGGCTGCTCGCGGGACTACGAGATGCCGCCGGGCAGCGGCTCGTTCTTCTGGAGCTTTCCGTACTTCTGTTTGCAATTGCGGAGGCGGTAGATCGTGATCTCGGGGCCAGGCCGGCGAAACGCCGACGGGTAGTAGTTGTACGAGAAGTCGAAGTCGAACCTCGGTGGGGCCGCTCCGGGCTTGTACGGCGAGACGTGGTAGACGACCTTCGACTGCTTCGCGAGCTCGTCGTAATACGCAAGCGCCTGAGGCAGCTTCGCATTGCGTGTCCGCCCCTCGATCAGGCTCATCGTCATGACCAGGCAGAAGCCCGTCTGGCGGTAGGCATCGATGTAGTCGGGCTTGAGCAGGGCGGGGTACTGGATACGGGTCTCGGCCTGATGCTTGGCGAAGCCGCGCACGAAGGCCTTCTGGCCGCGAAGGCCACCGCGGCCCTGACGACGGTAGTAGCGCGCCGGGACGGCGGGCTCGATCACGACGCGCAGCGAGCGCGGATAGTGGTCGACCAGCCACGTGCGCGCAGTCTGGCGCGTGTCCTCGCGGCCCAGCACGCGCATGCTGCGCCAATCGGCCGCGAAGCCCTGCACGACCGCGATCACGAGCAGCAGCCCAGCGGCGGCGGGCACAGCCCATCTCCATCTGGGCGCGAGGCGCCCGATCGCTGCGGCCGCTTGCGCGATCGCGGCGCCCGCGAGCAGCACCAGCACGGGATAAGCAGGCAGCAGCCAGCGGCTGAAGAAGCGCGCCTGTAGCGACAGGTATGCGATCAGCACGACGGGGAAGACGATCAGGATCAGGCCGCGGACGACCTCCCGGCGCAGCTCGAGCACTGCGCCCGCGAGGGCGGCCACCGCGCCAACCCAGCCGATGCCCCACGTCAAGGTCCCGAGGTAGTACGGCAGCCCGGTCGTGTTCTGGCCGACCTTCCCGAAGTCGCCCGCCGTGGTGGCCTGCGCCGAGAGCTGCCGGTGCGCATCGGAGAATTCGAAGAAGAAGTACGGATTGGTCACGAAGAACGCGAGCAGCGCGGCCAGCCCGGCCGCGACCGCCCCGAGCGCGACCTTCCGGAATGACGCCCGCCCACCGCGGACGAGCGAAGCCACCGCAGCCACGGCCAGCGGCAGCAGCACCAGTCCGGCCGTGTACTTGAACCCGACCGCGACTCCTGCCGCGGCGCCGGCGAGCACCCACCAGCGCAACCGCCCGTCCTCCCAGGCGAGCACCGACCCGACGATCGACAACGCCACCGGCGCCAGCACGCCGACATCGGTGACCGCGATCCGCGAGTACGTCACCGGCAGGAAGCCGAACGTCAGGAGCGCTGCGGCTGCGACCGCCGTCCAGTTGTCCCACAGGCGGCGGCCAGCCCAGAACACCGCGACCACGCCGACCATGGAGAGCAACGCTGCGACCGTCCTGGTGGTCTCGTAGATCGAGGTCGGGTCGCGCTTGAAGTAGTCGATAGCGGCCTGCCCGAAGCGCAGCCGCAAGGCGAAGTTCGCGAGGTATGTGAACGCGGACGGGTTCTGGAAGTAGTGCGGGTTCCAGTCGCCGCCGAGCATCGCGACAGCGCGCGCAGTGAAGTGCGAGCCCTCGTCCACGTTGTAGACGAAGGGCAGGCCGTAGCTGTTGTTCTTCACCCGCAGGACGAGGCCGGCCACCAGCAGCAGAAGAAGCGCGAGATAGGCGGGGCTCGCTGCGGCGCGTGCGCCACGTCGCATCGCCCGGGGTTTTAGCGGGATTCGATGAATTCACGCGCCCGTCGGGCGACGAGCTCCGGCTCCGCGTCCACGACGAAGTGGCCGGTGTCGGGGACGATCTCGACCTCCATGTCATCCGCGTACGGCTCGTAACCCTCCACGCGGCCCGGCGGTATCGCGATGTCGCCGGTGCCCAGCAGGAGCCGCGTCGGGACGGTCAGCCGGTAGGCGCGCCAGTGCCCGCGCAGCAGCAGCGGCAGGTCGTGGCGCTGGAACGTCCGGTAGTAACGCGACGTCGCCCGCGCTCTGGCCGGGTCGCGCAGCGGCGCCTCGAACGCCTCGAGCTCGTCGTCGGTGAACACGCCTTTCTTCTCGTCGTCGGTGAACACGCCTTTCTTCGAGCCGTTGATGAAGAACTTCACGAAGCCGCGCTTGCGCGTGACGCGCGGCCCGATGAACGGCGCGACCATCGGGGCCTGGTAGAGCATCCGCCAGCTGTTCAGGAGACCGCGCTTGCTCGGCGTCGGCCACGGGTGGATTATGTTGCAGGGCACGAAGCGCTCGACTCGCTCGGGTGCGAGCAGGCAGAGCAGGAAGCCGGCGTACCCACCCCAGTCGTGCGCGATCACGTTGACCCGATCGATGCCGAGCGCGTCCAGCAGCGCGATCTGGTCGCGGGCGAGGTTCTCCTTCTCGTAGCCGCCCTCGGTCACCTCGCTCCAGCCCAGGCCGCGCAGGTCCGGCATCAGCAGTCGGTACGAGTCGCTGAGATGCGGAACGACGCCGCGCCACTCGTACCAGTGCTGTGGCCAGCCGTGCAGCATCAGGATCGCCGGTGCGTCCTCGGGACCGGCTTCGGCCAGGTGCACGCGCAAACCGCCGGCTTGAACGGTGCGGTGGGTCACCCCGTCGACATGAGGCATAGTCACGGACACGTCTTGCCCGAACAGCGTTTCACAGCAACCCTCGAGGAGTCGGGCCGCGGGGGCGGCCACTGGCTGGAGATGCCGTTCGATTCGAAGGAAGTCTTCGGCGAGGGCCGCCCGGCGATCGCCGGCACGCTCAACGGGGCGTCGTTCCGCGGCCGCTTGTCGGTGTACGGCGGAAAGACGTACCTCGGGTTGAACAGGGAGGTCCGCGACGCAGCCGGCATCGATGTCGGCGACCGTGTCGAGGTCGTGCTCGACCGCGACGAGGCGCCGCGCGAGGTCGAGATCCCACGCGCCCTGCTCACCGCCTTCGAGCGCGACAGCGCCGCAAAGGCCGCGTTCGACAAGCTCGCCTTCACCCACCGCAAGGAATACGCCCGCTGGATCGCGGAGGCAAAGAAGGAGCAGACTCGCGAGCGGCGCGTGGCGAAGGCACTCGAGCTGCTGAAGAGCGGCGAGACCCTGTCGTAACAAAAGGGGTCAGAGCACTTTTGTAACGGGCTGCTTGGCACGCCCCGCGTACCATTGACCCATCAGTCAATGAACTCCCTGGCCACCACCGAGCGAGACCTCAAGCACCTCCGCAGATCACTCGAGCTCGCGGCCATGGCGCAGGGACAGACAAGCCCGAACCCGCTCGTCGGAGCCGTGATCGTGAAGCACGGTAAGACCATCGGCGAGGGCTTCCACGCCGCCGCCGGCGAGCCCCACGCGGAACGGATGGCGCTGGCCGCGTGCAGCGAAGACCCTGCCGGAGCGACGATGTATGTAAGCCTCGAGCCGTGCGCGCATCACGGCCGCACGCCGCCCTGCACCGACGCGATCGTGGAGGCCAAGCTCGCCCGCGTGGTCGTCGCCTCCGCCGACCCCACCGCCAAGGCGTCCGGACGGGGCCTCGGCATCCTGCGCGACGAGGGCATCCGCGTGGATCTGGCGGACGGCGAGATCGCCGGCGCTGCCCGGCTTTTGAACCAGCCGTTCCTGAAGCGCGCGCGCACCGGCCGCCCGCTCGTGCTCCTGAAGTACGCGATGACGCTCGACGGCAAGGTCGCCACGCGCACCGGCGATTCGAAATGGATCTCGAACGAGCTCAGCCGCGCGCGCTCGCATCGCTGGCGCGCCGAGTCGGACGCCGTCGCCGTGGGGATCGGGACGGCGCTGGCAGACGACCCGTTGCTGACCGCGCGCGTCGAAGGAGTCTCGCGTCAGCCGCGCCGCGTGGTCTTCGACGCCGAGGCGCGCCTGCCGCTCGACAGCCAACTCGTGCAGACCGCCCGGGACACGCCTGTGGTCGTCGTCTGCTCACGCGCCGCGTCGCGCACCCGGGTTCAGTCGCTCGGGTCCTGCGGCGTCGAGGTGATCACCGTCAGCGGCGAGAACGAGTCCGCGAAGGTGCAGGCAGCGCTCGACGAGCTCGGCGCGCGCGAGGTCCAGCAGCTGCTCGTCGAGGGCGGGCCGCACCTGGCCGGCGCGTTCCTCGATGCGGACGAGGTCGACGAGCTGCGCGTGTTCATCGCGCCCGTCATCGCCGGCGGCCGCCAGGCCAAGGCCGCCATCGCGGGTGAGGGCGCCGAGACGATCGCGGCCGCCGCGCGCTCGCTAGACACCACGGTTGAGCAGATCGACGACGACGTCTTGGTGACTGCTCGGCTGAAGGAGTGGTGATGTTCACGGGGATCGTTGGGCAGATGGGCGAAGTTCAGAGCGCGGGCATACGCCTCGCGGTCCGCACGCCGCTGGCCGCCGAGCTCGAGCGCGGCGACTCGATTGCCGTCAACGGCGTCTGCCTGACGGCGGTCGACATCGCCGATGACCGCTTCGAAGCGGACGTGATGGAGGAGACGCTCGTTCGCAGCTCACTCGGTCGGTTGCAGGCCGGCGACCGCGTCAACCTGGAGCTGGCGTTGCGCGTGGGCGACCGCCTGGGCGGGCACTTCGTGCAGGGCCATGTCGACGCGACCGGGCGCATCGAGACGGTCGAGCAGCGCGACCACTCGCGCGTTGTACGCATCGGCGCGCCGCCCGACCTGCTGCGCTACGTCGTCGAGAAGGGCTCGATCGCGGTCGATGGCGTCTCGCTCACGGTCGTGGAGGCCGACGCGAAGGGCTTCTCGGTATCGCTCATCCCTGAAACGCTGGAGCGGACGACGCTCGGATCAGCGGTCGAGGGAGACCCTGTCAACCTTGAGGTGGACATGCTTGCCAAATACGCGGTGAAGGCACAATGAGCAACACGCCGTTCAGCACGATCGAAGACGCCATCGAGGACATCCGCTCCGGGAAGATGGTCATCGTCTGCGACGCGGAGGACCGCGAGAACGAAGGCGACCTGACTCTCGCGGCGCAGTTCGCCACCCCCGAGGCGATCAACTTCATGGCCAAGGAGGGACGCGGCCTGATCTGCCTGGCGCTCGAGCCGGAACGCTGCGACCAGCTCGGGCTCGACCTGATGGCGGCGAAGAACGAGTCGCCGTTCCAGACCGCATTCACCGTCTCGATCGAGGCGCGCGAGGGCGTCACCACCGGCATCTCCGCGCACGACCGCGCACGCACGATCCAGGTCGCGATCGACCCGCGTGCCACGCCGCACGACGTGGTCCAGCCCGGCCACATCTTCCCGCTCAAGGCGAAGGCCGGCGGCGTGCTGGAGCGGGCCGGGCAGACCGAGGCGGCGGTTGACCTGGCGCGGCTGGCGGGCGTCACTCCGGCCGGAGTGATCTGCGAGGTCATGAACGACGACGGCACGATGGCCCGCGTGCCGGACCTCGGCAAGTTCTGCGCCAGGCACGACATGAAGATGGTCACGGTCGCCGATCTGATCGAGTACCGGCGGCGCCAGGACAAGCTCGTGGAGCGCGAGGTCGAGGTGAAGATGCCGACGGCGTACGGCGAGTTCCGGGCCGTGGCCTACCGCTCGCTCGTCGACAACAAGCACCACGTGGCGCTCGTGAAAGGTGACGTCGAAGGCGAGGCAGACGTGCTCGTGCGCGTCCACTCCGAGTGCCTCACAGGCGACGTCTTCCACTCGCTGCGCTGCGACTGCGGCGAGCAGCTCGAGTCCGCGCTGTCGATGATCGAGGCCGAGGGACAGGGGGTGCTCCTGTACCTGGCGCAGGAGGGGCGCGGTATCGGCCTGCTGAACAAGCTGCACGCGTACAAGCTCCAGGAGGAGGGACTCGACACCGTCGACGCCAACCTCAAGCTCGGGCTGCCGGCGGACCTGCGCGACTACGGCATCGGCGCGCAGATCCTGGTCGACCTCGGCCTGACCTCGATCCGGATCATGACCAACAACCCGAAGAAGATCGTTGGCCTCGAGGGCTACGGCCTCAAGGTCACCGATCAGATCCCGATCGAGCACGTGCCGAACGAGTTCAACCTCGAGTACCTGCGCACCAAGAAGGCGCGCATGGGCCACCTGCTTCACCACCAGGGTCTCGCCCTCGACGAGGAGATGATCCACGAGGAGAAGCAGCGCGACCGCGAGCGGGAAGTGGAGCGCGACCCGCGTGCCTGACCGGTACGCGATCGCGGCCGCCACGTTCTACGAGGAGCTCGCGCAGAAGCTGATCGACGGGGCGCGGACGGTTTTCGAGGAGGCCGGCCACGCAGTCGACGTGGTCGAGGTGCCGGGAGCCTTCGAGCTGCCGATGGCCGCGAAGATCTGCGCGCAGACGGGCAACTACAAGGGTGTCGCATGCGTCGGCGCGGTCATCCGCGGCGAGACGACGCACTACGAGTACGTCTGCACCGAGGCCGCGCGTGGCATCCAGAACGTCCAGCTGGAGACAGGCGTGCCATGCGGCTTCGGCGTGCTGACGGTCGACAACTACGAGCAGGCTCTTGCGCGCGTCGGCGAAAAGCGCCACCAGGGCGAGGACGCCGCGCGCGCAGTCCTCGCACTCGCCTCCCTCATCGACGCGTGATCAACCTCTACTCGGACACGCAGACCCGTCCCGGCGAGGGCATGCGCCGCGCGATGTACGAGGCCGACGTGGCCGACGAGCAGCGGCGGCTCGACCCGACCGTCAACGCGCTGCAGGAGCGCGTCGCTGAGCTGCTCGGCAAGGAGGCGGCGCTGTTCCTGCCGAGCGGGACGATGTGCAACGCAATCTCGTTCCGCGTCCACATCGACAAGGGCGGCGACGAGGTCATCCTGCACGAGCAGGCGCACCCGATCATCGCGGAAGCCGGTGGGCCGGCTGCGATCTCCGGGGCGATGATGAAGCCGCTCGCGGCCGAGGGCGGGATCTTCAGTGCCGACCAGGTTGAGCAGGCGATCCGGCCGATCGACCGCTATATGCCGCGCTCGCGCCTCGTGTCCGTGGAGCAGACGACGAACATGGGCGGCGGCCGCGTGTGGCCGCAGGATGCCTTGCGCGCGGTCGTCGAGGTTGCAAAGCGGCATGACATGCGCGCGCACATGGACGGCGCGCGGTTGATGAACGCGGTCGTCGCCTCCGACGCATCCGCCGCACAGCACGCTGATGGCTTCGACACCGCGTGGGTCGACTTCACGAAGGGCCTGGGCGCCGGCGTGGGCGCCTGCATGGCGGCGTCCGCGGACCTGATCGAGCACGCGTGGCGCTACAAGCAGATGTGGGGCGGATCGCTGCGCCAGGCGGGCAGCATCGCCGCCGCGTGCCTGTACGCGCTCGACAACAACGTCGAGCGACTGGCCGAGGACCACGAGAACGCGCGCGTGCTAGCGGACGGCCTGGCGGCGATTCCCGCCATTGAGATCGACCCGGCGACCGTCGAGACGAACATCGTGATCTTCCGGCCGCCCGACGCGCGCGGCCTGGTCAGCGCACTGGCCGGGGAGGTCGAGCTGAGCGGGCCGGTGAACGGCGACAAGGTCCGCGCGGTGACGCACATGGACGTGAGCCGAGACGAAATCGAGCGCGCGCTCTCGCTCATTCAAAAAGCCGTCCGCTAGCCTCTGCGCCGTGGCAAAGGTCTGTTACGTATGCGGCAAGGGCCCGGCGTTCGGCAACAGCCGCTCGCACTCGATGGTCGCTTCAAGGCGTCGCTTTGACCCGAACCTTCAGAAGATCCGGATCGACGTCGGCGGTGCTCCCCGACGCGAGTACGTCTGCACCCGTTGCCTCAAAGCTGGCAAGGTAACGAAAGCGGTTTAATCCCCGCTTTGGGGTAGAGGCCGCCTGAAACCCGTCGGGCGTGCGGTGTAAAAGGGCACTGAACCATGCGCGATCCCTCACTTGTCCGCTTCCGTCGTGTAGTCCAAGCGGCGTGCGACGAACTGGAGCGGCGACGGCAGGAGGTCAACGACCTCAACGTCTTCCCGGTCCCGGACGGCGACACCGGCGACAACATGGCGATGACCATGCACGCCGTGCTCGACGAGCTCGACTCGCTCGGCGACGGCTCGCTCGAGGAGATCGGGCGTGAGCGCATCGTCGAGGCGGTCGCCCGCGCTGCGCTTCTCGGCGCCCGCGGCAACAGCGGTGTGATCCTGTCGCAGATCGTGCGCGGCGCAGCCGAGGAGCTCGTGTCGCGCCCGGGCGAGCTCGTCGACCCCGTGCTCGTCGCCGCCGCGTTCGCGCGCGCCGCCGACGCCGCCTACCGCTCCGTGCGCGAACCGGCCGAGGGAACGATGCTGACGGCCGTGCGTGCGATGGCCCACCGCGTGGCGCAAGACCTGGCGCACATGGACCAGTCGCGCTTGCGCCCGGGCGCGCCGCCCGAGGAGCAGGACGAGCTGCTGGCCGATGCCTTGTCGCGCGCATTGGAGGCCGCGAACGAGGCGGTCGAGCGGGGGCCCGAGCAGCTGCGCGCGTTGCGCGAGGCGGGCGTCGTGGACGCCGGCGCGTATGGGCTCACGGTGATCATGGCGGGGGTGCTTGCGGCGCTGCGTGGCAGCGAAGTCGAACTGGCGCACCAGGAGGTCGCGGCCGGCGTCGAGGCGCTGCACTACGCCGACCACGAGTCGAGCAAGTACCGCTACTGCACGAACTTCGCGATCACGGGAAGCGGTCTCGAGTCCAACGACTACGTGCCGCGTCTCGAGCAGATCGGCGACTCCGTCCTAGTCGTCGGCGACGCCAACACGCTGCGCGTGCACGTGCACACCGACGACCCCCAGCTGGCGGTGGCGGTGTTCAACGGCGCGGGCGATGTCTCGCGGCTTGACGTTGCCGACATGCGCGAGCAGGTGGCACAACGCGACGCGCGCCTGGGGGCGGTCGTGATGGAGTCGGCGAGCGTCGGGCGCTGCGGCGTGGTGGCGGTCGCCACCGGCGACGGGATCGTCTCGATGTACCGCCAGGAGAGCGCGGTCGTGGTCGACCCCGGCCCGAAGATGAATCCGTCGACGTACGAGTTGCTGGCCGCGATCCACTCCGCCGGCACCGACGACGTGGTCGTGCTGCCGAACAGCGCGAACGTGGTGATGGCCGCCGAGCGCGCCGCAGAGCTGTCCGAGTGCAACGCCCGCGTCGTCGCGACCCGCAGCCCGCAGGAAGGGCTGGCAGCGATCGTCGCGTTCAACTCGACGGCGTCCGCGGAGGAGAACGCCGAGGCCCTGTGGGGAGCGGTGTCCGCGCTCGCGACCGGCGGAGTGGCGCCGGCTGCGCGCGACGACGCACTCGGACGCTTCCGCACCGGTGACGCGGTTGGCTACGCGGGCGACAAGCTGGTCGCGTGGGGTCAGCCGGATGAGGTGCTCCGCCAGACAATCCGTTTCCTGGCCGAGGGACGCGAGCTCGTCACGTGCATCGCCGGCGCCGAGGCGCCGCTGAGCGAGGACGAGGTCGAGCTGACGCTCCCCGAGGGTCTGGAGCTCGACTTCCACGAAGGCGGGCAGCCCGCCTGGTGGTACCTGCTCGCCGTCGAGTAGGTCTGCGCCGCACGCGATCATCGGTCGCATCGCCACTCTGCCTCGCCGATTCGCATCCTCCGAGCCGTTCGAACCGGACGAGCTCGCGGCGCCGTTGCGATCCGCGCCGAAGCCGTCGCGGCTCCGCCAGCCGGTCGAGTTCCCGAAGCGCGCGCAGGACGCCGCCGCTGCGCTCGGCCTCGAGACCGCCGGCGACCTGCTCGAGTACTTCCCGCGCGCCCACGCTGACCGGCGCGACGTCCGAGCGATCGCATCGCTCGGGCTGGGCGAGAAGGCCACGGTCGCGGCCGTCGTCCGGTCGATCAAGGTTCGCCCGACGCGCAACCGCCGCGTCAAGATCGTCGAGGCCAAGGTCGCGGACGAATCGGGGCCGATGATCGCCGTGTGGTTCAACCAGCCCTGGCTGGCGACGAAGCTGCCGGAGGGCACGCGGGTCCTGCTCCATGGCGAGGTGCGCCGCCGCAACCAGTTCACGGTCGCCGAGTACGAAATCGCCGACGACGCGGCGGATGCCATCCACACCGTCGGCTTCGTCCCGGTCTACGGCGCGACCAAAGGCATCACGCCGGCGATGCTGCGCGAGCGCGCCGGCGTCATCCGCGCGCTCGTCCACGACACGATCGAGCCGCTGCCGGCGCTGCTGCGCGCGAACCGCGGCCTCCCGGATCGCCCGGCGGCGCTCGCCGCCGCCCACTTCCCCGAGGACGAGGACGAACACGAGCTGGCGCGCGTACGACTGGCGTTCGAGGAGCTGCTGATGCTCGAGCTCGAGGTGGCGCGCCGCAAACGCCACCGCCAGGAGGACGGCCGCGCGCGCCCGCTGGAGCCGACGAACGAGATGGTCGGGCCGTGGCTCGAGCAACTCCCGTTCACCCTGACCGGCGACCAGCAGCGAGCGGTCGAGCGCATCGATCGCGACATCGGTCGGGACCGCCCGATGCAGCGGCTGCTGATGGGCGACGTCGGCACCGGCAAGACCGCTGTGTCCCTCCACGCGATGCTCCGCGCTCTCGAGAACGGCCGTCAGGCCGCGCTCATGGCGCCCACCGAGACGCTCGTCGAGCAGCACCTGCTCACGCTCGACCGCCTCCTCGGCGGGCTCGTCCCGATCGCGTTGCTCACCGGGTCGACGAGTGCCGCCCGCCGCCGCGAAACCCTCGCCCGGCTTGCGTCCGGCGAGCTCAACCTTCTGGTCGGCACCCACGCTCTGATCGAGCCGGCGGTCGAGTTCCGCGACCTCGCGCTCTACGTGATCGACGAGCAGCACCGCTTCGGCGTGCGCCAGCGCGCCGCGCTCGACCGCAAGGCGCCCGACGGCCTCGTGCCGCACGCGCTCCACATGACCGCGACCCCGATCCCGCGCACCCTCGCGCTCACTGCCTACGGCGACCTGGACGCGACGACACTGCGCGAGCTTCCCGCCGGCCGCGGCCCGGTCGAGACCCATGTCGTCGACGGGGAGCGCGCGCGGGCGCGCGGATACGAGCGGATCCGCGAGGAGATCGCGCAGGGGCGGCAGTGCTTCGTCGTCTGCCCGCTCGTGACCGAGTCCGAAGCGCTCCAGGCCAAGGCCGCCGTCGACGAGGCCGAGCGGCTGCAGGCGACGGAGTTCAGCGACCACCGCGTGCAGCTGATCCACGGCCAGATGCCGACCCAGCAGAAACAGGAGGCAATGCGGGCGTTCGCCTCCGGCGCCGCCGACGTCCTTGTGGCCACGAGCGTGATCGAAGTCGGCATCGACGTCCCGAACGCCACCGTGATGCTGATCGAGGAGGCCGAGCGCTACGGCATCTCGCAGCTGCACCAGCTGCGCGGGCGGATCGGGCGCGGCAGCCACGCCGGTCTCTGCATCCTTTTCGGCAGCCCGCAGAACCCGCGCCTGGCCGCGGTCGCGGCGCAGCGCGACGGCTTCGCGCTCGCCGAGATCGACCTCGAGCTGCGCGGGGCGGGGGAGGTGCTCGGCACTCGCCAGCACGGGCTGCCGGAGTTCAACGTCGCGCGCCTGCCCGAGGACGCCGACGTGCTCCAGGACGCGCGCGACGCCGCCGACGAGATCCTCGCTGCCGATCCGGGCCTGGTGCAGCCGGAGCACGTCCTGCTGCGCGACGCCGCCGCCGATCGCTTCGGTGGCGAGCTCGACCCGATCCCGGCATAGCTCGTCCAGGTCCCCAAGTCGGGGATCAAGGTATTTCTCTACCTACCGATGTTCAGGGTGTGAACACCCGAATGAGGTACATACTCGCGCTCGCCACGGCAGTCGCACTCGCGATCCCGGCCGCGGCCTCCGCGCTTCCGCGCCTCTCCGCCAACCCGGCGAACAAGTTGCTGAACCGCGACATCGATCCAATCCAGTACGACGCCGCCACTCGCTGCGACGGCGGCCACATCCCGCCTGGCACGAAGGCGATGCTCGCCTGGCTCGAGAAGAACGCGGCCGGCGTCAACTGGGGCGAGTATCGCTGTGAGATGTGGGGCAAGCACGAGGCCAGCCTCCATTCGGCCGGTCGTGCAATCGACTGGCACCCGACCACGATGAAGGACGGCTACGCACTCGTGCAGCTGCTGCTGGCGCCGGACGACGAAGGCAACGTCGCCGCGCTCGCGCGTCGGATGGGCGTTCAAGGCCTGATCTTCGACTGCAGGTCGTGGTTCGGCGGCTGGGACGGCCAGATGGCTGACTACTCGTATTGCTACGGCAAGAACGGCAAGCGCGAGAAGAACCTCGATCCGACGCAGGCACACATGAACCACGTGCACATCGAGCTGAACCTGCGCGGCGCCGCGATGAAGACGACGTTCTGGAGCAAGAGCGTCACCTCTCCCGTCCTGTAGGTCCGCGGCTGATACAACCGCCGCGTGTTCGAGGGCTTCACGCTTGATCGAATCGCCGTCGGCGATGTGGAGCTGCGGGTCCGCCACGGGCACGACCGCGGCTGCTACGTGGCGCTGCGGCTGGCGCTCGACCATCCCGACGCCTGGTACGGGACCGACCGGCAGCCCCACAAGATGGAGCCAGAGGCGTTTGAGGGCTACCTCCGCGCGGTCCACAACCCAGCCACCGTGCACGCCATGTGCGAGGACTATCGAGGCGGGCTGGGAATCGACCGTCGACACGACGACGAATCGCGCCGCACCGGTACGCGCGTCGCCTGTCCGACCCACTTCCTCTGGTCCGCCTACGACGACATGGAGGACCTCTATGGCGACCCGCTCGCGATCTGGTCCGAGTGGACCACCGAGCTCGGCGGCACGCGCATCGAGTCGGGCCACCACATGGCCGAGGAGGCTCCCGAGGCCGTTGCCGACGCCATCCGCGGATTCCTGTGCGCGTAGTCGCCGGCCGCTACAAGGGCAGGACGCTCCACAGCCCGAAAGGCGCTGCCACACGTCCGACCTCCGACAAAGTCCGCGGCGCGATCTTCAACGTGCTCGGCGATGTCGAGGGGCTGCACGTGCTCGACCTGTTCGCAGGCACCGGCGCACTCGGGATCGAGGCGCTGTCGCGTGGTGCTGCAGACGCCACGTTCGTCGACACGGACACGCGCGTCGTCGAGCGCAACCTGGCCCCGATCGACGCCGACGGGCGCGCCCGCAGTCGCGACGCGCTGCGCTGGCTGGCGCACGCGGATGACCGCTACGACCTCGTATTTCTCGACCCGCCATATAGTTCCGCGCCCCACCTGGGGGAGCCGCTCACGCGGCTGCTGTCAGGGGTCCTCTCGAAGAACGCACGCATCGTGACCGAATCGGACAAGCGCAATCCGCTTGAACTTGGCTTCCCACTGGAGTTCGAGCGCGACTACGGCGACACGCGGATAAGGATCCACCGTGTCTGACCTCACCCGAGGTGTGGCCGTGTGCCCGGGGACCTACGACCCGGTCACCTACGGGCACCTCGACATCATCACGCGAGCGGCGAACGTCTTCGACTGTGTGATCGTCGCGGTGGTCAACAAGCCGGTCCGCAAGGAGTCGAAAACGGTCTTTCCCACCCGGGAACGCGAGGAATTCATTCGTGCAGAGGTGAAAGACCTCGAAAACGTGGAGATAAAGTCTTTCGACAACCTGCTGGTCGAGTTCGCGAGACAAAACGGCGCGACCGCGATCGTTAAGGGGCTGCGGGCAATCTCCGACTTCGAGTACGAATTCGAGATGAACCAGCTGAATCGAACGATGGATCCGGAGATCGAAAGCATCTACTTCATGTCTTCACCGAACTTCAGCTTCTTGAGCTCCTCCGGAGTCAAGGAGCTCGCGATGTTCGGGGGCGACTTGAGCCAGCTTGTGCCGGCTCGAGTAGCCGAGCGCTTGAAGGAAGAGCTTCAGCGCTGACGAAAACGAGGTGACCATGGACGTCCTCGTCCTCATTGACAAGCTCGACGACACAGTTCACAACGCCAAGCAGGTGCCCCTCACGGACACCGTGCGCGTCGACAAAGAGGAGATCTACGACATCCTCGACCAGATGCGCGCCACGATCCCTGAGGAGATCAAGCAGGCGCGCTGGATCGTCAAGGAGCGCCAGGAAATGCTGGCCGAGGCCAAGCGCGAGGCGGAGCGGATCATCCGCGAGGCCCGTGAGGAGCAGACGCGCCTGATCTCGGAGGAGGAGGTCGTCCGCCAGGCCGAGCGGCAGGCGGAGGAGATCGTGGAAGAGGCGCGGGCGCGCGAGCGTGAGATCCGCCTCGGCGCCGAGGACTACGCCGACGACATCCTCAACACGCTCGAGGTCAACCTGTCGAAGTTCATCGCGGCCGTGCAGCGTGGCCGCGAGCGGCTGGCCGGCCGCGAAGAAGCCGAAGTTTCGTAGCGCCGCGCCAACGACGAACCGGCGTTTGGCCTACTGATCGGGCTTCGCCCTAGAGGGCTAACCTGCCAGGTATGGCGGGTACGACCGACATCTTCGATCTCGGTCGCCTCCACCTGCGCTCCGGCGAAGGCCGGCGGCTGGATCTCGAGGTGATGCTCGACCGCCTCAAGCTCGGCGGCCAGGACTACGAGATCGACGGTCGCCGGGTGCCCGTGCGGCTCGACGTCGCACACACGACATCGGGTTGGTCGCTGCGCCTGCGCTTCGACGTGAAGCTGGCCGGGCCATGCATGCGCTGCCTGGAGCCGGCCAGCCGTGTGATCTCGATCGACGCGCGCGAGGTCGACCAGCCGGGTGGTGGCGACGACCTGAGCTCGCCGTACGTGGATGGCGACGACCTCGACGTCCACGGGTGGGCCCGTGACGCCCTCGCTCTGGACCTGCCGGCAACGATCGTCTGCCGCGACGACTGCGCGGGCCTCTGCCCGACCTGCGGCCAGAACCTCAACGAGCACCCGCACGAGCACGAGCAGTCGACCGACCCGCGCTGGGCGAAGCTTTCCGAGCTCAAGCTGAAGTGAGAGGATCGCCGTATGGCGACCTTCGAGACGGTACGGGTGGCGGCGATCCAGGCGACGCCGGTGATCCTCGACGCAGACGCGACGGTTGACAAGGCCGTTGACCTGCTGAACGCGGCGGCGGACGACGGCGTGCAGCTCGCGGTCCTGCCCGAGACGTTCGTGTCGCTCTACCCGTCCGGCAGCTGGGCCTACAAGGCGGCGCGTTTCGGAGGCTTCGACGAGCTCTGGGAGCGGATGTGGGAGAGCTCGGTCGACGTGCCCGGGCCGCTCGTCGACCGCATCGCGGCGATCTGCGGCGAACGCGACATCTGGTGCGTCATCGGCGTCAACGAGCGCGAGAGCGAGCGGCCGGGGTCGCTCTACAACTCGATGCTCACGATCGGGCCGCAGGGGCTCGTCGCGAAGCACCGCAAGCTCATGCCCACGCAGCACGAGCGCATCTTTCACGGGATCGGCGCCGGTAACGACCTGACGGTGGCCGACACGCCGCTCGGCCGAATCGGTGGCCTGATCTGCTGGGAGAACCGCATGCCGCTCGCGCGCTACGCGCTCTACAAGCAGGGCCCGCAGATCTGGGTGGCGCCTACGGCCGACGACGAAAACGGCTGGCTGGCCAGCATGCGCCACATCGCGATCGAGTCGGGCGCGTTCGTCGTCTCCGTCCCGCAGTACATCCCGCGTTCCGCGTTCCCCGAGGACTTCCCCGCCGAGCTGCCCGACAAGGAGGTTTTCGGCAACGGCGGCGCGGCGATCGTCGAGCCCGGCGACGGCGAGGTGATCGCAGGGCCGCTGTACGGGCAGGAGGGCATGGTGGTCGCCGACTGCGACCTGCGCGTGGGGCTGCACGCGAAGCGCTTCTTCGACGCGGTCGGCCATTACGGCCGCGAGGACGTGCTGGTGCCCGCGGCTACACTCACCAACCCGAATGGCAGTCCCCAAGCAGAAGCAATCACACAGCCGCACGAATAAGCGGCGCTCTACGCACAAGATCTCGTCGCCGACGCAGAGCGCATGCCCGAACTGCGGCGCGCCGCGCATGCCGCACCGCGTCTGCCCGACCTGCCGCACCTATGCCGGCCGCGAGATCGTCGCGGCCGACTCCGACGAGTAGTCGCCCGCCAATGTCCGCGCGGGCCGCGCGCACGGCTGAGACCCGGCGACCGTGATCGCCGTCGACGCGCATGGCGCTGATGCAGGCGTCGAAGTCGTAATCCAGGGCGCCGATTCGTCGGGCGTGCCGGTTCACGTATTTGGACCGCCGCTGACAGCGATCGGCAATGAAGACGATCCGGCGCTGGCGGCGCGCTCGCGCGCCGGCGCCTCGATCGTGAAGGCGGCGCGGGCGGTCGCCGACGGCGAGGCGGATGCGCTCGTCTCCGCCGGCCCGACCGGGGCCACGCTTGCCGCCGCCGTCCTCCACATCAAGCGCATCCGCGGGGTTCACCGGCCAGCGGTCGCCGCGCTGGTCCCCATCCCCGGTGGCACGCCGACGCTGCTGCTCGACGCCGGCGCAAACGTCGAGGTGCGGCCGGAGCATCTCGTCCAGTTCGCCTACATGGGCGCCACCTTCATGGAGGCCGTGCACGGGGTCGCAAATCCGCGCGTCGGCCTGCTCTCGAACGGTGAGGAGCCCAAGAAGGGCACCGAGGACGTCGTTGCAGCGCATGCGCGGCTCGCGGACGGACCACTCAACTTCGTGGGCAACGTCGAGGGCAGCGACGTGACCAAGGGCGTGGCCGACGTGATCGTGACCGACGGCTTCACCGGCAACGTCGCGCTCAAGCTGATGGAAGGGACTGCCTCGACGGTGACGGGAGCGATCCGCGATGCGATCAAGTCCAACCCGCTGTCGGCGGTCGGCGGGCTGCTGATCCGCGGGCGCGTCGCGAAGCTGCGCGAGCGGATCGATCCGAACGCCACCGGGGGCGCGATCCTGCTCGGCGTGCGCAAGCCGGTCGTGATCGCGCACGGCAAGTCCAGTGCCGAGGGAATCGCCAACGCCATCCGCTTGGCGCAGCGAGCGGTCGACGAGCAGATGGTCGAGAAGACCGCCGCGCGGTTGGAGGCGGCGGGCGTTTTGAGGTCCGTACCCGCTGCTAGCGTCGCTCAGCCTGATGACTAGGAACGAGGTGCTCGAGGTGATCCGCAACCACCTTGCGGAGGAGCTGGAGGTTGACCCATCGCGGATCCAGGACGACACGCGTTTCAAGGAGGACCTCGAGGCCGACTCGCTCGATCTCGTGGCCCTCGTGCAGGAACTCGAGGATCGCTCCGGAGTCCGGATTCCCGACGAGGATGCGGTGAAGATCACGACCGTTGGGCAGGCCGCGGACTACGTCGCGACGCGACTGGAGCCGTCGGAGGCGCAGGCGTAGCCATCGGGCCGCAGGCGCTGGCGGACCTGCTCGACTCGCTGCCGGACGAGCTGCGACGTCAGGCGCTCACGCATGCCTCGTGGGTCGAGCAGCGCCAGGAGTCGTATGACCGCTTGGCGTTCCTCGGCGACAGCGTGCTCGGGCTGGCGGTTTCCTCCGACCTGTTCCCGCGCTTCCCCCAGGCCGGCGCCGGGCGGCTGACCAAGCTGCGCGCCCAGGCGGTGGCGCGGCAGGCGTGCGCGGACGTCGCGCGCGAGCTGGGGCTGCCCGAGACGCTGAGGGCGCAGGCCGGCGAAGGCGGCCGTTCGGCGGACGAGCTGGTCGACTCCGACCGCGTGCTGGCGTCCGTGTGCGAGGCCGTGATCGGTGCGGTCTATCTGGCGTACGGGTATGACAAGACTGCGCCTGCGGTGGTGGCGGCCTTCGCGGCGCAGGTCGAGGAGGCACTCGAATCGCCGGATGACTTCAAATCACTGCTCCAGGAGCGGCTGGCCCGCCGCGGCGACGTCGTCGAATACGTGATTGCTCGCGAGGATGGGCCGCCGCACGACCGCCGCTTCGAGTCGGTTGCCGAGGTCGAGGGAGAGGAAATCGGGAGGGGTGCAGGAAAAAGCAAGAAATCAGCGGAGCAGTCCGCCGCGCTTGCTGCACTCACGGCGATGGACAACGACTGACCGATGCATCTCCGATCGCTGACACTCAAGGGCTTCAAGTCGTTCCCGACTCGGACGCGGCTCGAGTTCGGACCTGGCATTGCCGTGATCATCGGGCCGAACGGCTCGGGCAAGTCGAACATCACGGACGCTGTGCTGTGGGCGCTCGGCGAGCAGTCGCCGCTGGCGATCCGCGGGCAGACGATGCAGGACGTGATCTTCGCGGGCGGCCACGGGGTGGCGTCGCGGAACGAGGCCGAGGTCGAGGTGGTCATTGACAACTCGGACGGCGGTCTGAACTCGGAGTTCTCCGAGCTTTCGATCACGCGTTACCTGACCAAGGACGGCGAGTCCGGCTACCGGTTGAACGGCGCACGTTGCCGGCTGATCGACGTGGTCGAGGTGCTGTCCGACACGGGCCTCGGCAAGGAGATGCACTCGGTCGTCTCGCAGGGGCGCGTCGAGGCAATCATCCACTCGAAGCCGCGCGACCGGCGCCTGCTGATCGAAGAGGCGGCCGGCCTCGGAAAGCACCGCAAGCGCCGGCGCCGAGCGCAGCTCAAGCTCGAGCGCACCGAGGAGAACCTGTCACGAGCCCTGGACGTCGAGCGCGAGGCGCGCTCGCGGCTGAAGCCGCTGAAGCGGCAAGCCGAGGCGGCCGAGCTGCACGAGCGGCTGGAGCGCCAGTCGCGCGAGGCTCGCTACGAGCTCGCGCGCGAGCGCGTGCGCGCTGTGGGCGCACAGCTGGCGGCGGCGGAACGGGCGGCGGCCGCCGCGCGCGGCGAGCGCGACGAGGCTGAGCGGCTCCTGACGGGCGTGGCGAACCGGCGGGAGGCGGCCGAGGAGGCGTTCGCGGCGCATTCGCGCGAGCGTGAGGCGCTCTCGGGTGCCGCGTTCGCAGCGCGCTCGGCGGCGGAGCGGATCTCGCTGCGCGCGGAGCGGGCCCGCGAGGTCGAGCGTTCGTCGAGCGCCGCGATTGCCAGGCGCCGCCGCGAGCTCGAGACGATCGAAGAGGTGTTGAAGGCCACTGGCGGCGAGGCACCGGCCGAGTCGGCGCACATCGAGGCGTTGGAGGCCGAGCTGCGCGCTCTCGACGCCGAGCGCGACCGGCGGCTGGAGATCGAGCTCGCCGAGCTGTCTGCCGAACGCGATCGGGCGGAGGCGGCGCGGGCGGCGGCTGCGGCTGAGGCGGATCGCCTGCGGGAGCAGTTGGCTAGGGCGGAGGCGACGGCTGCGGCAGCGCGTGAACAGCGGCGACTGGGGGAGCGGGCTGCGGCCGATGCGCGCTCCGAGTCGGCGTCGGTGGCGGCTGAGCTGGCGGCGGTGAACCGGTTCCTCGCGTCTGCCCCGAGCGCGGTAGGCGGCGCGAAGTCGCTCGCCGACGACATCGACGTCGACCCCGGCTACGAGACGGCACTGACCGCCGTCCTCGGCTCGCTGATGCGAGCCGGCATCGTGGCGGACATGGCCGAGGGCAGCCAACTGCTCGACCGTCACGCCCGCGACGGAGGCATAACCCTGATCGACCGGTCACTAAAGGGGTCCATGGACCCCATAAGTGACCACTCGGCGACGCAAGCGGCAGCCAGCCAAATCGACCGGTCACTAAAGGGGTCCATAGACCCCATAAGTGACCACTCGATGCGCGCCGCGCCCATTCCCGGCGCCGAGCCGCTCCTCGCGCACATTCGGCCGGGCGAGCGGTCGGCGGAGATCGTCAAGCGCCTGCTCCACAACGCCGTCCTAGTCGAGTCGTTCGACTCGATCCCCGAAACCTTCGGAGGGATCGCCGTCACCAAGTCGGGCCGCGTCTACGACGCCTCGACAGGCGCATTGAGGCAAGCGGCACCAGGTGGCGAGGAAAAGATCCTCGCGGAGCGCAACCGCCGCGACGAGCTGAACCACAAGGTCGCGCAGGCACAGCGCGCCGAGCAGGACGCGCGCGACGCCGCCGCGGCTGCGCAGCGCAACGCCCAGGACGCGGAGGAGGCGCTCGAGCGCTCAGACGGCGCGCTTCGCAAGGCGTTCCGCGAGGCCGAGCAGGCCGGGGAGGCGGTCCGCCGGGCCGACTGGCTGATCGAGCGGCGGCGGGAGGCGCCGGACGAAGGCCCTGCCGCCGTCACGCGGGCGCGCGTCGAGGCCGAGATCGCCGCCGAGCGACGCATGGCGGAGCGGGCCGCGCGCGAGCAGCGCGAGCGGACCGTCCAGGCGCAGCGCCTGCGCGCGCGGATCGAGCGTGGCGAGCGCGTCGTCCACTCCGCGCAACGGGCGGTCGTCGCGCTCGAGACGGCGGCCGAGGCGGTTGGCGCGCGCCACCTTCAGCTGGCCGAAGAGCTGACGGCGGACGAGGCCGTCGGGGAGCGCACCGCCGCCGAGTTGCGGGCGTGCGCACAGGAGGAGGTCGCACTCCAGGCGCGCCTGCGCACGGCGAGCGAGGGCGTGACCACCGCAGAGGTGGCGGCGCAGCAAATCCGTGACGCCGCGGTCGAGGCGCAGCACGAGCTGTCTGACGTGGCCGGGAAGCTCGGCCTGCCCATCGAGCCGGCGGAGGAGGACCTCGACACCGAACGCCGGCTGGAGCTCGAGGCGCGGATCGAGCGCCTGGCGCGGCGGCGCGAGTCGCTTGGTCCTGTCAACCCGCTTGCCAAGCAGGAATACGACGAGGCGATCGATCACGTCGAGGAGCTCGAGGCGCAGCGAGGCGACCTGGAAGCGGCGCTCATCGAGCTGAAGGGCCTGATCAAGGAAACTGACCGCCGGATCCGGGAGAGCTTCGAGGAGACATTCGCGGCTGCCGCGAAGAACTTCGAGGAAGTCGTGCAGCACCTGTTTCCGGGCGGCCGCGGCCGGCTGCGGCTGGTCCATCCGGAGGGGCCGCGCCCGGTGCTTGGCGGCGAGTCGGCCGACGGCGCCGCGGCCGATCAGGCTCCAAACGAGGATCCCGACATCGACGAGAGCGAGGCTCCGGATCCGGGCGAGCCGGGCGTCGAGGTCGAGGTGACGCCGGCGGGGAAGACGATGAAGCGGTTGTCGCTCATGTCAGGCGGCGAGAAGTCGCTGGTCGCCCTGGCCTTCATGTTCGCCGTGTTCCTGGCGCGCCCGTGCCCGTTCTACATCCTGGACGAGGTCGAAGCCGCGCTCGACGACCTGAACATCGACCGCTTCCTCCAACTCGTCCGCAAGTTCGCCGATCGAGCCCAGTTCGTGGTGGTAACCCACCAGAAGCGAACAATGGACGCAGCCGACACGCTCTACGGGGTCAGCATGGGAGCGGACGGCGTAAGCCGAGTGATATCCCGGAAGCTCGCCGGCGGAGGCGTCGATTCGGTCGGCGAAGACGGCGCGGCGCCCGCAGCGGTAGAAGCTGCGTAGCCGCACAACTGAAATCGGTCGCCTGAGGCGCACGGCATGATCCTCGACCACGTGCAGATCGCCGGGCCCCCTGGCTGCGAGGACGATGCCCGCCGCTTCTTCGGCGCCCTCCTCGGACTCGAAGAGATCGAGAAGCCCGAGCCGATGCAGGCATCCGGCGGCGTTTGGTTCCGGCTCGGCAAGCAGGAGCTCCACATCGGCATCGAGGATCCATTCGCGCCAGCGCGGAAGGCACACCCTGGCCTACGGGCGGCGCCGGACGAGCTCGACGCGATTGCCGCCCGCCTGACAGACGCGAACGCGCCGGTTGAGTGGGACAACCGCAATCCCGGCGTCCGGCGCTTCTACACCTCGGACCCCTTCGGCAACCGACTCGAGATCCTGGCGTCCTAGTCGGCGCAGTTCGCAAGCCACGACTCGACCCGCGCCTTCGTCCGAGGATGGTTGGGCATCTCCGTGAGCATCAACGCAGACCAAGTGGCGTTCTGGTGCCACGACCCGCGACCCAGCTCGTGATTTCCACCTCGCGGACGCACCGCGGCGCAGGCTAGCCTCGCCTCGATGCCGCGCACCTGGCCCGAGCTCGTCCTCACCGACCGCGAACTGCCTGCGGGCGACGGCGCAGCGCCCGACGAGCAGGAGCAGCGCCGCGGCGGCTTCTTCCGCCGTCTGCGCGAGTCGATGTCGAAGACGCGGGACGCACTTGGGGCAGAGATCCAGGCCACCGTCTTCGGACCACTGACCGACGAGACCTGGGAGCGGCTCGAGGAGACGCTGATCTACGCCGACGTTGGCGCGCAGACGACGGCCAACATCGTCGGCCGCCTCGAGACCGAGGCCACGACCGGCGACCTGAGCGGCGGCGAAGAGCTGCAGGGACGCCTGACGGAGCTGCTGGCCGATGCCGCGCGCGTGGGCGAGCCGATGATCGATCTGCGCCACAGCCCGGCGGTGATCCTCGTGGTCGGCGTCAACGGCACGGGCAAGACCACGACTATCGGCAAGCTCGCCTGGCACCTGCAAACGGAGCTCGGCCTGTCCGTGCTGCTGGGTGCGGCTGACACCTACCGCGCCGCGGCGGTCGACCAGCTCGAGATCTGGGCCGAGCGCGCGGGCGCCGAGATAGTGCGTGCCGAGCAGGGCTCCGACCCGGGAGCGGTCGCGTTCGACGCTGTCGCAGCGGGCGAGGCGCGCGGCAAGGACGTGGTGATCATCGACACGGCCGGCCGCCTGCACACGCAGACGAACCTGATGGACGAACTGCAGAAGGTCCGCCGCGTGATCGAGAAGAGGCTGCCGGGTGCCCCGCACGAGACGCTGCTCTCGATCGATGCCACGACGGGCCAGAACGGATTGCGCCAGGCGCTGCTGTTCCGCGAAGCCGTAGACATAACGGGAATCGCGCTGACGAAGCTCGACGGAACCGCGAAGGGCGGGATCGCGCTCGCCATCGCGCAGGAGCTGGGCGTGCCGGTGAAGCTGATCGGCGTAGGCGAAGGCATCGAGGATCTGCGGCCGTTCGATCCCGACGACTTCGCGAAGGCGATCGTCGGCGCCTGATGCAGGGCGGATCCGGCGCGCGCCGGCCGCAGTCGCCCGGCACGAAGGTCGTCCACGCCGGCCTGCCGAGCCCGGAGGCCGGTACCCCGTTCCTCGCCGGCCCGGTCCTGGCCGCGCCATACCACCTGCCGGGCGACCCGCACCAGACGCCGTACGGCTACGGGCGCTACGACAACCCAACCTGGGCGGCCTATGAACGCGCACTCGCTGAGCTCGACGGCGCCGACCACGCGACCGCCTTCGCCTCCGGGATGGCAGCGTGCGCTGCCGTGATGTTGTCGACGCTCACGCCGGGCGACGTCTTCGTCGCGCCCACGGACGGCTACCCGATGCTGAGGACGATCGCCCAGAGCCATCTGGCCGAACGCGGCGTCGAGTCGCGACTTGTGCCTACCGCCGGCGACTGGATCCCGGCGCTCTCCGGCGCCCGCCTCGTCTGGCTGGAGAGCCCGTCCAATCCGCGTCTCGACGTCTGCGACATCCGAGCGATTGCGGCGGCCGCCCACGAAGCCGGGGCAATAGTCGCCGTCGACAACACGCTGCTCACCCCGCTCCGGCAGCGGCCACTCGAGCTCGGCGCCGATCTGGCCGTATACGCCGACACGAAGGCCATGACCGGCCACGCCGACCTGCTGATGGGTCATGTGGCCACCCGCGACGCAGCCCTCGCGAAGCAGATCCGCGACTGGCGCTCCCAGACAGGCTCCGTGCCCGGCCCGTTCGAGACGTGGCTCGCGCACCGATCCCTCGCCACGCTCGACGTGCGGCTCGCGCGCCAGATCGCGAACGCCGAAGCCATCGCCGCCGCGCTCTCGCGCCACGACGAGGCGAGCGACGTGCGCCAGGCCGGCATGATCGTCAGCTTCACGCTCGACTCCGCCGGACGCGCGCAGCGCTTCATCGAAGCGTGCGATCTCGTCCTCGACGCCACCAGCTTCGGCGGTGTGCACTCGACCGCCGAACGCCGCGCCCGCTGGGGTCACGGCGATGACGTGCCCGAAGGGTTCGTGCGGCTCAGCGCCGGCATCGAGGCGACCGAGGACGTGTTAGCTGACGTTCAAGCCGCGCTCAGCGCCTCTGGTTAGCCCGTACGCTTGTCCTATGCCCGACTGGGTCGCGTGGGCCGTTGGAGCCGCAGTGCTCGCCGCGGGAGAGGCCGCGACCGCGGCACTCGTGCTCGGACCGATCGCGCTTGGGGCGGCCATCGCCGCCATCGTCGCGGCCGCCGGCGCGGGCGTGGCAGTGCAGGTCGTCGCGTTCATCCTTGCCTCGGTTGCCGCGCTCGCGATTCTGCGCCCGATCGCGGCCCGTCACATGAAGCTTCCGCCTCACATGCGCACAGGTTCGGCGGCACTGATCGGCACGAGCGCGACGGTCCTCGAGCAGGTCGATCGCGACGGCGGCCGCGTGAAGATCGGTGGCGAGGTATGGAGCGCGCGTTCCTACGACGAGGACGAGGTCATCGAACCCGGCGACCGCGTCGAAGTCCTGAAGATCGACGGCGCAACGGCGCTTGTCGCGAAATGAGGAGGTAGAGGGATGACAGCCGCAGCGATTGTCGTTCTCGTAGTCCTGGTCTTCATCGCGATCGTCGTGTTCCGCACGATCAGGATCGTCCCGCAGGCGCGGGCCGGCGTAGTGGAGCGGCTTGGCCGCTACCAGCGCACGCTCGAACCGGGCTTGGCCCTGCTCGTGCCGTTCGTCGACCGGCTCAAGCCGTTGATCGATCTGCGCGAGCAGGTCGTCTCGTTCCCGCCGCAGCCGGTCATCACGGAAGACAACTTGGTTGTCAACATTGACACAGTCATCTACTTCCAGGTGACTGATCCGCGCGCAGCGACCTACGAGATCGCCAACTACATCGCCGCGATCGAGCAGCTGACGGTCACGACGCTGCGAAACGTGATCGGTGGGATGTCGCTGGAGCACACGCTCACGTCACGCGATCGCATCAATGCCGAGCTGCGCGGCGTCCTGGACGAAGCGACCGGCAAGTGGGGCATCCGCGTGAACCGCGTGGAGCTGAAGGCGATCGACCCGCCGACCACGATTCAGGAGGCGATGGAGAAGCAGATGCGTGCGGACCGCGACAAGCGCGCCACGATCCTCACCGCGGAAGGCGTCAAGCAGTCCCAGATCCTCACCGCCGAGGGCGAGAAGCAGTCGGCAATTCTGCGCGCCCAGGGGCAGCGCGAAGCGCAAATCCTGAACGCGGAAGGTCAGGCCAAGGCGATCGGCACCGTGTTCGAGGCGATCCACTCGGGGGACCCAGACCCGAAGCTTCTCGCCTACCAGTACCTGACGATGCTCCCGCAGATTGCGCAGGGCGACGCGAACAAGGTCTGGGTCATCCCGAGCGAGTTCACGGGCGCGATGGAGCAGCTGAAGAACGCCTTCGGCGACCGTGAGGGGAACGAGTCACCGCCGCCGCCCTCACTGCCGGGCGGTGAGCAATCCCGGTAAGGTGCCCGATTCGGGCAGGGGGAAGGTTGTAACGGGACTGCCCGCGTTCCGTTGTTACAACCAAAGGGGGGAATCAAGTTGCGCAGACTTGCGCTACTTGGCGTTGTCGCGGCAATGGCTGCGGCGTTTGCAAGTCCTGCCGGCGCCGCATCGGGCGGCGGGTGCCAGCTGCAGGGAACGGCGAACTTCTCGCCGGGCCTTGGAGCCACTAGTCAGGCGTTCAACTACAGCTTCGCCGGCGACCTGACGGGCTGCCAGTCGAGCGTGGCAGGTTCGCCGACATCTGGCACGGTCCAGGCGGGGAAGACGATCACGCAGCAGGTCGTGAACTCGACCACGGGCGCGACCGACACGGTCACCTACCAGTCGCCAGTCGCCACCGGCAGCGGCGGGTGTGCGAGCAGCACGACGCAGGGCACCGCGATCGTGACGTGGTCGGACGCGACCGTGACGGTGCTGGGGTACTCGACCACGGGCGCCGCAGCAGCCGTCAATCTGAGCGGATCGGCGGTGCCGAGCGTGACGCTCAACGCGATCGACGCACAGCCGGGTGACCCGACGACGCTGACCATCAACACGACGCGTTACGCGGGCGACAGCTCGCAGGGCGTGCTCGCGTTCCAGCCACCGGATCCGACGGCGTGCACCGCTGCCGCCGGCGTGACGACCGCTGGGATCAGCGGCGCGGTGACGCTGGGCTCGGCCAGCTGATCGACGCGGTGGGGAGGCTGCCCGGGCGCGGGTAGCCTCCCTTCTGTGTTCGACACGCTTTCAGAGCGGCTGCAGGCCGCGCTGTCCGACGTCCGATCGCGCGGCAAGCTGACCGAGGAGGACATCTCCAAGGCCATGCGCGCGATCCGGCTCGCGCTACTCGAGGCAGACGTGAACTTCCAGGTCGTCAAGTCCTTCACGGCGCAGGTGAAGGAGCGCGCGCTCGGCGAGGACGTGGCGCAGTCGCTCACGCCGGGCCAAATGGTCACGAAGATCGTCTCGGACGAGCTGACCGAGCTGATGGGCGGGGCCGCCCGCGACATCGCGATCTCGCCGTCGAAGCCCACGGTCATCCTGATGGCGGGCCTGCAAGGCTCGGGCAAGACGACCGCCGTCGGCAAGCTCGCCCGCCACCTGCGGAACGAGAAGAACCTCAAGGTCGGTGTGGCGGCAGCCGACCTGCAGCGCCCGGCGGCCGTGGAGCAGCTCGTCCGCGTGGGCGGTCAGGCCGGCGCCACGGTGTACGAGCAGGGCACGAATCGCGACCCAGTGGACGTGGCCGAGTGGGCGGTCGGGCAGGCGAAGTCGAACGGCGACGACGTGCTGATCGTCGACACGGCCGGTCGCCTGCACGTGGACGACGAGCTGATGGACCAGCTCGCGAAGATCAAGAAGCGGACCAAGCCGCACGACGTGCTCCTCGTGGTCGACGCGATGACGGGTCAGGACGCCGTCAACGTGGCCGAGCAGTTCGGCGAGCGCGTCGGTTTCGACGGCGTGGTGCTGACCAAGCTCGACGGCGACGCCCGCGGCGGCGCCGCGCTGTCGGTCAAGGCGATCACCGGCAAGCCGATCCTCTACGCGTCGACGGGCGAGAAGCTGGACGCGTTCGAGCGCTTCCACCCGGACCGGATGGCGCAGCGGATCCTCGGCATGGGCGACGTGATGACGCTCATCGAGAAGGTCGAGAAGGAGACCGACGAGGAGCGTGCCAAGGAGCTCGAGCGCAAGATGCGCGAGAACCGCTTCACGCTCGACGACTTCCTCGAGCAGCTGCAGCAGATCCGCAAGATGGGCCCGCTCACCGGCCTACTGAAGATGATCCCGGGGATGGGCCAGCAGCTGAAGGGGATGACCCTCGACGAGCGCGAGCTCGACCGCGTGCAGGCGATCATCACGTCGATGACGCCCCACGAGCGCGCGCATCCCGAGGTGCTCAACGGCTCACGGCGGCGCCGGATCGCGCACGGGTCGGGGACCACGATCCAGGCGGTCAATCAACTCGTCAAGCAGTTCGGCCAGATGCAGAAGGTCATGAAGCAGATGAGCTCCGGCAAGATGCCCAATCTCCAGCAGTTGATGAGTTCCGGCCACGGCTAGGCATCCTTTCACCGGCCTTCGGCCTTCATGATCGGCTTCGGCCCAGCGCCCGGCCCGAGGAAATAGACGCCGCAAGCTAGGCTTGTCCGCTGCTTATGTCCGTACGAGTCCGACTCACCCGCGTGGGGAGCAAGAAGAACCCGATCTGGCGCGTCGTCGTCGCTGATCAGCGCTCGCCGCGTGACGGCCGCGTGATCGAGACGATCGGCCGCTACAACCCGCAGACGGAGCCCTCCGAGATCGTCATCAACGAGGAGCGCGCCAAGCACTGGCTGGAGCACGGCGCGCAGCCGACCAACACGGTCAAGAAGCTGCTCCGGGTCAAGGGCATCTCCTAGCCGCGGGCCGTCGATGGACGAGCTGCTCGAGTTCCTCGCGAAGTCCCTGGTCGACGACCAGGATGCCGTGCGGGTCACGACCGCCGACGAAGAGGAGGCGGTCGTGCTCGAGCTGAGTGTGGCCGAGGACGACACCGGCCAAGTGATCGGCCGCCGCGGGCGCACGATCAGCGCTCTGCGCACCGTCATGCGGGCGGTCGGCGCGTCGCAGGACCAGCGCGTGCTGGTCGACCTCGTCGATTGACCGAGGTCACGGCGGGCCGCGTGGGCCGGGCGCACGGGCGCGACGGCAGCTTCTACGTGAACGAGCCGGTGGCGTCATTCGAGCTCGGCTTGCGCGTTCGCGTGGCGGGGGCCGAGCACGAGGTTGTGCGCCGCGCCGGAACCGACGACCGTCCGCTGATCAAGCTTGACGGCGTCGACGATCCGGCCGCGCTGCGCGATGAGATCCTGCTCGTCGAGGAAGAGCTGGAGGACGATGAGTACCTGGTCTCGGACCTGCTCGAGTGCGAGGTGCCGGGACTCGGGCGCGTGCAGCGCGTGCTGGACGCTCCGTCGTGCACGCTGCTGGAGGTGGGGGACGAGGGTCACCTGGTGCCGCTGATCGGCGATGCCGTGAAGCGCGTCGACCTTGAGCGGAAGATCATCGAGGTCGATCGCGACTTCCTCGGCTACTGAGATGGAAATCGACGTCTTAACGCTCTTCCCGCACTGGTTCGACTGGTTCGTCGAGCAGCGCCACGTGCGCAACTCCGGCGCGCGGATCGAGACCGTCGACTTCCGCGAGGGGACACCGCTGACGGGTGGCCAGGTCGACGACACGCCCTACGGCGGCGGCGCGGGCATGGTCATCCGCGTGGACGTGATGGAGGCGGCGATGCAGCGCCGCTACGGCGAGGCTCCGCCTTCGCGGCGGCGCGTGATCGCGATGACGGCCGCGGGGCGCCAGCTCGACGACGCGCTCGCGGCCGAGCTGGCGCTGGAGCCGGAGCTGACGCTCCTCTGCGGCCGCTACGAGGGCTTCGACGAGCGCATCGTCGAGCACCTGGCCACGGATGCGGTTTCGATCGGGCCGTACGTGCTGGCGGGCGGAGAGCTCGCCGCGATGGTGTTGATGGACGCGCTGCTGCGCAAGGTCCCGGGCGCGCTCGGGCACGAGGACAGCGCGCTCGAGGAGTCGTTCAGCGAGGCGCTGGAGGGTGGGCCCGAGTATCCGCACTACACGCGTCCGGCGGTGTGGCGGGGATACTCGGTGCCGGAGATCCTGCTCTCCGGAGACCACGCGAAGATCCGCGAGTGGCGTATCGAGCAGAGCCGCAGGCGGGCGGCCGGTGGCAGTTCAGGTGGCGCTTAGACGCGGGTAGCTAGGATTGACCGCCGCGCTGGCCGCTCGTGGGATTCGGCCGCGCCCAAGCTTCGCCATGAGCCAGATCATCGAAAGCCTCGAGAAAGCCCAGCTTCGGCGCGTGCCGCCGTTCCAGCCTGGCGACCGCGTGCGCGTGCACTTCCAGGTGGTCGAGGGCAACCGCCGCCGTACGCAGGTTTTCGAGGGTGTCGTGCTGCGCCGGCAGGGCAGTGGGGCACGCGAGACGTTCACGGTTCGCAAGCTCTCGTTCGGCGTCGGCGTGGAGCGCACGTTCCCCGTCCATTCGCCGAAGATCGAGAAGATCGAGATCGCCGCCCGCGGCGACGTGCGGCGCGCGAAGCTCTACTACCTGCGGGGCCGCGTCGGCCGCGCCGCGCGTGTGCGCGAGCGTCGCTTCGACCCGGGCGCCGCCGCCGAGGTGCAGGCCCAGGAGGCTGCGCTCGCGGAACAGGAAGAGGCTCCCGTCCTCGCGGGCGAGGAGGTCGAGGGCGAGACCGTCACTCCGGACGTCGACTCCGAGCCGACGAGCGAAGGCGCCCCAGAGGGCGCCGGGGCTGATGGTCCTCAGACCGACGCGGAGGAGCAGCCGGAGCCCACGGACGAGGTCCCCGGCGACGCCGAGGACGCGCCGCAGGCCTCTGATTCGGCGGCTGCGCCGGATCCCGAGGCGCCCACCGCCGACGCCGACCGGACCGCTTAGCCAGAACTGTGGCCGACGGCGCATCCGCCCCGGCGAGTCAATCGACGAAGAACTCGCTGATCGAGCTCGTCACGATCGTGGCGATCGCGCTCGGCCTGGCGCTCCTGATCCAGGCGTTCCTCGTGAAGCCGTTCCGGATTCCGTCGCAGTCGATGGAGCCGACGCTCGACGTGGGCCAGCGTGTTTTGGTCGACCGCGTGCGGTTCCACTTCCGCGATCCGCACCGGGGCGACGTCGTCGTCTTCAAGCCGCCGCACGGGGCGGACCTCAACGAGTGCGGGAAGCCGCCGCAGCCCGCTCAGGCCTGCGCGGTGTCGACTCCGACGCGCTCGAGCACGAACTTCATCAAGCGCATCGTCGCTGTTCCCGGGGACCGGATCTCGGTCAAGGCGGGACGGGTCTACATCAACGGAAAGCTGGACGATCCGTGGAACATCAACAAGGATGCGACCTGCGGAATCTGCAATTTGCCGAAACCGGTCACGATTCCGCCTGGCGAGTACTACATGATGGGGGACAACCGTGGAGAGTCCGCCGACAGCCGGGAGTGGGGACCTGTTCCCCGCAAGTGGATCATCGGGAAGGCCTTCTTCACCTACTGGCCTCCCAAGCGGGTCGGCACCCTCTAGGGCGAAGCCCGATAATGAAGGCCGAAGGCCGGTCTCGGGGAAGCCGCGCAGGAAGGGTCCGCGCTACACGGGGCGCAAGCTGTTCGCGTTCGACCGCGAGCTCGGGCGGCGCTTCGTAGCCGGGGCCGATGAGGCAGGGCGCGGCTCGCTGGCTGGGCCGTTGACCGCCGCCGCCGTCCTGTTCGACCTGGAGCGCCTGACGCTGTCGGAGCGCCGGACGCTGGCGCGGCTCAACGACTCGAAGCAGCAGACCGAGACGGGCCGCGAGGAGCTGTATCCGCTGGTGATGCGGGCGGCGGCGAAGGCCTGCGTGGTCACGCGCTGCGTGCGTGGGATCGATTCGCGCGGGCTGCACAAGACCAACCTGGCCGCCCTGCGGGCGGCGCTGCTGCGGGTCGCGTGTCCGGAGTCGATCTGCCTGGTCGACGGATTCAGGGTGCCTGATCTGGGCTACGAGCAGATGGCGGTCGTGGACGGCGACTGCCGCTCCGCGGCGATCTCGGCGGCGTCGATCCTCGCGAAGGTCACGCGCGACCGCTACATGCGGCGAGCGGCCGAGCGGCACCCGCACTGGGACTTCGACACGAACGTCGGCTACTCGACGCCGGAGCACCGTGCGGCGATCGTCGAGAACGGGATCTCCCCGATTCACCGCCTCTCGTTCGCCTCGATCGCGTACACGCAGCTGGCGCTTGACGGCTCCCCGCTGCCGCCAGAGGAGCGTCCGCTGCTGGAGGACGCGGACGACCTGGCCCAGGCCGGCTAGCGCCCGCGCCGGAGCCGAGTGGTCACTTAAGGGGCCTATAGCACGCTTAAGTGCCCACTCGATGATCAAAACGCGTCGCGGACGTGCTCGATCGCGAGTGGTTGCCCGTTCGGTGCGATCGCGACGGCGACTGCGTCGAAGCGGGTCCTCCGTGTCGGCGGCCGTTCGGCCGAGCTGAGCCGAAACCATTCACGAGCCATCTTGCGAAGTTGCAGCCGCTTGCCGGGGCCGATCGACTGGAGCGCCCACGCAACGGCCTCGCGACCTACCCGGCTGCGGACCTCACAGAACACGAGCGTGTCGCGGTCGGCAGCGACGATGTCGAGCTCGCCGTATTGTGTCCTGAAGTTCCGCTCGACGATCTCGTAGCCGAGCGCCGCAAGCATCTCGGCGGCAGCCTGCTCACCGGCGGCGCCCCGCGCGCGTCGGGGATCGGGCCGCTTCGCGAGGTCGTCGTGCCGCATTCGCCGACAGTGCAGAGGCCGTCGCTACAGCGCTGCGCATTGAGCAACGACTCTGTAACGCCGTTGGCGTGACCGCGGTGACGCGCGGACTATTTGCGAGGCCGTAACAGGCCCGCCTCGTCGCGTAACCCGGCCGTTCCTACGGTCGGCCGATGCTCGCCAGCGTCACCACCTTCGCCGTCCAAGGCATCAACAGTCAGCCGGTAACGGTCGAGGTCGATCTTCGGCAGGGGTTGGAAACCTTCACCATCGTTGGTCTTCCGGATCGCGCGGTCCGTGAATCGCGCGAGCGCGTTCGCGCGGGTCTGAAGAACAGCGGCTTTGAGTTTCCGAAGAAGCGGGTCACGGTGAATCTGGCTCCAGCCGATGTCCGCAAGGCCGGCCCCGCTTTCGACCTCGCAATCGCGGTTGGGATTCTCAGCGCCGACGACCAGATCCCGCCTGACGCGACGGACGGATACGCGCTCTGCGGCGAGCTGTCGCTAACAGGACGGGTTCGGCCCATCCGTGGGGCGCTCGCGATCGCCCTCGGTGCGAAACAGGCCGGAATCTCGCGTCTACTGATGCCCGCGGAGTGCGCACCCGAGGCTGCGCTGGTCCACGAGGTGGACGCAATTGCGGTTCCCGACCTCGAGCGCATCGTCGCTCTGTTCCGCGGCGAGTGGGGGCCGTCTCCGGCCGAGCCCGCCGCGCCCCTGGAGGGCGACGACGGCGGCTGGGCGCTCGACCTGGCCGACGTTCGCGGGCAGCACGATGCGAAGCGGGCGCTCGAGATCGCTGCTGCGGGCGGCCACAACGTGCTGATGATCGGTCCGCCCGGCGCGGGGAAGACGATGCTTGCTCGGCGGGTCCCCAGCCTCTTGCCGCCGCCCGATTTCGACGAGGCGATCGAGATCACGCGAATCCAGAGCGTCGTCGGGATGAACAACGGGCGACTCGTGCGCCAGCGGCCGTTCCGGGCGCCACACCACACGATCTCGCCCTCCGGGCTCGTCGGCGGCGGCTCGGTTCCGCGGCCGGGCGAGATCACGCTGGCGCATCGTGGTGTCCTGTTCATGGACGAGCTGCCGGAGTTCGCGCGGCACGCGTTGGAGGCGCTGCGCCAGCCGCTGGAGGAGGGGAGGGTGTGGGTCACGCGCGGGCAGCGCTCGCTGATCTACCCGTCGGACTTCATGCTCGTCGCTGCCGCAAACGAATGCCCCTGTGCACGACCGGATGGACACTGCCGCTGCAGCGAGATCGACCGGCTGCGGTATGCGCGGCGGCTGTCGGGTCCGTTGCTCGACAGGATCGACCTCGTCTGCCACGTGCCGCCGGCCGCGCCACTCGAGTTGGTGGCCCCCGACGGCGGAGCCGAATCGTCGGAAGCGGTGTGCGAGCGGGTGATCGCCGCTCGAGACCGGCAGGCCGGGCGGCTGGTATTGGACGCCGTCAACTGCAACGGGAGCATGGACGGTCGCCTGACGCGGAAGCACGTGAGGCCGGCGTCCGAAGCGCGCGACCTGCTGCTGGACGGTCACCGCCGGATGTCACTGACGGCCCGCGGGCACGACCGGGTGCTCCGAATAGCCCGAACAATCGCCGACCTCGAAGGCAGCGACGAAGTCAAGGCAGTGCACGTAGCCGAAGCGCTGGGCTTCCGCGTGGGCGCAGCCACGGGGCTGGCAGCGTGACGGAGCCGAATGGGGATTCAGGCGCGTGCGACGCGTGCCTTCGACGGAGCCATGTCATCGCGACTCTTGCTGCTCGGATCGAGGGACTGCTTCAGCGGCCTGGCGATCGGATTGCGAATCTGTTGACGCTTTCGAACGATCAGCTCGTCGCTGCGCTTGTGCCTGACGAGCGCGTCGGCGAGCTTCGGCGTTCCATCGAGGCATTCGAGCCGGACGCTGCGCGCGCGGCTGCGGCTCACGTGCTTCTCGACGTTCTCTGTCCGCACGGCGGCGCGTATCCGGAAGCGCTTCGCGGGCTTCCCGACGCGCCCCCGGTTCTCTGGGTGCGCGGTGGTGCCGACCGGCTCCAGGCGCTTCTCGACGGTCCCGGCGTCGCCATCGTCGGCAGCCGCCGGCCGTCCGCGTATGGCACCGAGGTCGCCGAGGAGCTTTCGCGTGGACTCTCGGCTGCGGGTGTCACGGTCGTCAGCGGGCTTGCACTGGGCATCGACGCCGCGGCCCATCGCGGTGCTCTTCGTGCGCCCGACCCGCGCACCATCGCCGTCCTGGGTGGTGGCGCCGACGTCGTCTACCCGCGCCTCAACCGGCGCATCTACGACCAGATCGCAGAGGTCGGCGTGATCCTCTCGGAGTCCCCTCCCGGGCGCCGTCCGTTCCGCTGGACGTTCCCCGCGCGCAACCGGATCATGGCGGCTATCACCGCCATGACCGTCGTGGTCGAAGCCGCGGATCCGTCGGGCTCGCTCATCACCGCGAGCTTCGCCGCCGAGCTGGGCCGCGGCGTCGCCGCTGTCCCTGGACGCGTGACGGCAACCAATGCCGCCGGCAGCAACCGGCTCCTCCGCGACGGCGCTGCCGTGATCCGCGACGCCGCCGACGCCCTCGATGAGCTCTTCGGCGTCGGCGGCGCCGATCGCCTTGTGGCAGCGGGTCCGGACTCCGCCACGCTCACCGACGACGAACGGAGCGTTCTCGACGCGATCGAGCGCGGAGTCGATCCGGCCTCGGTTCCCGGCGACCCGAGCCACGTCCGCATCACGCTGGGGCTACTCGAAGCTCGGGGTTTCATCCGCCGCACCGGCATCGGCTCCTACGAGCGCACCGCGTCCAAACGCTCCTCGCGGTGAAGTGGAGACGGCGCTGATCACGAATCGGCAGGAGAGCGTTGCCGCCTATCGTGGCCCGCGTGCAAGAGCGTGTGACCGACGCCGCCACCAGGCGAACCCCGCGTGTCCTCTCGATCGCCGGCTCCGACTCCGGCGGCGGCGCCGGCATCCAGGCCGACCTCAAGGCGTTCGCCGCCGCCGGCGTTCACGGCATGACGGCGATAACCGCCATCACCGCACAGAACACGCTCGGCGTGATCGACATCCACCCGATTCCCCCGGCGACGATCATCGCCCAGGTCAAGGCGATCGCCGACGACATCGGCGTCGACGCCGTCAAGATCGGCATGCTCGGCGACCAGCCGACGATCGAGGCCGTCGCCACCGCGCTCGACCTCATCCCCGACACGCCGATCGTCATCGACCCGGTGATGGTGTCCGAGTCGGGCGCGCGGCTGCTGACCGAGCACGCCGTCGGAACCCTGCGCGAGCTTCTCATCAGACGCGCCACCGTGGTCACCCCGAACGTCCCCGAGGCGCTCGTCCTCGTGGGCGGCGACCAGGACCAGCGGCCGGCCCGGCTGGCCGAGGAGATCCACCTGCTCGGCCCGCGCGCCGTTGTCGTGACGGGCGGCCACCGCGAGGACGCGATCGACACCTTCTACGACGGAAACCAGCTCGTCGAGATCCCCGGGCCGCGCCATGCCGACGGCGCCACCCACGGCTCCGGCTGCACGCACTCCTCGACGCTCGCCGCCTGGCTCGCCCGCGGTGCGGATCCCCTGACGGCGGCCAAACACGCCAAAGACGCTGCATCCGAGGCGGTTCGGCAGGGTCTGCGCGACATTGGACGAGGTCCCGGGCCGGTGGATGTGTTGGGGGTCGGGACCCGACTGTCATAAGATCGGTCCCCTCGTGAAGCTGCTGCGCATGAAGCCCGGATTCGGAGAGGTTCTCCTCGCTGAGGGAGATCCCAAGATCCGCGAAGAGGAGGAGCTCCTCGTCGAGGAATTCCGCCGCCAGCTCGACGGGGGGATGTGGGCCGCAGTACCGACCACCGACCCGGGCTCGGGTCGCCGGGAAGCGGTCATGGTGCAGGACTACGCGGAGGTGCCACGTGAGGCAGAGCGCGTGATCTTCTTCCCGCGTGCGGCCGGCGGCTGACGCAGGAGGCCGCCCGTCGTGCTGCTCGCCCTCCTCGCGCTCGCGCTCTTCGCCACCGCTCTGTCGCTGCCGCTGATCGCGCGCTCAGCCGCCAGCACCACACGCCGGTGGCGCCGCCTGACCAAGCAGCGCGCCAGCCGCGTCGGGCTCGAGGCACACGATCCGGGCCGCGAGCGCCGCGCCGAGCAGCGCGCCCGTGAGCTCCTGCGCTCGTGCGTGAACGACGAGGAGTGGGCGATGTACCGCGACCTCGGGTTCATCCGCGTCGAGGGCAAGCGGACGGTCCCGAGCGGCCCGGCGCCCTACGCCTACCTGATCTACCCGCAGAAGCCGATCGTCTCCTACGTCCCCGCGAGCCGCCGCTTGCTCTCCGAGTACTGCGTCGACTTCCCCGACCTCGGCTTCCACGGTCCGCGCGGGCGGCTGCCCGCCAGCGACGACGTCCTGGCCAAGTGGATGGCGCTCACCGGCGACGAGAAGCGCCTGATCAACGAGGCCAACATGCACCTGCCCGGCCGTCAGGTCGACCCCGGACGCGTGCGCCGCGACCTCTGGCGCCTCCAGATGTGGGAGCGCGAGCGCCGCGATTCCGCCGCCGGCGCCAAGAAGCGGTGAGCGCCGACAAGCGCTCGCGGCTGCCCAGCCGCACGATCCTCGAGGGGCCGGATCGCGCCGCCGCGCGCGCCTATCTCTATGGCATCGGCTACACGAGCGACGACCTGGCGCGGCCGATCATCGGCATCGCCAACACCTGGACCGAGACGATGCCGTGCAACTTCCACCTGCGCCGCCTGGCCGAGCGCGTGAAGGACGGCATCCGCATGGCCGGCGGCACGCCGATGGAGTTCAACACGGTCGCCGTCTCCGACGGGATCACCATGGGCACCGAGGGCATGCGCGCGAGCCTCGTGTCCCGCGAGGTCATCGCCGACTCGATCGAGCTGGTGGCGCGCGGCCACATGTTCGACGGGATCGTCGCCCTATCTGGCTGCGACAAGACGATCCCCGGCACCGTCATGGCGCTCGCCCGCCTGAACCTGCCGAGTGTGATGCTCTACGGCGGCTCGATCCGCCCTGGCCACTACCGCGGGAAGGACGTGACGATCGGCGACGTCTTCGAAGCCGTCGGCGCCCACGCCGCCGGCAAGATCAGCGACGAGGACCTGGACGAGCTCGAGCACAGCGCGAGCCCCGGGGCCGGCGCCTGCGGCGGTCAGTTCACCGCCAACACGATGGCGACGGTCTTCGAGGTGATGGGCATCTCGGCCATGGGCACGAGCATGGTCCCGGCCGAGGACGGCAAGAAGGGCCAGGTCGCCGAAGACGTCGGCAAGCTCGTGCTCGACCTGATCGAGCGCGACGTGCGCCCGAGCCAGATCATCACCAAGGAATCGCTCGAGAACTCGATCGCGCTGGTAGCGGCCAGCGGCGGCTCGACCAACGCCGTCCTGCACCTGATGGCGCTCGCGCACGAAGCCGGGGTGGAACTCGACCTGGACGACTTCGACCGCATCGCCTGGGATACGCCGCTGATCGTCGACCTGAAGCCCGGCGGCCGCTTCGTCGCCACGGACCTGTACGAGGCCGGCGGCGTGCGCCTGATCGCCAGGCGCCTGCTCGACGCCGGCTACCTCCACGGCGACGCTCCGACCGTGTCCGGCAAGACGCTTGCCGAGGAGGCGGCCGAGGCGGGCGAGACCCCCGGCCAGGAAGTCGTTCGCCAGATGGACGATCCGCTCAAGCCCACCGGCGGCTTCGCGATCCTGCGCGGCAACCTGGCGCCCGAGGGCTGCGTCGTGAAGCTCGCGGGCCACGAACGCATCCATCACTCCGGCCCCGCGCGGGTCTTCGAATCCGAGGCCGACGCATTCGCCGCCGTCAAGGCACAGTCGATTCAGCCGAACGACGTGGTTGTCATTCGCAACGAGGGCCCCTCGGGCGGACCGGGCATGCGCGAGATGCTCCAGGTGACCGCTGCGATCGTCGGCGAGGGCCTGGGCGACAGCGTCGCGCTGCTCACCGACGGCCGCTTCAGCGGCGCGACCCATGGCTTCATGGCCGGCCACGTCGCACCCGAGGCGCCGCGCGGCGGTCCGATCGCCGCCGTCCGCGACGGCGACACCGTGGTCTTCGACATCCCGAGCCGTGAGCTGCGCGTCGAGTTGTCAGACGACGAGATCGCGCAACGCGTGGCCGACTACAAGGCTCCCGAGCCGCGCTATACCAACGGCGTCCTGGCGAAGTACGCCCGCCACGTTGGATCGGCGGCCCAGGGCGCCGTGACCTCGTGAGCAAGCTGCTTTACGAGAAGCGCGATCGGATCGCGTATCTAACCCTCAACCGGCCAGAGGCCAAGAACGCGATCGACCCGGTGCTGCACCAGCTCCTGTGGGAGGCGTGGGAGGACTTCGCGAGTGACGACGAGCTCGACGTCGCGATCCTGACCGGCACAGGCGACGCGTTCTCCGCCGGCGCCGACATGAAGACGTATATCCCGCCACTGATGGACGGCCGCATGTCCGGCGCCTGGGTGCGTGAGAACGTGAACACCGGACTAGGGGGCCTGACCCGCGGTCTGCACCGCATCTACAAGCCCGTGATCGCGGCCGTGAATGGCTGGGCGCTGGCCGGTGGGCTCGAGACGGCGCTGGCGTGTGACATCCGGATTGCCTCCGAGCGCGCGATGTTCGGTTCGTTCGAGGCTCGCCGTGGCTACCACCACGGCGACGGCGGCATCGTGCGCCTGGTGAACATCTGCGGCGCCGGGATCGCGCTCGAGATGCTGCTCACCGCGGAGCCGATCGACGCCCAGCGCGCAATGCAGTGCAACATGGTCGCGCGTGTCGTTCCACACGACGAGCTGCTGGCGGAGGCGGAGAAGACCGCGCGGCAGATCCTGCGCAACAGTCAGAACGCGGTGCGCTCGGCAAAGGAGACGATCCTCGACGTGATCGGCCGTCAGCTCGACGAGCAGCTCCGCGTCGAAGCGATCAACGGCTACAGCTGCGCCGATGCCGAGGAGACGCTGGCGCTGCTCGACCGCTTCTACAACAAGACGGACGCCGGCCGCGCCGGCTCCAGGGAAACGCCGATCTAGGCGTCGGCCGCGGGCGCCAGCTCTTCGACGGGCGTCTCGACCGGCTCCGCCAGGAACTCGACCACCAAGTTGTTGAACGTCTCGGGCCGCTCGAGCATCGGCACGTGGCCCGTGTCGTCCAAGATCACCTTCTCCGCCTCCGGGATCAGGCGCTCGAACTCGTCCGCGTCCTCGACCGGGACGAGGTTGTCCTCGCGCCCCCAGACGAGAAGGACGGGCACCTTCACCTCGCCGAGCCGGTCGCGGAAGTCGTAGTCCGTCAGGGCATCCAGCGCCGGCAGGAAGCCGGGGCTGCCCGTCCCGGCCGTGAACTGATAGGCCAGATCCGACGAGATCAGCGACGGATGCCGGAAGATGTACGCGAGCATCGCGCGGCGCAGCTCCGGCCGCTTCACCATCGCCTCGCGACGCGCGATCACGATGTTCGTAACGGCCGCGAGCATCCGCGCTGACGTCAGCACCGGTCGTCGCTTCAGGTTCGTGATCGAGATGCCGGCGGCCGAACACAGGACGATCCGCCGCACGACGTCGGCGTGGTTGATGCCGATCTCTGCAGCGATGAACCCGCCCATCGAGTTGCCGATCACGTCCGCCTGCTCGTCGACTCCCACCCTGCGCGCGAATTCGACGACCGTCTCGCCGTAGCCGGAGATCGTGATCTTCTCGCGCGGCATCTCCGAGCCGGCGAAGCCCGGCAGGTCGAGCGCGAGGCAGCGGCGGTCCTGCGCAAGCCGCGGGACGTTCTCCAGCCAGTTCTGCCAGCAACCGCCCAGGCCGTGGACGAACACCGCCGGCGGCAGATCGCCGTCGCCGATGTCGACGTAGTTGATCCGCCGGCCGTTCACCTCGACGGCGTGGATGTGCGCCTGCCAGTCGACCTCGCGCCAACTCGGCTGGGCCGTCCGGCCGTAGTCGTCGCCGGCTTGCTCGGCTGCTCGCCGCGACGCGATGCTGCCACCGATCCCGGTGTACCGCCTGAAGAACTCGGGCACCGCCCTAAGGTACCCAGCTCGTGGCCCGCATAGCCCTGGACATCGATTCGACCCTTCACCACTACTGGGAGCTGCTCCGCTCGATCGTGAACGAGCGTTACGGCATCGACCTCGAGTACGAGGCCCAGACGGACTGGGGGATCACCGGCCTGCCGCAGGAGCACCTGCGCGCAGCAGTGATGGAGACCCATTCCGACGAGAACATCGCCTCCGCCGAGCCGTATCCGGGCGCGGTCGAGACGGTCAGGGCCTGGCACGAAGAAGGGCACTGGATCCACGTGACCAGCCATCGCGCCGAGTCGTGCGCGCCCGCGACCGCGCGCTGGCTCGAGCAGGTGGGCATCCCGTTCGACGACCTGCATTGCTCCTACGACAAGGTCTCGCGCTGCGTGGAGCTCGGCATCGACGTGCTCGTCGACGACAGCCCGGTGAATCTCGAGCGAGCGCGCGCCGAGAGGATCCTGGGCGCGACGATCATCCACCCCTGGAACGTCGAGCTCGAGGGGCACGACGGCGTGATCGTGGCAAGCGACTGGCGCGAACTGCGTGCACGCCTCGAACCGGCCTTGGAGCGGCTGCAACAATCGGCGCGATGAGCCCTTCCGACCGGACCAGCCTCCGCCTCCGCGAGGCCGAGGAAGAAGTCGTCGGCACCACTGCCGCCGGTTTGCCCGTGCGACGCGGCAACCTGCGCGACTACCTGCCCGCCGTAGAGACGGACCGTCAGGTGAACGACTGGGGCCGCTCGGAGCGCGTCGAGGGCGTGTTCGACAAGACGCTCGTCGACTTCTTCTACAACTATTGGTTCCGCGCCGATGTCGAGGGCATCGAGAACGTCCCGTCGAGGGGCGGTGCGATGCTCGTCTCGAACCACTCCGGCGCGTTGCCGCCCGACGCGACGATGATCGCGAAGGCGATCAAGGAAGAGCACAGCCACCCGCGCCCGCTCAACATCACCGTCGAGCACTTCTTCAAGGGCTATCCCGGCTTCTCGATGCTGATCCCCAAGATCGGCTGCGTCGCCGCGCACCCGGCGAACGTCCACCGTCTCCTTTACGACGAGGAGCAGCTGGTGCTGGTCTTTCCCGAGGGCCGCAAGGGCACCGAGAAGCTCTACAAGGACCGCTACAAGCTGCGCCGCTTCGGGCGCGGCGGCTTCGTGGAGGCAGCCATGCGCGCGCAGGCGCCGATCGTGCCGATCTGCGTCGTGGGCGCCGAGGAGGCCGCGCCGGTCTTCGCCCAGGTCAACATCCTCCAGAAGCTCACCGGCCTCATCTACTTCCCGCTCACGCCCACCTTCCCGTGGCTCGGGCCGCTCGGCATGCTTGGTTTCCTGCCGGCCAAGTTCAAGCTGCGCTTCCTCGAGCCCATGTACTTCAACGAGGACCGCATGTGGGAAGACAAGGCGCTTGTCCAAACGGTGGCCCATGAAATCCGTGCACGGATCCAGGAGAACGTTCTCGACATGCTGAAGACGCGGAAGTCAGTCTGGTTCGGCTGATGACGGAGACGACCTCCAAGCGCGTACTCATCACCGGCCTGTCCACCTACTGGGGCGCGCGGCTCGCGCGCGAGCTCGAGCAGAACCCGGACGTCGAGGCGATCATCGGCGTCGACTCAGCCGACCCGGCCGGCGAGCTCGAACGGACGGAGTTCGTGCGCGTCGGGACCCAGCACGCGCTTCTGCGACGCGTGGTCGACGCGGCCGAGATCGACACGGTCATCGACACACGCCTGGTTGTCGACTCGACGGTCACGAGCGCGCGCCGCGCACACGAGAACAACGTCATCGGCACGATGAACGTCTTGGCCGCCTGCAGCGGCCCGAACTCGACCGTGCGCAAGTTGATCTTCAAGTCGTCGGCGCACTATTACGGCTGCAACCAGGACGACCCGGCCTTCTTCACCGAGTCGATGGGCCGGCCGCATCCGCCGGGCACCTCGATCGAGCGCGACATCGTCGAGGCCGAGGCGTCGATCGAGGAGTTCCGCGAGAAGAACCCCGACGTCTGCGTGACCGCGTTCCGCTTCGCGAACGTGCTCGGGCCTGATGTGCAGACGGCGCATACGCGGCTGTTCGACCTGCCCGCCATCCCGATGATCCTGGGCTTCGATCCGCGCTACCAGTTCGTCCACGAGGACGACGTGGTGAACGCGCTGAAGCACGCGGCGCTCCACGACCTGCCCGGCATCTTCAACGTGGCGGGCGACGGTGTGCTCGCGTTCACCGAGGTCTGCTCACTGCTGGGCAAGCAGTTCGTGCCCATCGTGCCCCCATGGGGCACCGGGCTCGCGGCGCAGGCGCTGCGGCGCGTGGGCGTGGTCATCCCGCCGGACATGCTCGGGCAGCTGCGCTTCGGCCGCGGGCTCGACAACCGCCGCTTCAAGGCCACCGGCTTCGGCTATCGCTACACGACGCGCGAGACCGTTCAGAAGCTCGGGGAGCACCTGCGCCTGCAGCCGATCCTGGCGGGGGTGCGCGAGCCCTACCGCTACGAGCGCGAAGTGGAGGAGTTCCTGCGCTGGAGCCCGTACGTGCGCCGGGGACGCGACGACGGCGAGCCCCCGCCGCTGCCGAACGTCGCGCAGCTGTCGGAGCTGCAGAAGTTCCTGTCCGCGTACGCCGGGGCGGCGCCGCCCCCTTCCGCGTCAATCGACATAGCCGAGCCCGGGCCAGAGCCGGAGCGGGACCGGGAGCCAGAACCCGCGCCGCCCGTCTCGCCCGTCTCGCCGGTCGCCGACTACGACGACCTCGAGGCCGAGGAGGTCATCTCGCTGCTCGGATCCCTCGAGGGCGAGGACCTGCTCGCGCTGCGCGTGTACGAGGAGTCGAGCCAGCGGCGCGCGGCGGTGCTGCGCGCGATCGACGGCGTGCTCGCGCGCCGCGAGCCTGCGGGCACCCGCTGACGTTTTCGCAATTCCGCTTGCCGATTGCGAGACGCATGTACCCGGGTACCTAGACTGAGGATCCCTGGATGGGTAAGCGTGCTCCACTCATCGTCGCCGGATTGCTTGTCGCCATCCTCGTGGGCGGAGCTTTCGCGCTGTACCGCTACGACTCGGGTCGCCACGACCTGATCGCGAAGGGTGTGACGGTCGCCGGAATCGACGTCGGCGGCATGCGGCGCGCTCAGGCGACGCAACTCGTGCAGAAGCGGCTCGCGGATCCGCTCGACCGGCCGATCGCGGTCAAGGCTGCGGGCCACCGCTTCCACCTGTCACCCGAGCGGTCGCAGGTCACGACCGACGTGGGCGGGATGGTCGCCCAGGCGGTGGCTGCGAGTCGCCAGGGCAACCTGCTCCAGCGCGGCTGGCGCGGCCTGACCGGGGGCGAAGTCCACAAGGCGATCAAGCTGAAGCTCAGCTACGACGATCGCGCCGTGCGCAGCTTCGTACGGCACATCGCGCGGCGGATCAACGAGGCCCCCAAGGACGCATCGGTCACGGCCACGGCGGGTGGCCTCCAGACCGTCGCCTCGAAGGAGGGCATCGCGCTGCAGAGCCGCTACCTGCGCCCGCGAGTGGAGAAGACGCTCGTCACCCCGGGGGCGTCGCACCGGATCGTTGCGCGCACGCGGATCGTGCAGCCTGCGGTGACGACGGACAACCTGGCCGAGAAGTACCCCTGGTACATCGTCGTCAACAGGCCGGCGTTCCGGCTGACCGTGTACGGCCACCTGAAGCCGAAGAAGACCTATCCCGTGGCCGTCGGCCAGGTCGGGCTCGAGACGCCGGCGGGCCTGTACCACGTCCAGGACAAGGCGGTCAACCCGGACTGGCACGTGCCGAACAGCGCGTGGGCTGGTGATCTGGCCGGCAAGGTCGTCAAGGGCACCGACCCGTCCAACCCGATCAAGGCACGCTGGCTCGGGATCTTCAACGGGGCCGGCATCCACGGGACCGACAACATCGCCTCGCTCGGCAGCGCGGCCTCACACGGCTGCATCCGGATGGCCATCCCGGACGTGATCGAGGTCTACAACGAGGTGCCCGTCGGCGCCCCGGTGTTCATAGCCTGAACGCTTAGACGCCGATTTCTTCGAGAGGAACTTCCCGCCAGCCGGCGTGTTCGAGAGAGGCTTGGCGAGGTGTATGTCGAAAGCACAGCGTGCCCATGTACACGCCATTCGTCTTACGGCGCAGGACCGAGTACCACATGGTCGATGCGTCGGAGGGGCCTTGGATCGGGTGCCAGGGCGAAACAGGCTTCTCGTCTTCGACCAGCCGGGCGCCGGCGAGCTGGTCGTAGGTGGCCACGCGGCCGTCTTCGGTGTTGACCCAGAACACGAACATCGACCAACAGCGTAGGTGGGGCGACGCGCTTGCCCGCTTCGACGGCTGGCTGCACGGGCGCGGCATGGCTGAGAAGACGCGCCGCGCCTACGGCGTCGACTTGGGGCAGCTCGCGCAGTTCGCGGACCGGCGCGGGCCGACCGAGCTGCGGCCGTCCGATCTGCGCCGCTTCGCCGCTCATCTGTCGGAAAGCGGCATGTCGAAGACCTCGGTAGCGCGCAAGCTCGCCGCGGTCAGGAGCTTTTACCGTCACCTGATCGAGATCGGCGAGGTGGGCGCCTCGCCTGCCGACCTGGTGGCAAGCCCCAAGCGCGACCAGTACCTGCCGCAGGTGCTGAAGCCGGCCGAGGTGGCCGCCGTGCTGGACCGGATCCCGGCGTCCACGCCGCTCGAGCTGCGCGACCGCGCCATGTTCGAGCTCGCCTACGCGGCGGGTCTGCGCGCGGAGGAGATCGTCAACCTCAACGTGAGCGACGCCGACCCCGACGCCGAGCATCTGCGCGTGCTGGGCAAGGGATCGAAGACGCGTGTGGTCCCGGCGGGAGAGCCCGCGTGGCGGGCAATCGCGCGCTATCTCGAGCGCGGGCGGCCGGCCCTCGAGCAGGAACCGGAGCCCGCGCTGTTCATCTCGAAGACGGGCAAGCGCCTGTCGACATCGGACGTTCGCCGCCGACTGAACGGCTGGGTGCGGCACGCCGCTGTGCAGGGCGGCATCACGCCGCACACCCTGCGGCACTCATTTGCGACCCATTTGCTTGAAGGAGGTGCTGATTTGCGGGCAATTCAGGAGTTGCTCGGTCATGCCACGATCAGCACGACCCAGACTTACACTCGGGTAGAGTCGGGTCGGCTCAAAAAGGTGTATGCGTTGGCTCACCCAAGAGCGTGACCTGGACTAGGGGCTAAATCCTTGGAGACCAACGTCAAAGCCATCGAGCTGAAGGAAATGTGGCGCCGCTACAAGGACAGCGGCGACACCCACGCTCGCGAGCGCCTCGTGCTGGCTTATTCCCCGCTCGTCAAGTACGTCGCGGGGCGCATGGCCAGCGGACTGCCGGCGCACGTCGAGGAGTCGGACCTGATCTCCTACGGGCTCCTGGGACTGATCTCCGCGATCGAGCGCTTCGACCCGTCGCGGGAGATCAAGTTCGAGACGTTCGCAGTCACGCGCATCAAGGGCTCGATCATCGACGAGCTGCGCTCGCTCGATTGGGTGCCGCGCTCGGTGCGCGCGAAGGCGCGTGAGATCGAGAAGGTCAACGCGCAGCTCGAGCACGAGCTGCAGCGGGCGCCGACCGACCAGGAGATGGCCGAGAAGCTGGGCGTGACCGTGGACGAGTTCCAGGACTCGCTGACCCGGATCTCGAACTCGTCGGTCGTCGCTCTCGACGAGCTGTGGACGGTTTCGGACTCGTCGGGCGACCAGGTGTCGCTGCTCGACACGATCCAGGACCCGCAGGCGCTCGACCCGGCGCAAGAGATGGACGCGACCGAGATGAAGGATCACCTGGCGGACGCGATCGCACGTCTGCCGGAGCGCGAGAAGCTGGTCGTGGCCCTCTACTACTACGAGAACCTGACCCTGCGCGAAATCGGTGAAGTGCTCGGCGTGACCGAGTCCCGCGTGTCGCAGCTGCACACGAAGGCCGTACTCCGGCTGAAGTCCCGCCTCCAGGCCGAGGCCCACGAAACCGGCCATTAGCGCGACAATGTGCGTGTGGTCCGGGCATCGGACGACACCAGGGAGCACGCGGTCGCGGTTCTGCGCCAGGGGTTGATGACGGGGCGACTGGGGACGGACACGTTCGTCGAGCGCGTGGACGCGGCGTACCAGGCGAAGACGCACGACGAGCTCGAGGCCGTGACGCGCGACCTCCCGCGCCACCGCCGCGTGTGGCAGGCGCTCGTGGCGCGAATGGCCACGGCCGCCGCGCCGCCGCCGCTCCCACTCGAGCCGCCGCCGATGCACGAAGGGGAGGCGCGTGTCATCGGCCGCAATCCGGCGTGCGACTACGCGATCCACGACGCCACCGTGTCCAGCCGGCACGCCGAGCTGGCGCGCACCCGTGACGGCTGGCGCATCAAGGACCTGGGCTCGCGCAACGGCACGCGCGTGAACGGGTGGCTGGTGCGCGAGCAGGTGCTGCTGCCAGGCGACCTGATCGAGCTCGGCGCGACGCTGTTCGTCTTCCGCCCGTCTGACTAGGTTTTGCCGGGCCATTAGTCTCCGCCTTTCCCACAGGAGAGGAGACATATGGCTCGCCAGTCGCCGGACCAGATCCGCAACGTCGCCCTAGTCGGGCACCGGGGGAGCGGCAAGACCTCGCTACACGAGGCGCTGCTGTTCCAGGCCGGTGCCATCAACCGCCTGGGCAACGTGGTCGATGGCACCACGGTGTCTGACTCTGCGCCTGACGAGAAGGCCCGCCAGATGTCGATTTCCTCCAGCCTCGCATCGCTGGAGTGGCAGGACAAGAAGGTCAACGTGCTCGACACCCCCGGCGAGCCGAGCTTCGTGGCCGACGCTTTCGGCGCGCTGCGTGCAGTCGAGTCGGCCGTGTTCGTCGTCAACGCCGTCATGGGCGTTGAGGTCTTCACCGAGCGCCTGTGGGAGCGCGCCTCCGAGCTCGGCCTGAGCCGCCTGGTTTTCGTGAACATGCTCGACCGCGAGCGCGCCGACTTCTTCCGCACGCTCGACCAGCTCCAGGAGACCTTTGGCTCGCACGTCGTGGCTACCGAGATCCCGATCGGCTCCGAGCACGACGTGCGCGGCGTGATCGACCTCGTCGACATGAAGGCGTACGAGTACGACGGCGCCGGGCGCGACAACTGCAAGCAGATCGAGATCCCCGAGGACATCCGCCCGCAGGCTGAGGACTACCGCGAGAAGCTGATGGACGAGGTGGCGGAGAACTCGGACGCGCTGATGGAGCGCTACCTCGAGGGGGAGGAGATCGCTCACGACGAGATCGTCAAGGCACTCGAGCACGGGGTGGAGGAGGGCCACCTGTTCCCCGTGACCTGCGGGATCGCGACCAAAAACCTGGCCACCAACCGGCTGCTCGATGCGATCGTCGAGGACCTGCCGTCGCCGGCGCAGACGGGTGCGCTCGACGCCGGGGAGAAGCACCTTGACCCGACCGAGGACGGGCAGACCGTCGCGTATGTCTTCAAGACCCTCGCCGATCCCTTTGCGGGCCGCATCAACTACTTCCGCGTCTTCCAGGGCCTCGTAACGACCGACAACCAGCTTGTCAATTGCCGCACCCACCAGAAGGAGCGGATCGGCACGCTGCTCATTCCCCACGGGAAGGACACGCAGCAGAGCGACTCGTTCGGCCCCGGTGACATCGGCGCCGTCGCGAAGCTCAAGGACACGCATACGGGCGACGTCCTGAGTAGCGAGGACGCCCAGGTCGACATCCCGACGCTGCAGACGCCCGCGCCGGTCATGGCGTTCGCGATCGAGGCCCAGGCGAAGGGCGACGAGGACAAGATCGCCAACGGCCTGCGCCAGCTGAAAGAGGAGGACCCGACGATCGACCTGCATCGCGACGACGCGACCGGCGAGCAGATCGTGGCCGGCCTCACTCAGGTCCACGTCGAGGTCGTGCTCGGCCGCCTGAAGGAGCGCTTCGGCGTGGAGGTCAACCTCAAGCCGCCGCGTGTGCCGTACCTCGAGACGATCCGTCAGCCCGCCAAGGCGCACGCTCGCCACAAGAAGCAGACCGGCGGCCGCGGCCAGTTCGGCGATTGCAAGGTGGTCTTCGAACCCTTGCCGCGCGGCGAAGGATTCATTTTTGAAGACAAAATCTTCGGCGGCTCTGTGCCCCAACAGTTTCGCCCCGCGATCGAGAAAGGAATTATCGAGGCGGCATCCCGCGGCGCCATTGCCGGGTATCCGCTGGTCGATTTCAAAGTGCAGTTGGTTGACGGCTCGTATCACACGGTCGATTCCGACGAGCACAGCTTTCGCGCTGCCGGTCGCAAGGCCTTTCGCAACGCGATGGAAAAAGTGAAGCCCACTCTGCTCGAGCCGATCATGGATGTTGAGATTGACGCGCCCCAGGACTGCAGTGGCGACATCATGGGCGACTTGAACTCGCGTCGCGGCCGGGTGCAGGGTATGGACACGCGCGGCAAGAACCAGGTAGTGAAGGCGCAG
>DATBDN010000032.1:0-5634 GCA_036269895.1 Thermoleophilaceae bacterium
CCCGCGTCGGCCTGGCTGATCACGTCGTTGATGTGCGGGATCTGCTTGGTGTTCTGGAAGGCGGCGACGACCTTGTCGACCTCGTGCCACGCCGCAACCGCCGTCGCCGCGGCAGCCGCGATCACGATGATCAGGCTGCCGATCACGAAGCGCAGGAAGACGTGCGGATTCGAGTAGTTCTCAGGCAACGCGCAGCTGCGGCGCGTCGCTTGCCCGCCGCTCTCCAACAAGCCCCACGAAGTCGACGAGCGCCTGGCGGTAGCGCACGAGCGACGAGATCGAGACCCACTCCTCAGGCCCATGGTGGCCCTCGCCTATCGGGCCGAACTCGACCCCCGGCACGCCGGCCTCGAGCCAGGCGGTGATGTCGGACGCGCCGTCGCGGCCAACCGAGATCCGCTCGGCCGGGCTGCCGCCCGACACGACCTCGGCGAGCATCGCGACGAAGGGGTTCGTACGAGCGACGACCACCGGGTCGCGGCGGAAGATCACGTCGACCTTGCAGTCGGGGATCGCCTGGACCTCGTGCAGGATCTCGTCCGCGTCCTGGCCCGGCAGGAAGCGGACGTCGACGTCGATCACGCAGTGTTCGGGAACCTTGTTCGGCACGTCGCCGCCCGAGACCCGGCCGAGGTTGATCGACGCGCGGTCGAACATCTCGGACGACTCGCGCGCGAACGGCAGCGACTGGATCGCGCGGAAGACGTCCATCGCCTTCAGCACGGCGTTGTCGCCGAGCCACGGGGTCGAGCCGTGCGCGGCCCGGCCGTGCACGTCGATGCGCACGAGCAACACACCCTTCGCCTGGACGCCGATCAGCATGTCGGTCGGCTCCCCGGTGATCGCGAAGTCGCCCAGGTAGCCCATCTCCTTGGCGATGTAATCGGAGCCGCGATTCTCGTCCTCCTCCGACTCCTCGTCGCAGCACATGACGAAGTGGAGCTTGACCAGGTCCTGGGAGGCGAGGTCGCGGGTCGCGCACATCATCGCCGCCAGGCCGCCCTTCATGTCGTAGGCGCCGCGCCCGTAGAGGCGGTCGCCGTCCACCTGCGGCTCGAACTGCTCGGAACCGGCCGGGACCACGTCGAGATGACCGTGGAACACGACGGTCGGTCCCTTGTCGGCGCCGACCGTGGCGGCAAGGACGGGCAGGCCGTTGTTCATGGCGGTGGCGACATCGATGTCGCGCGCCTCGAGCCACCCCTTGACGAAGCCCGCCGCGGCCATGATCCCGTCAACGGTCGAGGTGTCGTAGGTGATGAGGCGCTCGCAGAGAACGCGCTCGTCCATCGAGCCTCCAGCATAGCCAGCGCCTAGGCTTGCACCGCGTGCACATCCTGGTGCTCACGGATCGCGACTGGACCCATCCCCAGGGCGGCGGGACCGGCACGAATTTGTTCGGCCATGTGTCCCGCTGGCTGGCCTGGGGGCACCGTGTCTCGGTCATCGGCGCCGGCTACGACGGGGCGCTGCCGGTCGAGCGCCATGGCGAGTTGACGATGTACCGCATCGGAGGTCGCTCGACTGTCTTCCCGCGGACGATCTGGAAGCAGTGGCGCGGGCTTGTGCCGGACACCGACGTTGTGCTCGAGGTGATCAATGGGATCACGTTCCTGACGCCAATCTGGCTGCGCACGCCGCGCGCCGCGCTCGTCCACCACGTGCACACGGACCACTACGAGCGCGAGCTGGGGAGCGCCGGCAAGGTCGCCGGGCTGTTCCTGGAGACGCTGCCGCTGAAGCTGCTGTATCCGGGCTCTCGCTTCGTCGTGATCTCGCATGCGACGCAGCGGGACCTCGAGCCGTTCGGGATCCCGCCGGAGTCGGTGACGGTGAACCACATCGGCGTGGAGCTCGGCGCCTTCGAGCCGGGCGAGCGTGCCCAGGTTCCGACGCTGCTCTACCTCGGGCGGCTGAAGAAGTACAAGCGCGTCGAGATGCTGCTGGACACGGTCGCGGCGCTGCCCGGCACGGTGCTGGAGATCGCAGGTGACGGGGACCACCGGCCGGAGCTCGAGGAGGCGATCGCGCAGCGCGGCATCGACGCGCGCGTTCGCGTGCACGGTCACGTCGACGAGCAGACGAAGCTCGCGCTGCTGCAGCGCTCATGGGTGAACCTGACGGCGTCGTCGGCGGAGGGCTGGTGCCTGACCGTGATGGAGGCGGCGGCCTGCGCGACGCCGAGCGTCGCGATGCGTGTGGGCGGCCTGCCCGAGTCGATCGAGGACCGCGTGACGGGATTCCTCGCCGATGACGGGGACGAGCTGACCGCGCACGTGAGGCGGCTGGTCGCGGACGACGAGTTGCGCGAGCGAATGGGCCGCGCCGCCTATGAGCGCGCGCAGGAGTTCACGTGGGACCGCACCGCGCGCCGGACGCTCGACGTCCTGGAGGCCGAGGCGGCCTCTGCGCCCGCCAGGCTGTCGATGCGCTCGCTGCTGGCCGGCTTCAGCCGCTCCGACACGGGTCGCGCCGCGGGCTTGGCGGCCGCGGTCATGGCCGCCAACTTCATCGCGCTCGGGTACACGATCGTGTTCGCGCGGCTCTTGCACAGTTCCGGCTACGGATCGCTCGCCGCGCTCGTGTCGACGTTCCTGATCCTGTCGGTCCCGGGATCGGCGCTGCAGATGACCGTCGCACGCGAGGTGAGCCGCTCGGTGGCAGCGGGCGAGCGGTATCCGGCCGCCGGTGTCTGGGGCTGGCTGACCACACTCGGCGGGATCACGGTCGTCGCGACCGCCGTCGCGGTGCTGTGCCGGTCGCTGATCGCGCACGCGGTCGGTGTCCCGGACCTGCCGTGGGCCGCCGCGGCTGCGGTCCCCGCGGGATGCCTGTGGCTGATCCTGTCGGTGCAGCGCGGCGCCCTGCAGGGCCTGCAGCATTACAAGCTCGTCGGTTTCAGCCTGATCGGCGAGGCAATGATGCGCCTGGCGGCCGGCCTGACGCTGTGGGCGCTGGGCGCCGGCGTGACGGGCGCGTTCCTCGGCACCGCCGTGTCGATCGGAGTCGTCGCCGCCGCACTGCTGGTGCCGCTGCTGCGGGCGGCCGGGCCACACTCTGAGCATCACGAGCGTCCGCTGAGGGACCTGGTCGCGCGTTCGTGGGCGCCGGTGGTGGCGCTGGCGCTGATCGCTGTCCTGCAGAACATCGATGTGATCGTCGTGAAGCACGTGGCGGAGAAGCATGCGGCCGGCGCCTACGCGGCGGCTGCGGTGATCGCCAAGGGCGTGATCTGGGTCGCTGTCGGTCTCGGGCTGTACCTGCTGCCGGAGGCGGCGCGGCGGACCCGCATGGGCGTGGACGCGCGCCCCGTGCTGGTGCGGACGCTGGTGCTGGTGGGCTGCGTGGCAGCGCCGGCGGCGCTGCTCTATGTGGTGGCAGCGGAGCCGGTCCTGGTCGCTGTGTTCGGGAAGCAGTACGCGGATGGAGCAGCGGCGCTGCCGGTGCTGGCTGTGGCGATGTCGCTCTTGGCATGCGCATACCTGTCCGTCCAGTACCTGCTCGCGCTCGAGCGGGCGAACTTCCTGTGGGCGCTGGCGGTTGCCGCCGTAGCCGAGCCGCTACTGCTGCAGGCGATGGGGTCGCTCACGGCAGTCGCGGCCGCGCTGCTTGTCGTGCAGGCGCTGCTTGCAACGATCGTGTTGTCGCTGGGCTTCCGAAGCGCGGCGTCGCCGCGCGCATCGGGCGCGGCTGCCGCAGCGTGAGCGCATCCACGCCGATTCGCGCCGCTTCCTTCAAGGACGCGTTTGCGAAGGCGGCCGCGATCGAAGGCTGGCTGTCCGAGACGCAGGCGCGGCGACTGTGGGAGGCCGCGCTGCGGGTGCCCGCTGGCGGTTTGCTCGTCGAGATCGGGAGCTTTCGCGGCCGCTCTGCAGTCGTGATGGCCTCGGCGCTGGCGACCGGCGCGCGGCTCGTCGCCATCGACCCGCACGCGGGCGGTGATCGGGGCCCTCAGGAAATCGAGGCCGAGGCTGACCGCGGGGAGGCCGACCACAGGGCGTTCGCGGCGAACATGCGGGCGGCCGGGATCGAGTCGCGCGTCGAGTTGGTGCGGCTGATGTCGTCGGACGCGCACTCGTCCGTGGAGGAAGCGATCGACGTTCTCTACGTGGACGGCGCGCATCGGTTCGGGCCGGCGCGCGACGACATCGTCCGCTGGGGCGAGCGTGTGCGCGACGGGGGCACGATGCTCGTGCACGACTCGTTCTCGTCGATCGGCGTGACGCTGGCCACGTTGAGCTCGGTCACGTTCCGTTCTCGGTGGCGCTACGTCGGCCGGACGAGCTCGCTGGCGGAGTACCGGCGCGAGCGTCTCGGTGTCGCCGAGCGCACGTCGAACTCGGTGCGACAACTGGCGCAACTGCCGTGGTTCCTACGGAACGTGATCGTGAAGGTCGCGCTGGTCACTCACGTGCGTCCGCTGGCGCGGCTGATGGGGCATCGCGGCGACGACTGGCCGTACTGAGCGCCCGCCAGAGCGCGAGCGCGAGCAGCACCCACGCCGCGACCGCAATCCAGTGTCCGCTGACCTGGTCGCCGGCGTAGCCGGGGTTGTAGCCGCCGAAATCGGGCGCGGGGTAAAGGATGTAGTCGAGCGGGACGGCGATCGCGAGAAGCAGGCCGCCGGCGATGGCAAGCGGCTTGGCAGGAATGCCGCGCCACAGGACCAGCGCGATCGCGGGCGCGATGAGCAGGCCCGATCGCAGCGAGAAGCAGAACGCAAGAACGCCGCCGGCAAGGAGCCCGAAGAGGGCCGCGCGCCGCGCGCCCAGGCGGGCCGGGGCCGGATCCGGCCAATCCCCCCGGGCCGGGTGGGGCGGATCGGCGGCAGCACGCGCATCGGCGTCGGCGGGCGCGTCAGCGGCGGCGAGCGTGGGCGCATCGCCGCGTCGCCTTCGCAACCCGAACGCGATTGCGAGCAGGGCTGTGCATGCGAGCACCGACAGGATCTGGACCACGTGGACGGGTCGTTGTGGCGCGAACGCGAAGCGGGCTGATCGGCAGCCCGGCTGGACCGGCCATGCGTTTGCGTAGCCGTCCAGCGGCACCGGGGTTCCGAGCGCTCGGCCGCCGCACCACGCGCGCCAACCGCGGTCGAAGCTCTCCCCCAGCACGAGCCATGCCGGGGTGTGGACGTCGAGCTTCACGTTGTCGCGGCGGCCGCGACCGGGATCGCCCGCGTTCGACACCACGCCCGGCGTCGTCGACGTGCGCGCCACCGGCGCCGGCGCCGGTGAGGTGAGCAGGACGCGATCCGCTCGCAGCGTCGCCGGCGGGATCCGCACACGACGGCTCCCCGCGCCGAGCGCGAGCTTCGAGCAGCCGCTCGCGCGCAGCGGACGGCCCGCGTCCAAATCCTGGATGTCGCCGTCGACGCGCACTCCCACCGGCGCGTCGCCACCGAGGACGACGACCGCCCGGCACCCGCGAATGCGACCAGCCCGGGGCACCCGCATGCGCGGCACGCCGGTCACGCGCAGCTCGCTGATCCCGACCGCCGCACCGCCGGGCCGCGTGCTTGCGAGCACGCGCATCGTGAAGGCGCGTGTGCGCACTGGCTGCGGCAGCCGGATCACGCCGCCGACCACTGACAAGGCCCCTGATCGCCCGCCGGGCCACGCCAGCGCGACGCGC
>DATBDN010000033.1:0-7729 GCA_036269895.1 Thermoleophilaceae bacterium
CCGGCTGCCACGGCAACGGCGAGCAGCACGGCAACCGCAGCCGATGCCCAATCGAACTTGTGACCGCCGAGGCTGAGCACGAGTAGCGCAGTGCCGCTCGCGACCGCGAGCAGCAGCGCGCCCCTCAGGTCGAGTGGCGCGCGGTTGTCAGCACGCGTTCCGACCGGCAGCCAGCGCTTGATCCCCGCCAGCGCGGCCAAGCCGACGGGCAAGTTCACGTAGAAGACCCAGCGCCATGACGCGTGCTGCACGAGCAAGCCGCCGATGAGCGGCCCGGCGATCGCAGCCGCGGAGAACGCGGCGGCGATGCGCCCCTGCCAGCGCGGGCGCTCGCGCGGATCGACCAGGTCGCCCACCGACGCCATCGCGAGCGCCATCAGGCCGCCGGCAGCGACACCCTGCACGCTGCGCGCCGCGATCAGCTGCCCGAGCGTCTGCGCCACTCCGCATGCCGCCGATGCGAGCAGGAATAACGACAGCGCCGCCGTCAACAACGGTCGCCGGCCATGGCGGTCGCCGAGCTTGCCCCAGAGCGGCGTCGCGACGGTCGAGGCGAGCACGTAAGCAGTCACCAGGTACGAAACGTCACCCAGGGTCCCGAGTCTGCGCGCAATCGTGGGCAGCGCCGTCGCGAGCACGGTCTGGTCGAGCACCGCCGGCAGCATCGCCAGGACGAGGACGCTGAATGCGGGCCAAATCGCAGCGGCGGGCGCATCCGCGAGCGGCTTATCCGCGCCATGGCTGCGATCCGTATTTGTCGTTTCGGTACTCATAGGCGCGAAGCTTAGATATCTAATTGTTAGATGTCAAATTGTTAGCTAGGATGGCGCGATGGCTCGTCCGCAGGCAACGCCGATCGGCCTTCAGCTCGCGCGCACGGCGCGGACGGTGTCGCAGGAGTTCGAGCGCGCCATGGCCGCGGCGGGAGGATCCGCTGCTGCCTGGCAGGTGCTGCTGCTGGTCCGCTCCGGACAGTGGGGAACGCAGTCCGGTCTCGCGAAGGCGATGGGTGTGACCGGACCGACGATGACGCACCACCTGGGCTCACTCGAGGCGCAGGGATTCGTCCGCCGCTGGCGCGACGAATCGAATCGCCGGGTGCAGCAAGTCGAGCTGACGGATGCCGGAATCGAGCTGTTCGACCGGCTGCGCGACGTGGCCGTGCGGCACGACCAGCGCCTGCGCTCGCTGCTCACGGAGCGGGAGGTCGACCAGCTTTCCAAGCTCCTTCACAAGCTCGAGCAAGCACCCGACTAAGGTCAGAGTCCATGGCCAACGGACTCGCCATCGAAGCCACCGGGCTGACCAAGCGCTACGACGAGACGCTCGCGCTCGCCGGCGTCGACCTCGACGTTGCCCGCGGCGCGGTGCTCGCCATGCTCGGACCGAACGGGGCCGGCAAGACCACGACGGTGCGCATCCTCACCACCCTCACCACACCCAGCGAGGGCTCGGCGCGTGTAGCCGGCTTCGACGTCGTCCAGGAGCCGGTCGAGGTACGGCGGCGCATCGGCCTGGCCGCGCAGGACGCAACGGTCGACGAGCTGCTGACCGGGCGCGAGAACCTCGTGATGATCGGCGAGCTTCACCACCTCGCCCGCAAGCCGGCGCGCGCGCGCGCGGACGAGCTGCTCGCGCGGTTCGACCTGGCCGACGCCGCCGACCGTTTGGCGCGCGAGTACTCGGGCGGCATGCGCCGCCGCCTGGACTTGGCGGCCACGCTTGTGGCCGAGCCCGAGATCTTGTTCCTGGATGAGCCGACCACCGGCTTGGACCCCCGGGCGCGCAACGACCTCTGGGGCGTGCTCGACCATCTGGTCGAAGGCGGCGTGACCGTGCTGTTGACCACGCAGTACCTCGAGGAGGCAGAGCGGCTGGCCGACGACATTGCGGTGGTCGACCACGGCCGTGTGATTGCTCGAGGCGATGCACGCTCACTCAAGCGCCAGGTAGGCGGCGACCAACTGCACGTGATCGCGCGCGACGAAGCGGACCTCGACGCGATCGGCCTGCTCGTCGGGCGTTGCGCGGAGGCGCAGCCGACGATCGATCGCCAGAACCGGTCCGTGACGGCGCCCACCTCGGGCGGCCCTGGTGCGATCGCACTGCTCGGCGGCGAGCTGGCGGCTGCCGGCATCGCGGTCGAGGATCTCGGGCTGAGCCAGCCGACGCTCGACGATGTGTTCCTGACACTGACGGGCGCACCGCCCGCCGAGAGCGAATCGGACCTCGAGGGGGCGGCCGCGTGAGCGAACTGGTTCAGAGCACATGGGTGATCGCTCGCCGCGGGCTTGCGCACATGCGGCGCCAGCCCGAGGCGCTCACCGACGCGACGATCCAGCCGATCATGTTCGTGCTGCTGTTCGCCTACGTCTTCGGAGGCGCGATCAGCGTCCCCGGCGGCGGTAGCTACCGCGAGTTCCTGATGGGCGGGATCTTCGCCCAGACGCTGATGTTCGGCGCCTTCGGGACCGCGATGGCACTGGCGTCGGACCGGACGAACGGCGCCACCGATCGCTTCCGTTCGCTCCCGATCCCGCAAGCGGCGCTGCTCGGCGGCCACGCGGTCGCCAGCCTCATCCGCGCAGCGCTCCCGATCGCGTTGATGTCGCTATCGGGACTCGTCGTCGGATGGCGCATCCACTCCAGCGTGGGCAGCGCGGTCGCCGGCTACGCGCTGATGTTCGCCTTCTCGTTCGCAGTCATCTGGCTGGGCGTGCTGCTGGCCGCCTGGATCGGCACGCCCGAGGGCGTTCAGGGCGTTGCCTTCGTGTTCATCTTCCCGCTCACGTTCGTAGCAAGCACATTCGTGCCGACCAGCACGCTGCCGGGCGTGCTGAAGACGATCGCCGAGTGGAATCCGGTCAGCGCGGTGGCGGGCGCCCTGCGGACGCTCTTCGGCAACCCTGGAGCGCACGCCGCGCCAGGCGCACCGTGGCCACTGCATCACCCGATCACCTATTCGCTCATCTGGATCGTCGCGATCGTCGCCATCTGCGCACCAATCGCCGTACGCGCATACCAGCGCTCGATCTCGTCGTAACAAAAGTGCTCTGACCCCGTTTGTAACGGGCTGTCGTAACAAAAGGGATCAGAGCACTTTTGTAACGGCTAGCGCATCCCGGGAATGCGGCGCAGCAGCCCGAGGCCCAGCACGATCACGTCGGACCAGAGCTTCGGGGGCACGTGGCGCGGCGGGGCGATCGGCATCACCCTCTGCACCGACACTGTTTGCGGCTCCGTGTACTTCCGGATGCCCTCGGCGCCGTGGCGACGGCCGACGCCCGAGTCCTTCATCCCGCCCATCGGCGCGTCGACGGACCCCCAGGCGGCGATGTAGCCCTCGTTGATGTTGACGGTCCCCGCCTGGAGCCTCGTTGCCAGCGACCGCCCGCGCGCCACGTCGCGCGTCCAGACGCTGAAGTTCAATCCGAAGTCGCTGTCGTTCGCCCGCGCGACCGCCTCGTCGTCGCTCGAGAAGCGCGAGATCGCCACCACCGGTCCGAACGTCTCGTCGGTGAACAGCGTCATGCCCTCGCGCACGTCGTCGAGCAGCGTCGGCTCGTAGAAATAAGGGCCGAGGTCGGGCCGCGCGCGGCCGCCGGCGAGCACGGTCGCGCCCTTGTCGACCGCGTCCTGGACGTGCGACTCGACCGTCTCGAGCTGCTTCGCCGACACGAGTGAGCCCATCTCGTAGCCGAAGTCGAAGCCGGCTCCGATCTTCATCGCCTTCACGCGCTCCACGAGCTTGGGGATGAAGTCGTCGGCGATCGCCTCATGCACGTACAGCCGCTCCGCCGAGATGCAGAGCTGGCCGCCATTCGAGAACATCGCCCTCAGCGCGCCGTCGAGCGTGCGCTCGATGTTGGCGTCCTCCAGCACGATCATCACGTTCTTCCCGCCCAGCTCCATCGAGCTCGGGATCAGCCGCTCCGCGGCCTGCTTCGCGACGCCGCGCCCGACCGAGGTGCTGCCCGTGAACATGATGTAGTCGACGTTGCCGATCAGCTCGGGGCCCAGATCCGAGCCCGAGCCCGTCACGACCTGCAGCACGCCATCGGGCAGCCCGGCCTCGCGCATCAGGCGCAGTCCGATGAGGGCGCTGAACGGAGTCTGAGAATCGGTCTTCATCACGACCGAATTGCCCGCCGCGAGTGCCGGGATCGCGTCACTGATCGACAGTGTGAGCGGGTAGTTCCACGGTGCGATCACGCCGACCACGCCGACTGGATGGTGGTGCTCCCACGTCCACGTGAGCAGCGGGAATGCACCCCATCGGCGACGCGCGCGCAGATGCTTGTCGGCGGTGCGCGCGTAGTAGCGCGACACGAGCGCGACGTCCATGATCTCCTCGAACGCGTGCCGGCGCGCCTTGCCCGACTCGAGCTGGATGACGTCAAGGATCTCGTCGCGGTGCTTCAGCACCAGATCGTGGAAGCGCAGCAGGATGGCCGCCCGCTCGTTCCAGTCGGTCCGGGCCCACGCCTGCTGCGCCTCACGCGCTCGGCGCACGGCCGCGGCGACGTCCTCGGTCGTGCAGCGCGGGACCGTCGCGAACGTCTTCCCCGTCGCGGGGTTCTCGATCTCGATCGGCTCCCGCTCACCAGCGCCGGCGCTCACCAGGTCGGCGAGGCCGGCCACGCGCGGGTCGCTATCCAGTTGCGGAGGTTCGACGGTGCTGGTCATAGGACTTCGAAGCGGATCTGGAAGAAATCGAGCATCTCTGGGACCGGGTCGAGCGACGGACCTTGGTAACGGAGCTTGTACTCGGACAACATGCGTTCGAGAACGGCGCTTCCGATGAACAGCACGAGCGGCCCCCCGGGGCAGTCCTGTGAGCCATTCGACAGGTGGTTGAAGCGGTAGTTGCGCTGCCCGTCCTTCCAGCGCTCCGGCTTGACCTGGTTGTAGTCCGGCTGGCGCGGGTCGCGGTGGTTGAAGACGTTCAGGATCATCACCTGGCTGCCGTCGGAGACCTTCTCGCGCGCGAGCAGCGGCGTGGTCGGCCATAGCCGCATCGCCTCGTGAAGCACGCCCGGGAAGTAGGTGTGGCCGCCCTCGACCGCCAGCGCGAGCGCGCGATACGTGTTCGCACCGAGCGTGTCGCGCATCGCGAAGATCCAGTGAGGGATCTGCTGGGCGATGCGCGTCCTGTCGGTATGCGGCGCATCCGCCACCATCGCGACCAGGCTGTACGGATCAGGATTCGCAAGGTGCTTGTCTATGTGGCCGTAGAACTCGTAGTAGTCGTCGGTCGTCTTCAGGCCGGCGATCCGGTTCGCCTCGCGCATCAGCTTCTCGAGCAGATCGGTGAGCTCCTGGTCGCCGCGCGCGGAGTTCCCGAAGATCACGCGCAGCGTGATGTGATCGAACAGCCTCTCCCACTGCTCCCAGCGCAGGTCGTCGCCGATCCGCAGCCGATCGACCTCATCGTTCACCACGTCGCGGATGCGCGCAGCCTGCGGGTGCTCCATGCCCCTCGTCCCGAGAACGGCCTCGTTGAAGGTGCGCCGGTCGCTCCAGTCCTCGCCGCGCGACAGCGTCAGCGCGTCCGGCATGAAGTGCGACATGCCCTTCTTCTTGGCGCCGGCGTCGGATGCGTACGCCGTCGCCGAGTTGTCGAGCACCTCGCGGATCGCACGCTCGCCCCATAGCACGGCGATCTTGCCGCGGAGGATGCGGATGCCCTCGCCGCCGTGCTTCTCGCGGATCGCGTCGAGCACCTTGATCGCACGCGCGTCCGTGTTCAGCCGCGTTAGCAACTTCATCGCGCGCGGCCGTGGCGAGAACAGCCCGCGTGCAAGGCTCGGCAGCAGGCCGGTTGCGACGAACTGCAAGCTCTCTCCCAGCGATGCCTCCGGCAGGCGCTCCAAATCGCTCCGCGAGTCGGTGCGTTCCAGCTCAGCAGCGGTGGTCATGCGTTCAGCGCGGTCAGCGCCTTCTTGACGCCCTCGACGCGGTGCTCCACCTTCTTGCGCGCGCCGTCGCGGTGATCGTCCTCGGAGACCTTGTTCCACGGCAAAAACGCGTTCGGCAGACCATCCAGCGCCGGCTCGAGCTCGGGGTAGTGGCGCAGCAGGACGTCCTTCATCTTTGTATGCGTGACCCAGCGGATACCGGTCTGGGTGTAGACCTCAGGCCGGAAATCGCTGGTGAAGAAGCGGTCTGACTTCAGGCGCCGCGACGCCATCAGGATGAAGATCCGGAACGCCGTGTCGGAGAAGCCGAAGCCCGGCGGCAGCGGCTCCGCGTACATGCCCACCTGCAGGTCGACCTTGTCGATGTCGTTGTTGTAGACCCGCCGGATCTGCTCGGCCCAGTCCTTGTTCGGGGTGAGCTCCTCGAAGGAGCGGATGCGCGGCATCCGCAGCTCCTCGCGGAAGTCGTTGTAGCGCGGGACGCCACGCTCGCGGTCGCGCAGGATGTCGAGCGTCGCGAGATCCATGATCTCGCCGTCGATGCGCTCGTAGCGCTGTAGCGCTCGGGGGTAGTTGTGCAGCGTGATCGCGCCTGGGTGCTCGACGCCCATCGTGTAGATGAGGTTCGGGATCCCGTGCTTGTCGACGAAGGTGCGCGTGAAGCGCCCCTGCACGTCGAAGAACTGCTGCTCGTCGACCCGTCGCCCGTTCTCCAGGTCGAAGATGTTCCAGTCGTCGCGCACCAGCGGGTGCATCCGATAAACCGAGATGAACTCCTCGGTCAGCTGGAAGCGCGCTTCGTGGTGCTCCTGCGGGGATCCCATGATCCCGCTGAAGATCTCGGAGTCGCCCAGGCGCCCGAAGCGGTCCTTGAGGTGCTGGCCGAAAATGCCCGACCAGTTCACGTTCATGGCGAACCAGAGCGCCGGCGTGTTGACGATGCCGGGCGTCCACTCGACTGTGTGGATCTTCGCCATCAGCGCCGAGTTGATGAGCCACGCCGTGTCGAACAGGCGCTGGTCGTCCCAGGTCGGGTTCTCCCTCCTGAGCACGTCGCAGATGGCGTTGTGCTCCTTCGTGAAGAGCGTATGCAGGCACGAGAGGCCGAACCACCAGTTGTCGGTGAATCCCGACCGGTCGACTCCCTCCTCGTCCTCGTGCGGCGGCAGGCGACCGTCGTCGGTCAGCTCGAGCTTGCCGTCCTTGAACGTCCGCAGCGACCGCTGCTTCTCAAGGGTGGCGCCGTAGATCTGCGAGCCATCCCACCAGTGCGTCTCGGTGTTGGCGAAGTCGTAGTCGACCTGCTCGGCGTCACCGCGACCCTTGTGGGCGGGCATCGGGAGCGAGCGGCGCACGTGCATCGGGTTCTCGTGCCAGCTGTCGCCGTGCTCGAGCGGTACTTCCATCGTCTCTTCGGCTTTGCCGCGGCCGTGGAAGAACCAGTTGTGATTCTCGAATTGGATCCACGCAGCTGCCAGCACGTTCAGGTTCACGGCGGGCTTGAACTGGTCGCGCGTCATCAGCTCGAGCGACACCCTGCGCGCGCTCGGGTCGTGCAGCTGCGGCGGCTTCTCGGGCCGGATGTGCTTCGGGTTGATGTTGCGCGAGAAGGCGCTCTTGTTCGACCCCATCCCGGGATCGTTGAGGTCGTTCCAGGTGCCGTCGGGCTGCCGCGCAGTGAGCACGTGCTTCGGCGGCTCCTCGATCCCCTTCTTGCGGATCGGCACGGAGGTGTCGAACAGGTTGAAGTCGCGCAGGTCGAGGCGCATCGACAACAGGTTGAGCGACTTGAGCCCAACGGTAGGCATCTC
>DATBDN010000034.1:0-10134 GCA_036269895.1 Thermoleophilaceae bacterium
AAGCGGTCCTCGAGCTCCTCGCGCAAGACGATGAGGTCGGCCACCTCGCGTGCCCCGGACACACGACGGTGGATCTCGATCTTCGCCGCCTCGTACGGCACGTAGTCGCCTGGCACGTAGGCATCGACCGGAACGTCCATACGGACTGGCTCCGGCGCCTCGTCGGCTGCCGTGCCGGCCAGCTCCTGGACGGCCTCGTCGAGCATCGCCATGTAGAGCTCGAAGCCGAGCGCCGCGACGTGACCCGACTGCTCGTCGCCCAGCAGGTTCCCGGCCCCGCGGATCTCCAGGTCGCGCAGGGCGATCTTGAAGCCAGAGCCGAGCTCCGTGTAGTCCGACAGGGTCGACAGCCGGCGCTGCGCCTCCTCTGACAGCGCCCGCGACGACGGGTAGAGCAGGTAGGCGTAGGCACGCTCGCGCGATCGCCCGACGCGTCCGCGGATCTGGTACATCTGCGCGAGCCCGAGCCGGTCGGCGCGGTCCACGATCAGCGTGTTCGCGTTCGGGATGTCCAGTCCCGACTCGACGATCGACGTGCACACGAGCACGTCCTCGTCGCCGCGCAGGAAGGCCATCATCACCTTCTCCAGCCGCCCCTCCTCCATCTGCCCGTGCGCGACGCGGACGCGCGCGTTCGGTGCCAGCGCCTGAATGCGGACCGCGGTCTCGTCGATCGTCTCGACGCGGTTGTGCAGGAAGAAGACCTGGCCTTTGCGCTCCAGCTCGCGCTCGATCGCCTGCTTGACGAGGTCCTCGTCGTACTCGCCCACGTAGGTGCGCACCGGGCGCCGGCCCTCCGGCGGCGTCTCGATCACCGAGATGTCGCGCAGGCCGGCCAGCGACATCTGCAGCGTGCGTGGGATCGGTGTGGCCGACAGCGACAGCACGTCGACCCTGAGGCGCAATTGGCGCAGGAGCTCCTTCTGCTTGACGCCGAAGCGCTGCTCCTCGTCGACGACCAGCAGGCCCAGGTCCTTCGGGCGGACGTCGCGCGACAGCAGGCGGTGCGTGCCGATCAGGATGTCGACCTTGCCCTCGCCGAAGTCCGCGAGCGCCTGCCGCACGTCTGCCGGCTTGCGGAAGCGCGAGGCCATCTCGATCCGGAACGGGTAGTCGCGCATGCGCTCCGTGAACGTGCCGAAGTGCTGGGCCGCGAGCACGGTTGTCGGCACCAGGAACATCACCTGCTTGCCGGCCTCGACGGCCTTGAAGGCCGCGCGCATCGCGACCTCGGTCTTGCCGTAGCCCACGTCGCCGCAGATCAGCCGGTCCATCGGCCGCGCCTCTTCCATGTCGGCCTTCACCTGCTCGATCGCGTCGAGCTGGTCGGGCGTCTCCTGATAGGGGAATGAGGCCTCGAAGTCACGCTCCCACTCGGTGACCGATGGGAAGGCAAAGCCGGCGCGGCGCTTGCGCTCGGCGTAGAGGTTGATCAGCTCGCCGGCGAGCGCCTGGGCCGCGCGCCGGGCGCGCATCTTCTGGCGCTCCCACTGCTTGCCGCCCAGGTGCGAGAGCTGCGGATCGCGAGCGTCGGCACCGACGTAGCGGCTGATCTTGTGGAGCTGGTCGCTGGGGACGAAGACGCGGTCGCCGTCGCGGTACTCGAGCTCGAGATAGTCGCGGGTCACGCCCCCGACCGTCTTCGTCTCGAACCCGAGGAAGCGCGCGATGCCGTGGTCCTCGTGCACCACCGGGTCGCCCGCGCGCAGCTCGGTGAAGCTCGTGAGCGCGCCGCGGCTCGGGCCGGCGCGATCGGGGCCGCGGCGGCGGCGCAGCAGCCGGTGCTCGGGCAGCACCGCCACCTTGGCCGACGGCCAGACGAAGCCCTCGCGCAGGCCGGCGGTTGCGAACAGGACGCTCGGCTTCTCGGGCACGTGCCCGTCGAGGAACTGGGCGTCGACGCGCGCCAGGTTGTAGAGCGCCCGCTCGGCCTCGCCGCGGCGGTTCCAGGCGACGACCGTGCGGTAGCCCGAGCGGACGAGCTTCTCGAGCTCCGGCTCCGCGTCCGGGAGCGAGCGCGCGAACGCGTCGGCGGCTTGGGCGCGGAACTCGTGCGGCTGATCGCTCGAGATGCTCGACAGCCACAGCGTGGCGCGATCGCGCAGGGCCTCTTCCACGCTGTCGGGCGACTGGTACAGCTGATGCGCCTCCTCGTCGTGGAAGCTCGTGCAGACGTCCTTCCACCAGTCCTCGAGCGACGGGCCGATCTCCTCCTCCGCGGCCACGACGATCTGCGTCTCGTCGGGGATCAGGTCGAGCAGCTTGCGGAAGCGATCGAGCGGCAGGACGTCGGCGATGTCGGGGCGATCCTCCTCGCCGCTTTCGGCCGCGATCTCGGCGAGCTCACGATGCTCGGGCGCCAGCTCGGCGGCGGGCTCGATCTCCACGTGCTCGGCGTCCTCGAGCGAGCGCTGCGTGAAGGTGGAGAACCACGTGAGCCGCTCGATCTCGATGTCGAACAGCTCGATGCGAACGGCGCGCTCCTCGGTGGCCGGATAGATGTCGATGATGTCGCCGCGGACGGCGAACTGCCCGCGCTCCTCGACCTGGTCGACGCGCTCGTAGCCGCAGGCGACGAGGCGGTCGAGCGTCTCCGACACGTCGATCGCGGATCCCTTGTCGAGCGTGAACCCGTGCGGGCGCAGCTCGGGGTCGGGAACCTTCTCGCTGAGAGCGGTGGCCGAGACGACGACAACGGCGCCGTCGCCGTCCGCCGGCTCGACCAGCGCGTCCAAGGCACCAACCCGAAGTCCCACCAGGTGCGGGGGCGGCGCCAGGCTGGACTCGTAGCGGACGCCGCGGCTCGGGTACAAGCGGACGGGCCGCGGCGCCAGGTATGCCTTCAGGTCACCGGCGAGGTCGCGCGCTGCGCGGTCGTCGCCGACGATGACCAGCACCGGGCGATCAGGATCCAGGTCGAGGATGCTCGCGAGCAGGAACGGGCGCAGGCTGGCTGACGCGAACGCCCGCTGGGGCTCCCTCGCCGCCGCATCGACGAGACGCCCAACTGCGGGCTCTCGTTGTGCGAATGGAAGTAACTGGCGAAGGGGCACCCCGGCAAACTGAGTCTATGAGGGCGCTTCCAGAGGGAATCGAGGTCCACCGTGCATCCGTCGACGACGCGCCCCGCGTATACGCATTCGTGCTCGAGGGCATCGACTCGTACCGCGACTGGGCACCGCACTGGAGGCCGACGCCGCCGGCGCCCGAGACCAGGGCGCGCCTCGGGCGGCTCTACGAGGACGACGATGCGGCGTGGATCCTGCTCGCCGAGGACGGTCACGAGATCGTCGGCGTCGTGTCGCTTTCGATGACGACCGGGGCCGATGCTCGTGTACCGCCCGAGGGCACGGTTTACCTGTGGCAGATGTTCGTTCGCCGCGACCGCCAGGGGAGCGGTCTTGCGGGCGCCCTGATGGATCACCTTCTCGAGGAGGCGCGGCGCCGCGGCTTCGACCGAATCGTCCTCTGGACGCCTGCAGGCGCGGCGCAGGCACGCCGCTTCTACGAGCGCGAAGGCTTCGAGCTGACCGGCGAGGAGGACCCCGAGTCGAGCTTCGGGCTCCCGCTCGTCCAGTACGGGCGCATGCTGTAGTGGCTCAGCTCGCCCGCAGCGGTTGCTTCGGTCGCCTGACACGGAGCGATACTTACGCCTAGAAGAATGGCGACGTTCGGATGACCTTCAGCAGCTCGTCGTAGGAGCGCCGGAACGCGTTGTCGATCCAGGGCCGCCCGAACCACAGGTAGCCGTCGCAAAGTGGTGTCGCGGTCTGCGTGGTCGGCTGCTGTCCGAGCGTCACGCAGACGCGGTCGCTGCGCGACTTGCACTCGGTTCCCAGCTTGAAGGTGCGCTTGTGCTTGTACGAGATGAAGGGCCGGCCGTTCATGGCGGTGCTGACCGTGAAGTGAATGCCCTTGACACCATGGCTGCTCAGCCAGCGCACGATCTGCCTGCCGTAGGCGACGCTGCGCGGCGTGCTGTCGTAATGCGTCAGGTTGAGCGCGAAGCCGCGCACGTGCCCCACGCCCGCGCGCTTCAGCATCGACGCGGCCTGGGTCGGACGTAGCCAATCCGATGCGCCGGCGTCGATGTACACCGTTGTGTGCGGCAGCGCGTTGAATTGCTGCGCTGTCCAGCTGATCAGCTTTAGATCGATCCGCGAGTTGCGCGGCAGGCAGATCGTGAACGGCATGTCGGGCTGCAGCAGGAGGATGACGCGTGAGTCGCCGATACCGGCGGCGAACTCCTGAATCCAGCGCTTGTAGTCGGCGATCTCGGACTGCGTCGGCAGGCGACTGCAGGCCGCGCGCTCGAACGGCTGCAGCCGGAAGACGCCGATGCCGACCGCGACGCTGCGGTCGCCCTGCTGCACGGCCTCGATGTACTTCGTAGCCGTCTTGCGGGCGCCCCACTTGGTGCCCTGGTCGAAGGTGGGCACCCATGCGCCAAACCAGCGGAAGCGCGGGACCGCCAGCAGCTTCGCGAAGTCGCCCCTGTCGCGCGTGTTGCGCGCGGTGTTGTAATAGGCGCTCGGAGGATCGAGGCTCGGATCGCTGCTGTCGGTCTTGTACGTGCCCCACGGGACACCCGCGATCGGATTGGACGGCGCGCCCGGCAGGCCGCCGTTGGCGGCGCCGGCGAAGGCGCCGGCCGGCAGCGCGAGGGCGGCGAGAGCGGAGACGATGGTGACGAGTCGGATCATTCGGAGCTGGTTACCACGCGCTCTGCCTCGGCGGCCGCGCGTTCGATCAGTTCCCTCACATCATCGGCAGATTCCGAGAACTTGCCAAGAACGTGGGCGGACACGATCTCCGGGTCAGTCGTATCCGGTCTGCCCACTCCTACACGTACGCGCCGGAAGTCCGGGGAGCCGAGCCCCTGCTTGAGGGACTTCAGCCCGTTGTGCCCCGCCAAGCCGCCGCCGATGCGCGACTCGATGCGCCCGAACGGCAGGTCGATCTCGTCGTGGACGACCACCACGTGATCCAGGTCCAGCTGCATCGACCCACGCGCTGGGCCGACCGAGGTGCCCGAATCATTCATGAAGGTCTGAGGCTGCAGCAGTGCCACCGCCGGGCCGCCCGGGTAGATCCGCCCCACTGTGAACCGACCCTTGTACTTGTCCTTGGCGCGCGGCAGGTCCCAGCGCGCCGCGAGCAGGTTCACGACTTCGAAACCAACGTTGTGCCGAGTGCCGGCATAGCGGCTGCCCGGGTTGCCGAGGCCCACGATGAGCCAATCGGCGTGATCGCGTCGGAAGAGGCTCAGCGCTATTCGCCGGAGGCTTCGCCCTCGGCAGCAGCCTCGCCGGCGGCCTCGGCCTCGTCGCCGGTGGCACCCTCGGCGCCGGCATCCGCGGCCGCCTCCTCGCCGACGCGCTCGGCCTCCTCCTCGACCTCCGGCTCGGCCGGCTCCTCGCTCGGGATGACGATCGTCGCGATGATCGTCTCCTCCAGGTCGTCGAGGAAGGTCACGCCACTCGGCGGCGTGACCGCCGCCAGGTGCATCGTCTCGGCCATCGCCAGACCGGAGACGTCGACGGTGATCGCCTCGGGGATCTCCGTCGGCAGCGCCTCGATGTTCAACTGGTGCGTGGGCAGCTCGAGGACGCCGCCCTCCTTGACGCCCGGCGCGTCTTCGCCGCCCTCCGCCTGGAGCGAGACGGTCGTCTGGATCTTCTCGTCCAGGCGCACCTGAAGGAAGTCGACGTGCAGCAGCTCGCCGCGCACGGGATGCTGCTGCGTGTCCTTGACGATGACCGGGCGCGCCTCGCCGCCGACCTTCAGGTCGATCAGCGCGCCGGCGCCCACCAGGACGCGGCGCAGCTCGCGCGCGTCAGCCGCGAACCTGATGCAGCTGCCATCGGGGGCGCCGTAGACGACACCCGGGACCTGGCCGCTCTTGCGGAGGCGGCGGGATACACGGGAGCCGAACTCCTCGCGCACGGTTACGTCGATTGTCGGACGGTTGGTGGCCATGAGAATCGGCGAGTCTAGCTGCCGTCGGTACGCTGCCCGAGGATGGCGAAGGACGATCTGCCGCAGGGGCGCGTCCGCCGCACCGCCAAGGTGGGGACGGTGATCGGCTCCCAGAGTGCGCGCTATGCCGGCACCCGCGCGGCCAACATCGCGCGCTCGAAGGAGAAGGCAACCGAGGCGATGGACGCCCGCCATCTCGAGGCAGCAGAGCGCATGGTCGACGTGCTCGGGACGATGAAGGGCGCCGCGATGAAGATCGGGCAGCTTGCGTCGTTCATCGACACTGAGTTCATCCCGGAGGAGTACCGCGAGCTCTACCAGGACAAGCTCTCGACGCTGCGCAGCGAGGCGCCGTCGATGCCCTGGAAGAAGGTCAAGGGCGTGCTCGAGGAGGAGTGGGACGGCGAGCCCGTCGAGGAGCTGTTCGAGGACTTCGAGCACGACGCCGCCGCGGCGGCGTCAATCGGGCAGGTTCACCGCGCTGTGCTGCCCGACGGCCGCAAGGTGGCCGTGAAGGTGCAGTACCCCGGCATCGCCGAGGCGCTGCGCGCCGACCTACAGAACGCGCAGATGCTCATGCGCATGGCGAAGGCGCTCGCGCCGGGACTGGATGCGCGCGCCGCCGCCGCGGAGCTCAAGGAGCGCGTGCTCGAGGAGCTCGACTACGAGTACGAGGCGCAGAACCAGCGGACGTTCTCGCGCGGCTACCGCGGCCATCCGTTCATCTACGTCCCCGACGTGATCACGCGGCTGTCGCGCCGACGCGTGCTGGTCACCGAGTGGGTCGACGGCTTCGGCTTCGACTACGTGAAGGAGCAGTCGCAGGAGGAGAAGGACCGCTTCGGCGAGATCGTCTTCCGCTTCTGCTTCGGCTCGATCTACCACCTGCAGCACTTCAACGCCGATGCCCATCCCGGCAACTACCTGCTCATGGAGGACGGGAAGGTCGCCTTCCTCGACTTCGGCATGACCAAGCAGCTCGACAGCGAGCAGATCGAGCTCGAGGTGACGGCGATCGCGGCGGCGTTCGACAACGATCCCGAGCGGCTGCGCGCGGCGCTGCATGACCTCGGCTTCGTGCACAAGCCCGAACGCGTGGATGCCGAGCGGCTGATGGAGCACGTGCGCGCGGTCGGCGGCTGGTACATGGAGGAGCGCGACGTCACGATCGACTCGAAGCTCGTGATGAACGCGATCGCGGCGGTCACCGATCCGCGGTCAGGCTTCTACGACCTTTGGCGGCGCGAGAACATCCCCGCGAACGAGCTGATGGGCCGGCGGATGGAGACCGGCGTCCTGGCGGTGCTGGGGCAGCTGCGGGCGACGCGCAACTGGTGCCGGATCGGCCGTGAGTGGTGGTTCGGCGACGAGCCGATCACGGAGCTCGGCCGCGAGGAGTGGGCGTATTTCGAGCCGCGCGGGGAGAAGCGCGCGCAGAAGTTCATCGCCCGCGGCAGGTGAGCACGCCGCGCACTCCCGACGAGGAGATCATCCAGGCGCAGGCGCCGGTCGTCCAGGAGACGCTGGACGACCAGCAGCGCATCGCGCGGATCCACCGCGAGCTCGAGCGCGGGTTCGAGCTGCTGCGCGGCGTCGGGTGCGCGGTCTCGGTGTTCGGGTCGGCGCGCGTGCCGCCCGGCGATCCGGAGTACGAGCTGGCGCGGTCGGTGGGGCGCGAGCTCAGCCGTGACGGCATGGACATCATCACCGGCGGCGGGCCGGGGATCATGGAGGCCGCGAACCGCGGGGCGAAGGAGGGCGGCTCGCTCTCGATCGGGTTGAACATCGAGCTGCCGTTCGAGCAGCACGAGAACCCGTACCTCGACGTCGAGATGACGTGCCATTACTTCTTCACGCGCAAGCTGTTCTTCGTGCGTTACGCGATCGGCTTCGTCGTCTTCCCCGGCGGCTTCGGGACGATGGACGAGCTGTTCGAGGCGCTCACGCTGAGCCAGACCGGCAAGACCCGGCACTTCCCGATCGTGCTGGTTGGGTCCGCCTACTGGCAGGGGCTGGTCGACTGGTTACGTGTGCGGATGGTCGACGACGGAATGATCTCGCCGGGGGACCTCGACCTGTTCATCGTCTGCGACGACCCGCAGGACATCGTCGCCGCCGTCTTCCGCGGTGCCGAGCTTCAGGGCTTTCCCTGTGGCAGAGGCGCCGCGGGATAGCGGACGCGGATCGCGTCGACGAAGGCCGCCATGCGGTCGGCGACCTGGGCGTCGCGGATCTCGAGCACGTTCTCGGCGTTCTGCTCCCCGGAGTGCGACAGGTTGAAGCTGCCGATGAACGCGACGTCATCGCAGACCGTGACCTTGGCGTGCATATAGTCGTGGACCGACTCGGGGCTGTAGGGCGTCGAGGGCTTGCCGCTGAAGTCGCCCCGCTCGAGCACGCGCTCGATCAGGGGCAGCTTCCAGGCCGCGTTCCCGTTCTCGTACCACTGGCCGAAAACCTGCTGCATCTGGGTCCCGTCGACGACACCGGCGACGTCGACGTGGCCGTCACTGACGACGTGGGCGAGGATCGCGAGGATCGGCGAGGTAGTTATGACCGGCGAGGCGATCCTGATTCGGCGCCGCGCGCGATGGATCGCGCCCGAGATGTGCTCGGAGAGGTCATCGCCGCGCCCCGGGCAGAACCACGGGCGGATCTGCGCCCGCGGCGAGTCGAAGTTGCCACTGCCATCGACTTCGGCGGTGCGCCACAGCTCCTCGAAGTTCTGCCGGAACGCGTGCGCCACGCCGGCGTCGGATAGCTGTGCGATCACGTTCTCCTGGCGCGTCCAGGAGTCGATCGTCCAGTTCATGGAGCCTGTCCACACATCGCGCGAGTCGCGGACTACGTACTTGTGGTGCATCAGGTCGCGGTCACCTGGTATCGGCTTGATTGGGACGCCGAGCGTCTCGAGGATCGACGGGTCCGTCGACGGCGGCGGCGGGACGGGGATCGGATTGACGTGGTCGAGGTTGTAGACGAGACGGACCTGGACGCCGCGTGCCTGAGCGGCACGGATCGCATCGGCGACTTGGTCGCCGATCTCGCCGGGTAGGCGGACGTCGTAGAGAGCGAGCTCGAGCGACTGCCTGGCCGGCTCGATGAAGTCGACGATGCGCTTCGCGATCTCCTCGGCGGACTGGCCGCCGTCGGTCAGCTCGTGGAGCTCGAGACTCAGAAGAGCTGGTTCTCGCCGGCGAAGATTTCTGAGACGGAGTCATCCGTGAAGATCTTGCGGATCGACTCTGTCAGCAGGTCCGCGGTCGAGATGACGCGGATCATCTCGGGGTGGTCGTCGCGGATCGGGATCGTGTCGGTCACGACTATCCCCGACAGCGGCGAGTTGCAGAGGTTCTCGAAGGCGTTGCCCGAGAACACGCCGTGGGTCGCGACCGCGTAGACCTCCTTGGCGCCCTCGTCCATGACGGTCCGCGCCGCGGCCGCGAGCGTGCCGCCGGTGTCGATCATGTCGTCGACGATGACGGCGACCTTGTCCTTGACGTCACCGATCACGCGCCCGATCTCGGCGACACCGTGAGCGGGCCGTTCCTTCTCCATGAGCGCGTAGGGCGCGCCGACCTTGCGCGCGAAGTTGCGCGTGAGCTTCACGCGGCCGGCGTCGGGGGCCACGATGACGCGCTCGTCGGTGTCGGCGACCTGGTCGTGCACGTATTGGCTGAGCATCGGCAGCGCGGTCATGTGGTCGACCGGCGTCTGTGCGCTGAAGAAGCCCTGCAACTGACCTGCATGCAGGTCCATGGTGAGCAGACGGCTGATGCCCGCGGTCTCGAGCATGCGCGCTACGAGACGGGCGGTGATCGGCTCGCGCGGCGCCGACTTCTTGTCCTGGCGCGAGTAGCCGTACCACGGCGTGACGGCGATCACGCGGTGCGCAGAGGCGCCCACCGCGGCGTCGATCATGATCAGCAGCTCGACGAGCGCGTCGTTGGCGGTCAGGCCGGCGCGCTCGTTGCCGGCGGTCGACTGGACGAGGAAGATGTCGGCGCCGCGGACGGACTCCTCGAAGCGGCAGTAGATCTCGCCGTTGCTGAAGGTCTTCAGGCCGGGGTTCGTGAGGGTGACGCCGAGCCGGCTCGCGATCTTCGCGCCGAGCTGTTCGCTGGAGCGACCCGCGGCGATCATCAGCCGCTTGTC
>DATBDN010000035.1:0-48631 GCA_036269895.1 Thermoleophilaceae bacterium
CGGCGCTGACGCGGGTCTGCGCGTCGGTGGGCACGATGCTCGCGCTGCAGGCGATCGCGGTCCTCAACTACGGCACGACCGCGAAGTCGACGCCGACGATCCTGCCGAGCGAGCCGCTCACCGTCGGCGGGATCGTGGTGCCCTCGGACCGGCTGTGGTTCGCCGGGATCGTGGTCGTGCTCGCCGCCGCGCTGGGCGCCGTCTACCGGTTCACCCGCTTCGGCTTGGCCACGCGGGCCAGCGCGGAGAACCAGCAGGGCGCCGCGCTCGTCGGGCTGTCGGCCGACCGGATCGGCGTGGGCAACTGGGTGATCGCCACCGTCCTCGCGGGCATCGCGGGGATCCTGATCGCACCGGTGTCGACGGTCGACCCGACGTCGTACACGCTGTTCATCGTGCCGGCGCTCGGCGTGGCGCTCGTGGCCCGCTTCACGTCGTTCGGCGTGGCCGCGGCGGCCGGCCTCGTGCTGGGGATGCTGCAGTCGGAGATCACCAAGCTGCTGTCGGTGTTCACCTGGCTGCCGCAGCAGGGGCTGCCGGAGGCGCTGCCGTTCCTGCTGATCATGGTGGCGATGACGCTGCTCGCGCGCGGGGTCGGCGCGCGCGGGACGGTGGGCGAGCCGCGCAACCCGTCGCTCGGCCGCCCGTCGCGGCCCTACGCCACCACCGCGGCCTGCTTCGCCGTCGGCGTGGTCGTGCTGTTCGCCCTGCAGGGGTCGCTGCGGGCGGCGTTCATCGCCTCGCTGGTCAGCATCTGCCTGTCGCTCTCGCTCGTCGTGCTCACCGGCTACGTCGGCCAGGTGTCGCTCGCCCAGATGTCGTTCGCCGGCTTCAGCGCGTTCATGCTGACCCACATCAGTGGCCTTGCGTTCCCGCTCGACATGCTCGTCGCCAGCTTGCTGGCGGTGCCGCTCGGGCTCTTGATCGGGCTGCCCGCGTTGCGGCTGCGCGGCGTCAACCTCGCGGTGGTCACGCTCGCAGCGGCGTTCGCAATCGACGCAGTGCTCTTCAACAGCACTGGCTTCAGCGGCGGTCTGGCCGGGCGTGACGTCGGCTCGCCCACGCTGTTCGGCTGGGACATCGGGATCGCGAAGGGCAATGCCTATCCGCGCGTCATATTCGGCGTGTTCCTGCTGGTCGTCGTCTGCCTGGTAGGCCTGTTGGTCGCGCGCCTGCGTCGCGCGCCCGCGGGCCGCATGCTCATAGCGGTGCGGTCGAACGAGCGCGCCGCCGCCGCTGCCGGGATCAACGTGGCCGCGGCGAAGATGCTCGGCTTCGGTCTCTCGGCGTTCATCGCCGGGATCGGCGGGTGCCTCTTCGCCTATCAGCAGCAGACGGTGTCGGCGCCGTCGTTCGCGGTCTTCACCTCGCTGAGCCTGCTCGCGGTCACCTACGTGGCCAGCGTGGCGCGCATCGCGGGTGCGGTGGTCGCCGGTGTGATGCTCACGAGCACCGGCTTGTTGGTGACCGCCTTGGACAACGCCTTCAACGTGGGCAAGTACCAGCTCGTGGTCGCGGGCCTGGCCTTGACGCTCACGGCGATCAAGCAGCCCGACGGCATCGCCGCCAGCCCGCCGCCGCCGCTCGTGAAGCTCGGCGAGAAGCTGCGCGGCTGGTGGGAACGTGGCTCGTCGCGCCGTGCGAACGGCGCTTCGCCGCCGGCCGCCCTTGCGGGCTCGGGTGACGTCGCTGCGAAGCGTTGATCGACCACGTCGGGCTGTCGGTCGGCTCGCTCGATGCGGCGGCGGCGTTCTACGCGAGTGCTTTTGGCTTCGAGCGGGAGTTCGCTTTCGAGCTTCCGCAGGGCATCCGCGGGCTGATGCTGCTGCACCCGTTGGGGTCCCGCCTCGAGCTGTTCGAGCATCCGGAGTCGGCGGCGGGCCTGCAGGGCGCCGTGCCGCTCGAGGCGCTGGGCACGCGCGGCTACGGCCACTTCGCGTGGGCGGCGCCGGACATCCGCGCCGCGTACGAGCAGGCGCTGCTCGCCGGGGCGACATCGGTTGCCGAGCCGGGGTCGTCGCCCGAGCCGGGCGTGCTGTTTGCGTTCCTCGCGGATCCCGAGGGGAACCTGATCGAGCTGCTTCAGCGGCCCTGAGCGGGCGCCTCACGTGCCTTGCGGATGCCGCCGCCGCCGAAGCGGCCGTCATGGTCGGCGGACATCTCCATCACGGGATAGGCGAAGGCGCGCATGTCATCTTCGTACTCGCCAATCGCGGCGACGAGGTCGAGCTCGCCGCCGTCGGCGGCCGCCAGCTTCTCCCTCAGCACGGCCGCGTCACGCAGCGACGTGTTGCCGCCCATGCCCATCGTGGGGAGCATCGCGTGGATCGCGTCGCCCATGAGCGTGACGTTGCTCGGCTCCCACGGCGGCGTCGGGTCGAGGCGCAGGAAGTTGGCTGAGAAGAGCGACTCGCGTTCGATGCGCTCGACGAGGCCGCGGATCGCAGGATGAAACCCGGAGGTGGCCTCGATCACGTGCTCGTGCATCTGGCGCGGGGTGTCCTCGTCCCAGTCGCCGGGGGCCGGGATCTGCGTGCCCGGCTTGATGCCGCCGGTGAGCATCATGTACGGCTCGTGCGGATCCAACTGGACGTCGGGCGCGATCGCCGCCGCGGCGTCCTGCGGGGGACGCCGCGGGTCCATTCCACCCATCGCGAGCGTCACGCCCGTCGCCGGGTCCACAGCGATCACGAAGCCGTCCAGGAGGATCGGCGGCAGCGCGTCGTGGATCTCGGGTGTGAGCGGCGTGCGCGCGAACAGTCCGAGGCCGCGCACGCCGGTGTCGATCACCTCGACATCGGGCATGAGGTCGCGGCGGATGGCGGAGTGGACGCCGTCGGCGCCCACCAGGACGTCGCCCTCGGCGGAGCTGCCGTCGTCGAGCTTCAGCCGGATCGCGTCCCCGGCGCGCTCGAAGCCGACGACGTTCGCGTCCCGGTGGAGGGTGTCGCCGAGGCGCGCGGCCAGGATCTGGCGCAGCGTCCGCCTGTGGATTGCGGTGTGCGGGCGCTCACCCTCGTTCGGAGCACCGAAGTGCGGCGCCGTCGAGAGCTCGTTGCACTGGGAATCGACGACCACGGACATACGCCGCGGCGGAGTGTTACGCGACACCTCGAGGTAGAGCTCGAACAGGTCGTCCGGCAGGCAGGCCTCCAGGGCGTTGCCGCCGTCGCCGTTGATCGTGATCCGGTAGCCGGCCTTGCGGCGCATGTCGACGTCGCGCTCGTAGACGGCGCACGAGATGCCCGCGCGCTTCAGGCCCTGAGCGAGGCAGAGGCCGCTCAGGCCCCCGCCGGCGATAAGCACGTGCATGCGGTCAACTGTATTCAGTTAAGGTAGTTGAATGCAAGTTTCTGGCGGGCGGCTTAACGGCAAATCGGTCTTCATCACGGGGACGGCCGGTGGCCAGGGGAGAGCTGCAGCCGAGCTGTTCGCAGCCGAGGGTGCTCAAGTGGTCGGCTGCGACCTGCACGATTCGGACTTCGAAGTCCCCGGCCGCTTCGATTCGCGTGCTCCAGTCGACCTCGCCGAGCCTGACGCGGCGGCCGAGTGGATCGAGTGGGGCGTTGGGATCGCGAGCGGGATCGACGTGCTCTACAACAACGCATCGGCGCCCCGGGTCGGTCCGTGGGAGGAGATGACGCTCGACGACTGGCGTTTCACGCTCCGCAACGAGCTCGATCTGATCTACATCGTTACGAAGGCCGCGTGGCCGCACCTCGCCGAGCGGCGCGGCTTGATCATCAACACGGCTTCGGTCTCCGCATGGCGCGGGGCGCGCTTCACCGAGCAGGCGGCACACGGCGCGGCGAAGGGCGGGGTGCTGGCGATCACGCGGCACCTCGCGGCGTCGGGTGCGCAGCACGGGATCCGGGCGAACTCGATCAGCCCCGGTCTGATCGCCACGCCTCAGATCCAGCCGTTCCTCGACGACCCCGAGCATCCGATGCATGAGATGGCGCGGACGCACCCGCTCGGCCGGCTCGGGCAGCCCGAGGACGTTGCGCGGGTGGCGCTGTTTCTGGCCTCCGACGACGCCGCCTACCTGAACGCGATCGACATCGTGGTGGACGGCGGGCAGTCGGTGATCGTCTGATGGAGGTGGTGTGGCGCGGAGAGGCGGCGTTCGACGACGCCGCCTACCGGCGGATCTTCAACGCCAGGCGTCCCGACCGCGAGCCGGCGGCCGTGGCGTTCCCGGAATCAGACGAGGACGTCATCGAGGCGGTGAACCTGGCGCGCATGCGCGGACTCCAGGTGACCGTGCGCTCGGGCGGTCACAGCTGGGCCGCGTGGAGCGTGCGCGACGACGCACTGCTCGTCGACATGGGTCGCATGCGTTCGATCGAGTACGAGCCTGACAGCGGAATCGCGGTGGTGAGCCCGGCCGTGCAGGGCGGTCACGAGTTGACGCCGTTGCTCGACCGGCACGGGCGCATGTTCCCGGGCGGTCACTGCGCATCGGTCGCGCTCGGCGGCTTCCTGTTGCAGGGCGGCCAGGGTTGGAACTCGCGCCACTATGGCTGGGGCTGCGAAAGCGTGATCGGCATCGACGCGGTGACGGCGGATGGTCGGCTCGTGCATGCGAACGAGACCCAGAACAGCGATCTGCTGTGGGCAGCCCGCGGAGCGGGGCCGGGGTTCTTCGGCGTGGTGGTCCGCTTCCACCTGCGGACGTACCGGAAGCCGCAGATGGCCCACGACACGTGGACGTTCGCGCTGGCCGATCTCGAGCCGCTGCTCGAGTGGATGCACGACCTGCTGCCGCGCCTGGAGCGCGTGGTCGAGCCAGTCATCGCGGCGTCGTCGTTGCGTGGCCTGCCGTTGCGCGAAGGCGTGGAGCGGCCGGACGGGCCGCTGCTCTTGCTGCACACGACGGCGATCGCTGACTCGGATGAGGAGATGGCGCGGGCGCTCGCGCCATTCGACTCCTGTCCCTTCGCTGATCGGGCGCTCTTCCACGAGCGCGGGCCGACGAGCATCGTCGAGGAGAACGAGGCGCAGGTGGCGCAGAACCCGGACGGCTATCGCTACGCGGTCGACTGCACCTGGACCGATCTGGGGGCGGCCGAGTTGGCGCCGCTGCTGCGCGCGATGTGGAGCGAGCTCGACAGCGAGCACTCGTTCTCGATCTGGTATGGCTGGGCTCCGGTTGGCGAGCGGCCCGACATGGCGTTCTCGGTCGAGGGGAACGTCTATGTCGCGACCTATGCGATCTGGCCGGATCCGGACGACGACGAGCGCTATCGCGAGTGGGTGCACGCGCGCATCGGGGAGATCGCTGCGGCCGGCGACGGGGGCGTGTATCTGGGCGACACCGACTTCACGCGGCGTCCCGACCGCTTCCTGTCCGCCGAGAACTTCGCGCGGTTGCAGGAGCTGCGCGCGAAGTGGGACCCCGAGGGCCGCTTCTGCTCTTACCTGATCAAGGCCGCGGCCGAACTGAACGTGCGCTAGCGGAAGACCAGCCCGCCGTCGACGGTGATCGTTTGGCCGGTAATCGCGGCGGCGCGGTCTGACGCGAGGAACGCGACGGCGCCGGCGATGTCCGGCGGCTCGAGGGTACGCGGGATGGCTTGGCGGGTGCGGACGTCGTCGTAGATCTCCGGCGGCATGCCGGCCTGCGCCGCCGGGGTGCGCGTCAGGCCGGGCGCAACGGCGTTGACCGTGATCCGGCTGGGTCCGAGCTCGAGCGCGAGCGAGCGCACGATCCCTTCGAGGGCGGCCTTGCTGGCGACGTAGGGGAGGAGGTCCGCTGCGGGCGGGCGCATGACCGTGTTGGAGGTGACGAAGACGATCCGGCCAAAGCCGCGCGTGGCCATTCCGGGCGCGAATGCCTGCGCGAGCAGCAGGGCGGCTTCCACGTTCACAGCCTGCACGGCACGCCAGGTCGCGAGATCAAGTCCCGCCAGGTCGAAGCGGTCGAATGCGGCGGCAGCATGCACGAAGGCGTCGCAGGCGCCGATACGCTCCGCGACCGCCGTGACCGCAGCCGGATCGGCGAGATCGACGGAATGGAAGTCGGCCGCCTCGCGCCGGGGCGGCCGGTGCGCATCCGCGGTGCGCCCGGAATCCGCCGCGCCGCGATCCAGCACGATCCCGTGCCAGCCATCCGCCGTGAGCGCCTCCACGATCGCGCCGCCGATCGCCCCTGCGCCGCCCGTCACGACCGCTGTCCGCGCCATTCGGCGAGTCTAAAGAAAGTGAGCGCAAAGAGGAAATCTGTATACAATTACGGGATGCAGCAGATCGACGCGACGGCCCCCGTGCGGAGCCTGCCCGGAGAGGCAAAGCCCTATTACCTTGCGGACGGCGACGGTCGTGCGCACCTCCTGCTCGGCCAGGTTGGCCGAGCGCTCGCTTCGACCGAGGAGACGAGCGGCGCGATGTCCGTCATGACCGCGCTCGGCCCCGCCGGCCGTCCGATCCCGCTGCACGTCCACGAGAGGGAGCACGACTACTTCTTCTGCGTCCGCGGCCGCATCCAGGTGTGGGCCAATGGCGAGAGCCGCATCCTTTACCCGGGCGACGTCGCGAGCGTGCCGCCCGGTGTGGTTCACGCGTATCAGTTCCACGGGCACTACAGCCAGTTCATGGGCCCGATCGCGCCCGCCGGCTGGGACCGCTTCTTCGACTTCACCGGCTCGCCATACGACGGCCCGGCTTACCCGCAGGTCGACCCGAGCCCGCCGCCGTTCGAGAAGTTCGGCGCGGCGCAGGACAAGTTCGGGATGAAGTACCTGCCGCCGGACACGCCCTACGCGGAGGCGAGCGACGGGCCCGACGACTCGCTACCGGGCACGGCGAAGCCCTACTTCCTGAAGGCCGGCGAAGGCCCGCGCCACACGCTGTTCGGCCAGACGACCTTCCAGGTCATGACCGGCGCGGAGTCCGATGGCGCGCTCGGCATGACGGTGACCGAAGGGCCGAAGGGCGCGGTTCCCGCGCACGTGCACGAGAAGACCCACGAGGCGATCTTCTGCCTCGACGGTCGCCTGCGCCTGACGGTCGACGGTGACGAGCAGCTGCTCACGCGCGGCGATTTCTTCAACATCCCGGCGGGCGCAGAGCACTCGCTCGCACTCGAGTCGCACCTCACGAGCTGGGCGGCCATGTACGGGCCTGCCGGCCCGGAGCGCTTCTACGAGCTCGCCGGTCAGGTCTGCGAGGAACGGATCTTCCCGGCCGAAGCAGCGCCGGTCGACAATGACCGCTTGGCGGCGGCGGGCGCGGATCTCGACGTCAAGTTGACGTGAGCCGACGGCGGCCGCGGGGATTCGCGTGCGGCGCGGAACGCGGCCTTGCGGCGGGCTCGCCCCGAATCGTGCGGTGCTGATGGCCGATCCGGACGTTCTGATCGTCGGCTTCGGGCCGGCGGGCGCGGCGGCTGCGATTGCCGCTCAGGACGCAGGCGCGCGCGTTCTCGTTCTGGAGAAACGGGCGGCTGGAGGCGGAAACGCGGTCGTGTCGGGCGGCTTCCTGTTCGAGCCGCCCACGGATGGGGCGGCCGATCACCTCGAGCACCTCTTCTTCGGGAAGACGCCACGTGATGTCGCCGAGGCGTTTGCCGACGGGTTGCTCGGACTGAGGGACTGGATGCGCGAGCTGGGCGCCGATGCGATCCCGTTCGCGCCGCCCGGTGAGCTCGGCTCGTTCCCGCACCTCGTTCCGTCGTGGCCATACGTCGACGGTGGCCGCGACGCGAGCTACTGGTTCGTGGACCATGCGCCGGAGCTGAAGCGCGGCCCGGCGCTATGGGACCTGCTCGAGCGAAACGTGAACGAGCGCGGGATCGAGGTGCGCTTCGACGCAGCGCTCGATTCGCTCGACGATGCGGACTCGAAGACGGTCGTGCTTGCGTGCGGCGGCTTCGAGGCGAACGACTACATGAAGGACGCGTACCTGCCGCTGCCGCCGACCGGGCGCGTCGGGCACGAGGGGAACACGGGTGACGCGATCCGGCTCGCGAGCGAGGCCGGGGCGGGGCTTTGGCACATGTCGGAGTGCTTCGGCTGGTTCGGCTTCAACGCGCCGGGCCACGAAGCGGCGTTTGCGATCGACTTCCACGGTCCGTCATTCCTGCTCGTCGACGCCGACGGTCGCCGCTTCTGCGACGAGACGGGCTACGACGTGCACGAGCGGCTGCGCGCTTTGGTGAACGTGAAGCCGCTGCTGGCAGGGCATCCGCGGCTTCCGATCTACGGCATCTGCGACGAGCAGGCGCTGCGCGCGGGACCGCTGAACGGAGTGGTCGGCACGCCGAACGACTACAGCTGGAGCGCGGACAACCAGCGCGAGCTAGAGGCGGGGTGGATCCAGCCGGTGGCTGGCTCTCGTTTCGATTCAGACGTCTTGCGCGCGACGATCGACGACTTCAACAAGGGCGCCGAGACGGGGCGGGATGAGCTGTTCGGGCGGCGCGGTTCGCACATGCGCGCGCTGGAGGGTGAGCTCTATGCGATAGAGCTGCATCCGGCCGTTGCCACCACCTCCGGTGGGCCACGGCGCGACGGCCGCGCACGAGTCCTGCGCCCCGACGGATCGGCGATTGGCGGGCTGTTCGCAGCCGGCGGGGCGGGCTCGGTTTGGGGTCCGTTCACACAGCACGGCGGTGGGCTGACGGATGCGCTCGTGTTCGGCCGGATAGCGGGCCGCGAAGCAGCGGCGCTGTAACACAACTGCTCTGACCCCGTTTGTTACGGCGGCCTGTAACAAACGGGGTCAGAGCACTTTTGTTACGCCGCTTCCCAGGCCCGCTTTCCGTCGCGCTCGACCACCCGGCCGAAGCCGTTTCCGCCGAAGTGAGTCATCGTCGCCGGCGCGCCAGTCCGGATCAGCTCCTGGGCGAGGCTCGCGCGTGTCTCCTGGGCCAACTCAGGGTCCTCGTCGGTCGGTGACGACCAGTCGTCCTCCAGCAGCTCGGCCGGCGAGTGGGCGACGTCCGCCAGCAGCAGTGCCGTCTCGCCGTTCGAGCTGATCTCGACGATGTAGTGACCCGGTGTGTGGCCCGGCGCCGGGCGGACGCGGACTCCGGGTGCGATCTCCGTGTCGCCGTCGTACAACTTCATCGTGGCCGCCAGTGGCGCGAGGCGCTGCGGTGCGGGCACCGCTCCGAACTCGCGGCGGCCGGGACCGGTCTCGGCGGTTGGCTCGGGGCCGCACCAGTAGTCCCAGTCGACTTGGCTGCAGTGGTGCTCCGCGTTGTGGAACATCGTGGTCGTGCCATCGGTCGACCAGCCGACGTGGTCGAAGTGCAAGTGCGTGAAGACGACGATGTCCACGTCGTCTGGCCGAACGCCGGCTTCGCGCAGCTTCTTTGGGAAGCTGCCGATCGGCAGCTCGGGGATCGCGTCGCCACCGATGCCGGTGTCGACCACGATCGTGTGCTGCGGCGTCTGCACCAGGAAGCCGCCGAAGTTCACAGGCAGCAGCTGCTTCTCGTCGAGGAATCGCAGGTGGGGCTGCCACCCCTGCATGTCCTTGTTGAGCAGCTCGGTCGGCGGGATGTGCAACTCGCCGTCGCTCAGCGGTGTGATCTCGATGTCGCCGACGTTCATCGCGTCTCCCAGGATTTCTCGAGCCCTTCAATCAGGGCGGTGATGGCTTCGTGGAGTGGCGTCGGCGCCCCGGCTTCGCTGCCGGCGCGGACGATGCCGCCGTTGAGCGCATGAATCTCGGTGCGCCGGCGCGCCAGGACGTCCTGCAGCATCGACGGCTTGTGGTCGAAGTTGTCGCGTGCCGCCTGGTCGATCACCGCCTCGGGGTCGTTCTCGAGCGCGATGCCGAGCGCGTCCGCGACTGCCCGGCCCTCGGCGACCAGTCGACCAATCAGCTTGCGGACTGGCGGCAGGCTGCAGATCTGTCCATGCGTCAGCCCGGTCAGGGCGGCCAGCGGGTTGGTCGCGCTGTTGAAGAGGAGCTTCGTCCACTGCGCAGGGCGTGCGTCCTCGAGCGCGAGCGTGTTCATCCCGCCGCGTGTGATCGCTTTCGCCAGTGCGCGGACTTCGTCCATCGAGGCCGGCTTTGGCTCGAACGGCCCGAGCCACGTGTCGCCCGGCGCGTCCATGTGGATCACACCCGGCGCCTCGACATGGCCCGCGGGCAGGCAGACGCCACGCATCACGCGCGGGACGCGCTCGGCGATCTGCTCCTCGTTGCCGATCCCGTTCTGGACGCTGCAGACCGCGGCGTCCGGGAAGACGCCGGCGGTGGCGTCGATCGCCTCGTTCGTGAACGTCGCCTTCGTCGCGACGATGCCGAAGTCGCACGGGGGGATCTCGCGGGCGCTCGTCCGCGCTTCGATTCGCGCGGTCAGGTCGGTGTGGCCGGTCAGCCGTAGGCCGTCGCGGTTGATCGCATCAACGTGCTCCTGCGCGACGTCGTAGCCCCAGACCTCGACGTCGTCGAGCCTGCCAAGGTGCGCGGCGTAAAGGCCGCCGATGGCGCCGCAGCCGACGACACAGACCTTCATGCGCCGATGGCCGCCGCGGCGATTTCCGCGCAGAGCGCAGGATCCGGGCCGGCGACGCCGATGCCGCCGGCGAATGCGGTGTCGCCGGACGCGCCGGATGCGCCGCTTGCGCCCGATTTGCCGCTTGCGACGGATGCGCCGCCGCTCGCTTCCGGGATCGGCAGACCGCCCTCGATTCCGAGGATCGGGAATGGCAGCGCTGCGGCGGCCAGCTGAGCATTTGCGCCGCTGAAGCGGTCGCCGAGTTGGCCGCTTGGGAAGCCGAAGGTCGCGGCGGTCGCGGCGATTGCGTGGGCGACGTTCGTGGACGCTGTCGGTGCGCCGTTCATCCAGTCCTGCTGGATCGGGTCGCCGCCGTGGTCAACGATCGCGACCGCGATGCGGACGCCGCGTGCGTTCGCTTCCTCGATCGTGCGGTCGGCCAGCGCGATCGCCCAGTCGAGCTCGGGTTGGTGCTGTGCACGCGCGACCTCGGCCATCCCGAGTCCCTCCCCGGCGTCGGCCGGGAACTCGCCATAAGCGGCGACCCAGCGTTCCATGTCGTCCCCGTGCTGGCCCGCGTACTCCCGCTCCAGCGCGTAGTGCACGAGCAGGTCCTCGCAGTTGGCGGGCTTCCCGTTCGCGATCAGCTTCTCGCGGACCGCGCCCGGATAGGCGACGAACGGCCCCATCGTCGCGCCCGATGCCGCGATGCCCGCCTCGATCGCGCCGTCTGCCCCCGCGATCGGCATGCCGCCCGCGCCCGGGAAGACGGCTTCCGGAGATACCGCGACGAACCCTCGTTCCATCGCGTGGGGAAGCGTGGACATCCTGCGCAGGTGCTCGTGGCTGGGCATCTGCTGCGTTGCCGCGATCCATGCCTTCGAACGAGCCCTGGCCATGCCGCCGGCGCCGCCGCCGTCCATGCGCGAAGCCGACACCAGGACGCCGCTGCCGCCGACGACTGCGACCGCGCCGCGAACCCCCAGGTCCTCAGCCTTCGCGACGGCGCGCGCGATCAATGCTCGCGCGGCCGCGTGGTCGATGTCAGGCGTGTGCAGGCCGGCCTCGATCGGTCAACTGTATACAAATCGACGGAACGAACACAGTTATCTCGTGGCCAGTGCAGTCGCCAGCTGCTGGAGGGCCGGCAGGCTCTCGCGCAGCCGCTCCGCAGACTCCGGCGGCAGGTCGCCGAGCACGCGTTCCATTGCCGCGCCCCATGCCTGCTCGCGCTTCCGCCTGTTCTCGACTGCGCGCCTCGTCGGATGCAGCCGGCCGATGCGGGCATCGTTCTCGTGCGCCCGCCGTTCGACCATCCCGCGCTCCGTCAGCGACCGCACCGCAGTGCTGACGTTGCTCGGCTGGAGCCCGAGATCGCGCGCGACCTCCGTCACGCTCAGGCCCGGTCGTCGCACCAGCAGCTTCATGATCTCGAGCTCGGTCGGAGGCATCGGGTCGCGGCGGGCCTCGTCGGCGCCGACCGTCCGCGGGAGCAGCCATGCCAGGTCGTAGAGCGCGACGGCGAGCTGCTCTTCGGGAGAAGGTTGACGCGGCACGCCACGGATATTAAGCTATGGAAGTAGATATGAGTTCATATATTTCCTCCAGCGATCCTGACTACGATGACCTGCGCTCGATCTGGAACGCAATGCACGACAAGCGGCCCGCGCTGATCGCCCGCTGCAGCAGCGCGGATGACGTCGTCGCGGCCATCGGTCACGCACGGGCGAACGACCTGACGATCGCGGTCCGCTCGGGTGGTCACAGCCTGCCCGGCCACAGCACCTGCGACGGCGGCCTCGTGATCGACCTGCGGCCGCTGAATCGCGTCATGATCGACCCGTACGCCCGGCGCGCGCACGTCCAGGCAGGCGCTCTGCTCGGCGACGTCGATCGCGCGACGCAGGCGCACGGCCTGGTCGTGCCGGCAGGCGTCATCTCGCACACCGGCGTCGCGGGCCTCACGCTCGGTGGCGGCGTCGGCCGCCTGATGCGGCGCTTCGGCCTGACGATCGACAGCCTGCTCGCCGCCGAGGTAGTCACAGCCGACGGTCGCATCCTCGAAGCGTCCGAGAACGAGAACCCCGACCTGTTCTGGGCGCTCCGCGGAGGCGGCGGCAACTTCGGCGTGGTCACGCGCTTCGACTTCCGGCTGCACGAGCTCAGCGAGCTGCCGATCCTCGCGATGTTTCACGAGCCTGGCGACGTCCGCGCGGTCCTCCAGCGTGCTCGCGACGTCATCGCCGACCGCGCCACTCCCGACGAGCTGCTGTGGACGTCGTTCCTTCGTCGCGCCCACGACGTGCCGTGGATGCCGCCGGAGTTGGTCGGCCGCCACGGGCTGATGTCGCTGATCGAGTGGTCCGGCGACCGCGACGAAGGCATGAGCCGGCTGAGCGAGCTGCAGGCAGAGCTCGATCCCGCCGCCGCCGACCTGTCCGTGGTGCCGTTCCTGGCGATCCAAACCGCCGGCGACGAGATCTTCGGTCACGGCAAGCTGTCGTACATCAAGGCCACGTTTGCGGATGACCTGACGGACGACCTGCTCGACGCGCTGCTGCCGCTCGGCAACGAGATCGGCTCATATCTCTCGCAGGTCGAGCTTCTGTCGATGGGCGGGGCGATCAGCCGCGTCGACCCCGATGCGACCGCATTCCCGCACCGGGGCGTCAAGTGGCTGATCAACATCCCGGCCACCTGGGACTCGCCCGACGAGACGGAGGCCGAGGTCGACTGGGTCCGCCGCACATACGCGGCGGTGCAGCCGCACGCCACCGGCGGCGCGTACGTGAACTTCATGGACGCGGACGAGGAGTCGACGACCAGCTACGGCACGACGATGGCGCGGCTGCAGGCTGTCAAGGCGATTTACGACCCGAAGAACGTCTTCCGCCTGAACCAGAACATTGAGCCGGTGGCGCCCAGCGTGCCCGCGTCGGCGTGATCAGCGACGCCGCGCGCGTTCAGAGCGCGCTCTGGGGTGGCGATCCCGAGGGCTGGGCGCGCTTCGCCGAGACCCACAATCGGCCGCTGTTCGAAGCGGTGCTCGACGCCACAGGCGTGCAGGAAGACACCCAGCTGCTCGACGTGGGCTGCGGCACCGGCCTGACGCTGACGTTGGCGGCCGAGCGCCGGGCGAAGGTGTCCGGCGTAGACATCACCGAAGCGTTGCTCGACATCGCCCGCGAGCGGCTGCCGGACGCCGACCTGCGCGTGGGCGACATGCAGTCGCTGCCGTTCGACGATGCAGCCTTCGATGTCGTGCTCGGCGTGAACTCGTTCCAATTCGCCGGCGATCCGGTCCGCGCGCTCGCCGAAGCGGCGCGCGTCTGCCGCCCCGGCGGCGCCGTTGCGGCCAGCCTATTCGCCGCGCCCGAGCGTTCCGAGTCAACAGCCGTGCATCACGCGCTCTCCGCACTGAGCCCGCCCGAGCAGGAGGCCGAGCACGCGCCGTACGCACTGTCGGAGCCTGGCAATCTCGAAGCGGCGATGGAGGCCGCAGGCCTGACGATCGAGGCCGATGGCGAGGTTCCGCTCGCGTGGGCGTACGCGAGCATGGACGACGCCGTGCGCGGCCTGATGAGCTCGGCCGGCGCTGCGCGCGCGATCCGAAGCGCCGGCGCGGATCGCGTGCGCGCCGTCCTGATCGACGCGATGGCCCCGTTCCAGCGACCGACGGGCGCGGTGGCGATGAACAACACGTTCCGCTGGGTCGCCGGGCGGCGCGTCTAGCGGATCGCCGGCGTGGCGCTGGGCGTCGACTTCGTCGAGTCACTGAAGGTCGACTCCAACCGCTGCCGGCAGGCGTAGACGACCTGCGTCCGGCGCGGGGTCGGCTCCGGGAAGACCCAGTCGACCCGGAGCGTCTCGGCGCACACCACCCGCGCAAGCGCGCGGTTCCACAGCAGCGTCGACCACGTGCGCAGGTTCTCCTTTATCGCGCGGTTGATCGACGCCTTCGACAGTCCGATGGCGCTGGTCAGCGACACGAGCGCGCTCGTCACGATCGCGGCTTCGCGCTTGTGCTGCGAGTACAGGTGCCCCACGTGCACGTGCAGCAATGCCATACAGACCGCGAACAGCAGCACCGAGAGCCCGATCACCCACCTTCGGTAGCGCCGCCACATGAGGTGCAGTAGCTCGTCGCGGACGCGGGCGCGCGCCTGCGGCCCAAGGAAGGCTTCGGGTTCCTTGTCGCCAGTCAGCAACTGGCGCCAGACCGTCGCCTGGCTGCGCAGCTCGAGCGACGCCGCCTCGCTCGGCACCGGCGTGCCGCTTTCGTCTGCGAGGGCCGTCCTCACGCGCTGTTGCCACGCATCGACGTGGTCGCGCACGACGGCGACCGCCCCCGGGTTGAGGCGCGACTGCAGGTTGTCCAGCAGCGTCTTCAGGGTGCGGGTGCGGTCGTCGCTGAACACCGCGAGCCACTCCTGGCGAGCCGCCTGCGGATGCTCGTGGTAGACGCGGCAGATGCGGTTGTAGGTGTCCGACAGCATGATCCCGAGCTCGTAGGCGCGCCCTTCCGCCTCGCTGTGTGTCCACAGCTGCTTGTCGAGGGCGATGTGGCAGCGCTCGAGTTCGTCGCGGAAGCCCGCCTCGGCGCCCTTACGAGCGGCGGCGCGCTCGGCCAGCGCACGTACGTCGTTCAGCTGCTCCTCCGGCAGATCGACGCCGAGACGCCTGGCGGTGCCCGCCGCCGCGAGTAGCTCGAGCTCCAGCCGATCGCGCCGTGACAGGCTGCTGCGCGACGGAAGCAGGTGCCAGGTGCGCTCACTCGGCTCATATTCGACGTTCAGCGCGAAGAGCTCGGCCATGCGCCAGCCGAGGTCGATGGCGAGTGGGACGCGATCCTCGGCAGTTCGGGTCATGAGCGTGACGCTACGCCCGTTTGGGGCGCCGCTCCGCGTCTTTTTCACCGCTCTGAGCAGGTATTTCTGCCTGCTTCAGGGCTCCGTACAGGCGCCGGAAGGCCTCGTAGCGACCGTCGAGCAGCGCGGCCGCTTCAGCGTCGGGAGCGACCCGCGCGGCGATGCGCACGAGGCTGTCGCAGGCTGCGTCGACCGACGGCCAGACGCGCGCCCCGACTCCTGCCAGGATCGCGGCGCCGTACGCAGCCCCTTCGTCCGCCCTCGGCACCTCGACCTCCTGCCCGTATACGTCCGCCTGTATCTGCCGCCAAATGTGGCTGCGCGCTCCTCCGCCGCCCAGACGGATCGAATCCACCGGAATCGACATCTCGTCGAAGATCGTCAGGGTGTCGCGCAGGCTGAACGCGACACCCTCGAGGATTGCCCTCACGACGTGCGCGCGGCCATGCGTGGCGGTCAGCCCGACGAGCGCACCACGTGCGTCCGGGTCGAGGTGCGGGGTGCGCTCGCCGAGCAGGTACGGCGCCCAGAGCACCCCGCCGGATCCCGGCGGGGCGGACGCGGCCAGTTCGGTCGCGCTCTGGTAGTCGCCTCCGAAGCGGTCGACGAACCAGCTCAGCGAGAGGCCGGCCGCCTGAGTCACGCCCATCACGTGCCAGCGTCCCGGGACGGCGTGGCAGAAGGTGTGAATGCGGCCGAGCGGGTCGCGCGCGGGGCGGTCGGTCGCCGCGAAGACGACGCCGGAGGTGCCGATTGTCGCGCTGACCGCCCCCGGTCGCACGACACCCATGCCCACGGCGCCCGCGGCCTGGTCGCCGGCTCCGGCGACGACCGGTGTGCCCGGAGCCAGCCCGGTCGCCTCGGCGCCGGCGGCGGTGATCTCGCCGCTCACCTCCGGCGACTCGTACGCGAGCGGCAGCATGCGCTCGTCGAGCTCGACCGCGTCCAGCATCGGCGCGGACCAACGGCGGTTCGCGACGTCGAAGAGCAACGTCCCGGAGGCGTCTGCAACGTCCGTCGCACGCTCGCCCGTCAGGCGCAGCCGCACGTAGTCCTTCGGGAGCAGGACGGCCCGAACGCGGCGCCAGATCTGCGGCTCGTGCTCCCGGATCCACATCAGCTTCGGCAGGGTGAACGCGGTGAGCGCCGGGTTGCCGGTCAGCTGGATGAGCCGCTCCTCGCCGACGAGTTCGGTGATCGTGCGGCACTCGGCCTCGGTGCGCTGATCGCACCAGATCAGCGATGGCCCCATAACCTGCTCACGCTCGTCGAGCACGACAGCGCCGTGCATCTGGCCGGAGAGACCGACCGCTGCGACCGCGTGCCGCGGGGCGCGCTCGAGCGCCGCCCTCACCGCACCCGTGCACGCCCGCCACCAGTCATCGGGGTCCTGCTCTGCCCAGCCGGGGCGCGGGGACGCGAACGGCTCGTGTGGCTCAGCCGCCGACGCCACCACAAGCCCCGCATCGTCGACGACGACGGCGCGCGTACCGCCCGTGCCGACGTCGATGCCGAGGACGGTCAAGAACTCGAGAAGTCCTCGACCGTCAGGCGGTGCCCGTTCGAGTGCCCGTTCGCAAGCCGCGGCGGATCAGCGCCCGCGCGCTCGCACGTCAGCGACGAGATCAACACCGCTTCGTCCACGACATCCACCATTTCCGCCTCCGGCATTGCGGCGACGGCGTCAGGACTGTGCGAGCCACGCCGCACGAGGCCGTTCAGGAATCCGGCGGTGAATGCATCGCCGGCGCCAATCGTGTCAACCACTTTGACCGCCCGCCCTGGTCGTCGCAACGGCGGCGCGCCGGTGCGGTAGGCGATCGCTCCAGCCGCGCCGTCCGTCACCACGACCAGGGTAACGCCGAGCTCGGTCCAGCGCGCCGCGATTTCGTCGGTCGTCAGCGCGGGGTAGAGCCACTCGAGATCCTCTCGGCTGGCCTTGACCACGTGCGCGCGCCTGACGCTTCGCTCCACCCGCTGCCTGCCTCGCGCCGCCGTCCCCAGCACCGGCGGGCGGATGTTCGGGTCGTAGGTGACGAGCACATCGCCTGCTCTGCGCGCCTCGAAGACGATTTGGTCGATGAGCTTGCTCCCCGGTGGAGTCCAGGACGCGATCGAGCCGTAGTGGACGATCCCGCTTTCGCGCGGGAGCCTGCGGAGCTCTGGGAGCGTCCATTGCCAGTCGGCCGTTCCCTTCAGGTAGAAGTCGTAGGTCGCATGCCCGGGCCGGTCGAGTGAGACGACTGCGAGCGTCGTGGGCTCGTCCGCGTCCGCCGTGGCGGTCAGGTCTACGTGTTCGGCGGCAGCAGCATCGCGCAGCAGTCGGCCGAAGCCGTGATCGGCCAGCCGCGCCATCAGGGCAGTCCGGTTTCCCAGCCGCGCCAGGGCGACCGACACGTTGAAAGGGCTCCCGCCGGGATGCGCCGTGTAGTCGCCGGGGTCGCCGCGCGGCACCAGGTCGATGAGCGCCTCCCCGATGACCGTCACGAGCGCCGGGGTCAGAACGCACCTCCTGCAATTTCGATGTTGATGCCGGTCAGGTACGACGAGCGGCCATCCGCGAGGAACGCGATGACCTCGGCCACCTCGGCCGGCGATCCATAGCGCCGCAGCGGGATCGCCTCGATCATCTGCTTGGCCACCGACTCGGCATCGCGCGCGAAGTACTGGCTGCCCACAGCCGCCTGCTCGGCGACCTGGTGGTCCCACATTGCGCCGGGGCCGATGAAGCCGGGCGAGACCGCGTTCACGCGGATGCCATCCGGCGCCAAGTCGCGTGCTGCGCTCTTCACGAGTCCGATCACGGCCGCCTTCGAGGCTGCATAGGCCGGCATGTTCGGCGCGCCGTTGACCCCGGCCATCGACGCGATCGCCACGATCGAGCCGCCGTTGCCCGCACCGATCATCGCTCGCGCCGCCGCCGCTACGCAGTTGAAGATGCCAACGACATTGACATCGAGCACGCGCCGCACCGACTCGACGTCGTAGTCCTGCACCGGAGCGAAGTCCCCCTGGATGCCCGCGCCGGCCACGAGCGCCGCGGGCACGCCGTGATCCGCGGCGAGCGCTGCGACCGACTGTTCGATCGCTTCGTGGTCAGTGACGTCGAAGGTGACCGCCACCACCTCGACGCCAGCGCCGGCGCAGGCCTCGCGCGTGACGTCGAGTCGCTCAGCCGCCGCAGGATGATCCGCGATGAAAAGCGACCAGCCGGTGGCCGCCAACGCCTCGCAAGCTGCGCGGCCAAGATCGCCGGCGGCGCCGGTGACCAGTGCGAAAGGCGCCACCGCCGGCGGTCAGCGCAGCGTCGCCCTGGTGGAGGCGATGCGCGACCCGTCGCCGTTGAAGAAGTGGGTCGTGCCGCTGATCTGGAGCGTCACGTTGTCGCCCAGCTCGCCCTGGAACGGTGGCGCCATCTTCGCGACGAGCGGCACGCTCTGGCCCTGGTGGTCAATCGTGACGTGGACGAAGACCTCCGGCCCCAAGTCCTCGACGGTCCTGATCTGTGCCCGTAGCGGCCCGTCGCCGACTCGCAGGGCCTCAGGCCGGAAGCCGACCGTGACCTCGCCCGCGCCGTTCGCCAGCGCATCGCCGGTGGCGCCCCCGACGTCGACCGTGGCCCCACCGATGTTGAGCGGCCGTGCGTCGCCGACCGGAACGAGGTTCATCGCCGGCGAACCGATGAAGCCGGCGACAAAGAGGTTGGAGGGCTCGTGATAGAGCGTCCCGGGCGTATCGACCTGTTGCAACAAGCCGTCCTTCAGGACGGCGACGCGATCGCCCATCGTCATCGCCTCTACCTGGTCGTGAGTCACGTAGACAGTCGTCACGCCGAGACGGGTCTGTAGCTCGACCACCTCGGTGCGCGTCTGCACGCGCAGCTTTGCGTCGAGGTTCGAGAGCGGCTCGTCCATGAGGTAGACGGCCGGCTGTCTGACGATCGCGCGGCCCATCGCCACGCGCTGGCGCTGCCCGCCGGACAGCGCCTTGGGCTTGCGATCGAGGAACGGCCCGAGATCGAGGATCCGCGCCGTCTCGCGGACGCGTTCTCGGCGCTCCTCCTTCGGCACGCCGTGCTGCTTGAGCGCGAAGCCCATGTTCTCGGCGACCGTCAGCTGCGGATAGAGCGCGTAGTTCTGGAAGACCATCGCGATGTCGCGGTCGCGCGGGCGCACGTCGCTCACGTTGCGGTCGCCGATGAAGATCGCGCCCGCATTGAGCGGCTCGAGCCCCGCCAGCATGCGCAACGCGGTCGACTTGCCGGATCCCGACGGTCCGACGAGCACGAGCAGCTCGCCGTCGCCGATGTCCAGGTTCAGGTCGTCGACCGCAGCGATTTCCGTACCTTCGTACGTGCGGGTTGCGTGCTCGTACTTGACTTCGGTCACTGCGCGCTCCTCACTTGATTGCGCCCATGGCCAGGCCACGGATCATGCGTTTCTGGGCAAGCCAGCCGGCGAGGACGACGGGAATGCAGGCCAGCACCGAGGCCGCCGACAGCTTTGCCAGGAAGTCACCGCGCGTGCTGATGTTCGTCGTGACCCAGATCGGCACCGTCGAGCCTTTCACCGGGTTGAGCTGCACGGCGTAGAAGAACTCGTTCCAGGCGAAGATCACGCACAGCAGCGCGGTCGCCGCGATGCCGGGGGCGGCCATCGGCAGGATGATCGACGTCAGCTGTCCTCTCAGGCTGGCGCCGTCGATCTCGGCAGCCTCGATCAGCTCGCGCGGGATCTCCTGGAAGAACGAGCGCAGCATCCAGATCGCCAGCGGCAGGTTGATCCCGATGTAGAGGATGATCAGGACCAGCCGCGTGTTCAGCAGGTTGAGGTTCTTCGCCAGGATCCAGATGGGCAGGATCGCGGCGACGACTGGGAGGAACTTCGTCGAGATGAAGAAGAACAGGACGTCGCGCCACTTGCGAACAGGACGGACCGCGAGCGCGTAAGCCGTCGGAATCGCCAGCGCGAGGACGATCGCCACCGATACGAGCACGATGACGACCGAGTTCATGAACGCATCGCTGAACGACAGCAGCCCGCCGATGCTGTGGGTGACGTCCTTGTAGCGATCGAGCGTGGGGTGGAAGAACAGCTTCGGGCTGGTATTCGCGTCCTGCTCGGACTTGAACGAGTTGAGCACCATCCAGAAGACGGGGAAGAAGAAGAACAGGCCGACGATCCAGGCCACGAGGCCCCAGCCGGCGTTGACCAGGCGGCGCTCCCCAACCGCTCGCGGCGCTTTGGCTGCAGGCGCAGTCATGCGATCTCCTCACCTTTCAGGAGCCCGGACAGGACTCGCAGCGAGATCGTCGCGATCACGATCGACGCAATGACGACAACGATGCTGTACGCGGACGCCTGGCCGAACTCCCAGCCGCCACCAATCGATTTCTGGAAAACGAAGTACGGCACGTTCGTGGAGCCGGGACCGCCGCCGGTCATCACCGCGACGAGGTCGTAGACCTGGATCAGGTAGATCGTCCCGAGCAGGATCCCCAGCTCCATGTACGGTCGGAGGTGCGACACCGTCAGCTGACGGAAGGTGCCCCAGGCGCTCGCCCCGTCGACCTTCGCGGCCTCCAGTACATCGGCGGGCTGACTCTGCAGCCCCGCGAGGATGATCAGCATCATGAACGGCGTCCACTGCCATATCAGCGTGATCGCGATCGACCAGGTCGGATAGCGGGAGACAAAGTCGACGGACGAGCCTCCGAACTTCTCGATCACCCAGTTGATGACCCCGTAGAGGTCGTTGAACATCTGGTTCTTCCAGATCAGGCCGACGACGACGGGCATCAGCAGGAACGGCGTGATCAGGAGCGTGCGTATGAAACCCTGACCGAAGAACTTCCGGTCGAGCAGGAGCGCGAAGGCTCCGCCCAGCAGCAGCGAGCCGATCACCGGGATGACGGTCAGCTTGATGCTGACGACGACCGCGTCCCCGAAGAAGTGGTCGTGCAGCATCGTGTTGTAGTTGTCGAGGCCGACCCATTGGCGGGGTCCCGGAGGCACGACGTGCCAGTCCGTGAAGCTGTAGTAGATGCTCATCACGAACGGGACCTGCGTCAGGATGATCATCACGACCAGTGCCGGCAAAAGCGGCAGCCGCCGGCGCCACGGTTCACTCAGGCGAGGAGGGTTGAGCTTTCCGCGCTTCGATGTCGAAGCGTCTACGGTGCCGGCGGCTGCTGTGCTCATCGCTTCACGTTCACTGAACCTGCGAGGCGATGTCCTGGCAGTTCTTCAGCGCTGAGTCGATCGACGTCCTGCCTGCGATCACGGCCGAGAACTGCTGTGTGCATTGATTGCCAACGTCCTGGAACTGCGGGATCCCGACGTACTGCACGCCTGGCAGCCCTGGGCGCTTGGTCGTGCCCGGGTTGTTGATCGGCGCGGCAGCGATGGCGCTGAGCGTCGGCGTGGCGAACGCCTCAGCCGCCTTCTTGTACTGCGGGATCTGGTATGTCGACTTGCGTGTGCCCGGCGGCAGTGCTGCCCATCCGCCCGGGATCTTCGACCCGGCTTCCTTCAGGTACTGCGGGCCCGTCGCGAAGGAGACGTAGTTCCAGGCGAGGTCCTGCTTGCTCGAGGTCTTCGGGATCGCGAGCGCCCAGGTCCACAGCCAACCGGACGACTTGGTCTTGTCGACCGGCGCGAAGACGTAGCCGTTCTTGCCCTTCACCTTGCTGTCGTTCGCCTCGAGCAGGCCGGCGGCCACAGTGGCGTCGTACCACATGGCGGCCTTGCCGTCCTGATACTGCGTCAGGCACTCGTTGAAGCTGTCGTTCGCCGCGTCCTTCTCGCCGGCGTTCTTGACCAGGTTGACGTAGAACTGCAGCGCCTGCTTGAACGCCGGCTGGTCGACCATCGCCTTGTCGACGGTGCCATCCGGCTTCGCCGACCACCACGTGCCGCCAAACGTGTTGAGCACCGTGGTGAACGATGCGCCGAGATCACCCCAGCCGGGCTTGCCGCGCAGGCAGATGCCGGCCATCTGCGGCGTGTTGAGCTTTTGCGCGATCTGCCCAACCTGCTGCCAGGTCGGGTGCTGGGGCATCGTGATGCCCGCCTTCTTCAGGATGTCCTTGCGGTACATCAGGAACGACGATTCGCCGTAGAACGGCGCGGCGTACATCTTGCCGCCCGCCGACAGCGCATTCCGCACGGCCGGAATGATGTCGTTGTACCGGTACGCCGCGTCGTTCTTGGCCAGCGACGAGAGGTCGACGAGGGTCCCGTTCTGGCCGAACTGAGGCGCCTCGTATGGACCGATCATCGCGACGTCGAACTGCCTGCCGCCGGCCGCGACGTCGCGCGTCGTGACCTGGCGGAGCGTGCCCTCGTCCAAGATCGTGTAGTTCACCTTGATGTTGGTCTTTGTTGTGAACAGCGAAGGCGTCAGCTTCGCGATGTCCTTCATCTGCGGGTTGTCGACGATGGCGACGTTGATCGTGCCGCCCTTCGTCCCCGATGCAGGCGTTCCGCCGCTGCTCGCGGAGGAAGAGCTGCTGCTGCTCGACGAGCCGCCGCAGCCGGTCGCAAGGACGCTGACGACGAGCACCAGGGCCGCCGCCACCAGAATCATCGTCCTTCTCATCTCACTCCCCTTGGCGTTGAGCGGAGGGCAGAGGTTGTCCCTCCACAATGCAAGACTTATAACGTTGGTTTATGTTGGTTGTCAAGTGCCAACCGCGAGATACCCAGACAAACCAACACTTGTTCCTTTGTACGTCTTGTGTTTATGATCGGCGATGTGGGCGGACGCCTTGTCATCAGCCCTGGCCCGAGCCACCTGACCGAGATTGCGGCCCGCGGCGTGCCGGTGCCCACGTACGACCGGGATCTCCTCCGCGGCCGAATCGTCCACATCGGCGTCGGCGGGTTCCACCGCGCGCACTTCGCGCTCTACTGCGACGACCTCGCCGAGGCGGGCAGCGACTGGGGGATAGTCGGTCTGGGCCTGCTCCCGCAGGACGCGGAGATTGCCGAGACGCTGCGCGACCAGGGCTACCTGTACACGCTGATCGAGAAAGGGAACGGCGAGCCGTCCGCCCGGCTCATCGGCTCGATCATCGGGTTCGTGCATGCTCCGGGCAAGGACGATCCAGCGGTTGTCAACCTGATTGCGTCGTCGAGCACGGCGGTGCTGTCACTGACGGTCACCGAGGCGGGCTATGCGGAGCCTGCGGGGAACGGAGCACCGCCGACCTTCGACCGGATCGCCTCCGGCCTCGCGGCGCGGCGCGCGCGGGGCGGCGGCCCGCTGACGATCCTGAGCTTCGACAACATGCCCGGAAACGGCACGGCCGCCCGGCGCGCGACGCTGTCGGCGGCGGGCCGCGTCGACACGGGCCTCGCGGAGTGGGTCACGGACAACTGCACGTTTCCCAACTCGATGGTCGATCGGATTACACCGGTCACCTCCCGCGAGGACCGCGCCTGGCTGGTCGACAGCACCGGAATCGAGGACCGCTGGCCGGTCGTGGCCGAGCCGTTCCGGCAGTGGGTGGTGGAGGACGACTTCGCCGCCGGACGCCCACCCTGGGAGACGGTGGGCGCGCTGTTCACCGACCGTGTCCACGACTGGGAGCTCTACAAGCTCCGGATGCTGAACGCCGCGCACTCGTCCATGGCTTACCTTTCGGCTCTGGCCGGCATCACGTTCGTGGACGAGGCAATGGCAGTGCCCACGATCAAGACCTTCCTGGAGGCGCTCCTGTACCGCGAGGCAATGCCCACCCTCGACGCGATCCCGGGTCATCCGCGCGAGGACTACGTCGCGTCCGTGCTCGAGCGGTTCGAGAACAGGGGCGTGCGCGACCAGATCGCGCGCCTGTGCATCGACGGGAGCGCCAAGTTCCCCACGTTCCTGATCCCGACGATCGCCCGCCAGCTCGAGATGGAGGGGCCGGTGGATCGTGCCGCGACGGCGCTCGCCGGGTGGGCGCGCTATCTCGGCGTCGTCGACCCCGCTGATCAGGCGTTCGACACTTCAGGCGACGCCGCACGCCGGCACGGCGCCGCGGCGCTTGCGGACCCGCTTGCCTTCCTCGATTACTCGGCCGTGTTCCCGTCTGCGGTCAGCGGCTCGGAGCGCTTCCGTGCGGCGTTTGCGCAGAGCTACGAGTGCATCGTGGATGATGGCCCGATGGCGGCGATGGAGAAGGCGGCGGGTGCCGAGCGAACGGGAGGCGCGCTGTGACGGCAGCCGAACCGCGGCTGCAGCACGACCGCCAACACGCGATCTACATGCTCGCCCTGCGTCAGGGCTCGGTCGACGTCGCCGACCTGGCGCAGCGCTACGGCGTGACGACCGAAACGATCCGTCGCGACCTGTCCGACATGCAGGAGCGGAAGCTGCTTCGCCGCGTCCACGGCGGCGCCGTGCCGATCGAGCGGATGAACCACGAGCCGATGGTCGAGACTCGCGACACGGTCAACTCCGAGGAGAAACTCAGGATCGGGACGTTGGCGGTGCAGGAGGTGCCCGAGCGCGGCTCCGTGATCATCGATTCAGGCTCGACCGGTCAGCGCTTGGCCCAGGTCTTCCCGGTCGAGCGTGACGTTCACGTGGTCACCAACTCGCTGACAACTGCCTTGACACTCGCACGGCGTGGGCTGCGCGACCTGACCGTCCTCGGCGGCGGGGTGCGCGTCCAGCGCCTGGCGATGGTCGACGAGACGACCAGCGACGACTTGCAGCACATGGCCATCGACGTCCTCTTCTTCAGCTGCGACGGGCTCTCGTTCCAGCATGGCCTGACGACGCCATACCGCGAGGAGCACACGCTCAAGCGGGCGATGATGAAGTGCGCGCACCGTGTGGTGGCGCTGGTGGACGGCTCGAAGTTCGGCAACATGCAGATGTTCAGCTTCGCGGCGTTCGACGAGATCGACGTGCTGGTCACGGACAGCCGGGTCGACCCGGAAGCAGTTGACTTCCTGAAGAGTCATGACATCTCCGTGTTGGTGGCGTGATGGCGCCGCGGCTCCCTGAGCCGGGCGAGCTCGAACAGATCGCAGGGGCGACCGCGCGCGCCGCTGCAGCGGTCGTGACGAGCGCGTATGGAAGCGCTGATCCTGTCGGCCGCAAGTCGTCGCCCACGGACGTGGTCACGCAGACCGATTTGCGCGCCGAGGATCTCGTGCGCCGCCTGCTGCACGAGAAGACGCCGATGGCCGGACTGGTGGCGGAGGAGAGTGGCACGAGCGGGGCGGGCGAACGGTTGCAGTGGGTGATCGATCCGCTCGACGGCACGATCAACTTTCTGTACGGCGTGCCGGTCTTCGCGGTGAGCATCGCCGCTGCGATCGACGGCGAACTGGTGGCCGGCGCGGTTGTGGACGTTCTGCGCGACGAGCTGTTCTCGGCGTCCATCGGCGCCGGCGCGCGGCGCAATGGCGCGCCGATCGCGGCGTCCGCCTGTGAACAGCTTCCGGACGCGCTGGTTGCGACCGGGTTCTCCTACCAGGCCAGCGTGCGCTCGCTCCAGGGTGAGGTCACGCAGCGCCTGCTGTCGCGAGCCCGCGACGTGCGCTGCTTCGGCTCCGCGGCGCTCGAGCTGTGCTGGGTGGCGTGCGGTCGCCTGGATGGCTACTACCAGCGCGACACCGAGATCTGGGACCGTGCGGCCGGAGCCCTGATCGCGGAGGAGGCGGGCGCCCGCGTGGAGCTGCCGTGTCCCGAGAACGACGATCTGATGATCGCTGCGACGGCGGGCATCTTCGACGAGCTCTGGTCGGCTGTTCAGCTGGCTGCGGCCTGACCCGCTTCACGGCCGCCGGCGGCCTCGAACTGCCGCCAAACCTCGAGCAGGGCGGCGCGCGGAACGCCCTCCGCGACCCGGGCAACGGCTTCGACTGCCTGCCAGCGCTCGAGGACCGAGTCGTCGATCGAGAGTGTCTCGCGCGCACTCTCCAGGTACGAGCCGGTAAGTGCGCCGAGGGTCCGGCGGTCGGAGCCCGGCAGGTGAAGCGGAGCCGTCGAGCCGTCGCCGAGCAGCGTCAGCAACGTGCGGGCAACGTCGGCGACGGGGTCGCCGCGCGAGGCGTCGAACCAGTCGACTATCACAGGCCCCTGGTCGCTCAGGATCACGTTGCTCGGATGCAGATCGCCGTGGCAGAGCCTCGCAGCGCCCTCGGGCGCCGGCACGAGATCGAGCGCGCGGATCAGCGTGGGATCGATGGTCGCCGCCGCAGTGCGGATCTTGCTCACGACACGGTCGCGCTGGCGCGGAAGCGTGACCGGCGGCACGACGTCGAACAGCGTCCTCTGAACGTCCGCGAGCATTCGGCCGAGCTCTACGCTCGTTTCGGGGTCGGCAACGACCTGCTCCCACATCGAGATCCCCTGGATGTGCTCCCACAGGCTGGCGGGGCGTCCGTCGATCCGCTCGATTCCGAGCAGCCGAGGCACAGGCGCGCCGGCCGCGCGAGCCGCGTCCGCGTAGTTGGCCTCCGACTCGATCCAGCCCGCGGGCGTCGAGGGGTGCGGGACCTTGGCCACCGCGCCGTGGCCATAGGCGAGAATCGACGAGCGCGTGCCGCGCGCCACGAGCCGCCCGAGCGGTCTGGAAAGTGTCGACGTCATTCGACTGGACCCTGCTGCAACGTACCATCAGTAGGGAGTGCCGGATCCAGCTCCCGTTCCCGCCACAGAGAGGCCGTCCTCCGGCCAGCGGCCACCGCAGGGCAAGCCACCGATGATCCCGCGCAGTCGCGGCTGGCTGACCTTCCTGGCGGCGATCCTCGTGGTCAACCTGATCCTCTCGTTCGCCACCGGCGGGCCGGCGTCGCGCACGCGCGTGCCGTACCAGCCGTTCTTCGTCGGCCAGCTCAAGGCGAACAACGTCAAGCAGATCACCTCGCGGTCTGACTCGCTCGAGGGCGAGCTGAAGAAGACCGCCAAGTACGACCCGCAGGGCAGCGCCAAGCCCGAGGACGTGACGCGCTTCACGACGCAGATCCCGGCATTCATCGACCGGGCGTCACTTACGAAGCTCTTGAACCAGTCGAACGTCGTCGTGAACGCGCAGGCGCCCGACACCGGACGCGGATTCCTGCCGAGCCTGATCCTCGGCTTCGCCCCGGCGCTGCTGCTGATCGGCTTCTTCGTCTGGCTGGCCCGCCGGCAGGCGGCCGGGGGTGCCGGCGGAGTGCTCGGCGGCTTCGGCCGCTCGACCGCGCGGCGCGCCGTGCGCGACGAGCAGCGCGTCACCTTCGAGGACGTGGCGGGGATCGACGAGGCCGAGAACGAGCTGGTCGAGATCGTCGACTTTCTCAAGAACCCGGGGCGCTACGAGCGGCTCGGCGCGCGCATCCCGCGCGGCGTTCTGCTGTACGGCCCGCCCGGCACCGGCAAGACGCTGCTCGCGCGCGCCGTGGCGGGCGAGGCCGACGCCGCGTTCTTCTCGAGCTCGGCGTCGGAGTTCGTCGAGGCGATCGTGGGCGTGGGCGCCTCGCGCGTGCGCGACCTCTTCAAGCAGGCGAAGGAAGCCGCGCCGGCGATCGTCTTCATCGACGAGCTCGACGCCGTCGGCCGCTCGCGGTCGGGCAACGTCGGCGGGCTGAGCGGCGGCAACGACGAACGCGAGCAGACGCTCAACCAGATCCTCACGGAGATGGACGGCTTCGAGCCGGGGACGAACGTGATCGTGCTGGGCGCGACCAACCGGCCCGAAGTGCTCGACCCCGCGCTTCTGCGCCCTGGTCGCTTCGACCGCCGGATCGCCGTGCAGCCCCCGGACAAGGGCGGGCGCGTGGAGATCCTCAAGATCCACACGCGCTCGGTGCCGCTCGGGCCGACGGTCGACCTCGAGCAGGTGGCGGCCTCGACTCCGGGCGCGACCGGCGCCGACCTGGCGCTGCTCGTGAACGAGGCGGCGCTTTTCGCTGCGCGGCGCGACCACGGCGCTGTCGAGCAACAGGACTTCACCGACGCGATCGAGAAGATGCTGCTGGGTGCCGAGCGCCAGATCGTGATGACGGATGCCGACCGCGAGCGGACGGCTTACCACGAGTCTGGTCACGCGCTCGTGGGGATGCTGACACCCGGTGCCGACCCGGTGCGGAAGATCTCGATCATCCCGCGCGGACAGGCGCTGGGCGTCACGCTCTCGACGCCCGAGTCCGACCGCTACGGCTACCAGCGCGACGAGTTGATCGCGCGCATCAAGGTGGCACTGGGAGGCCGCGCGGCCGAGCGCGTCGTTTACGACAGCCTCTCGACCGGCGCCGAGTCGGACATCCAGAACCTCACGCAGATCGCCCGCAGCATGGTCGGGCGCTGGGGCATGAGCGAGGTGATCGGCCCGATGGCCGTGGGCAACGGTCGCCAGGATGGCTTCCTCCTGCCCGGCACCGAGCCCGCGTCGCCGGTCACGCTGCAGCTGGTCGACGAGGAGACGCGGCGGATCATCGACGCCGCCGAGGTGCAGGTGGTCGCGCTGCTGCAGCGCGAGCGGAACCGCTTGGAGGCACTGGCGCACGAGCTGCTCCGCCGCGAGACGCTCGACCAGGCGGACGCGTACCGCGTGGCCGGTGTCGGGATGCCGCCGGTCGAGCGGCTCGACGCCGCGCGCGAAGCGCCTCAGAGCGTGTAGCGGACGATCTCGAGCGCGCCGAGCGTGTACCAGACGCCGAACGCGAGGCTGAGCGCGCCGAGCGCCGGTGCGAGCTTGAGTGTCTTCTGGACGGCATGCCCGCGCGTGAGCGCAAAGCCGAGCGACCAACTGAGCGCCGACATCGAGACCGCGGTCGCGAGCGCGAACAGCACTAGCGCGGCCAGCGCGACGGTGTGGTCGCGGATCCCGGCGAGCAGCAGGATCCCGACGCCCGCCGAGCCGCCGACGCCGTGCACCAGCCCGATCCCGTAGGCCTGCAGCGGGGAGCGGCCGAGCACGGGCGCGGGTTCATGCCTGTGGTCGTGGCCTGCATCTGATGCGTGCGGATGGAGGTGCCGGTGCTCGACGTCGCCATGCCGATGCGCGTGGGCGTGGAACCGGCCGTGGCGCCAGCGCGCCAGCAGCCGCGCCGCAAGCAGGATGATCACGATCCCGATCAGGACCTCGGCTCCTTGCCGTGCCCAGGCCGGCAGGTAGGCGCCGGCGATCACGATCGGAACGCCGCAAGCGATCAGAGTCGTGGCGTGGCCCAGGCCCCAGGTGAGGCCGAGCACGCCGGCTCGGCGGGTGCCGTCGTCGCGCTCGGAGGCAATCAGCGTCGACACCGCCGCGAGATGGTCGGGATCGGTGGCGTGGCGCAGTCCCAGCAGCAGCGCGACAGCGAGCGCGAGCAGCAGCGCATGGCCGTCGCCGAGGGCGGCGATCTTGTCATCGAGACCGAACATGGTCCCCCTCCGCCAGGCGTGCCGCCGCGACCGCGGCCTGGCCGTACGAGATCGCGCCGTCGCCGGGCGGCAGCCGCTCGGGCACGAGTACGCGCAGGCGGTGCGCATGCAGGGTGGCGGCGACGCGCTCCAGCAAGCGACGGTTGAGGAACGTGCCGCCGGCGAGCACAACGGTCTGGCAGCGCTGCCGCCGGGCTGCGACAGCGCAGGCGCGGGCGGTCGCGTCGGCGAGGCCGTTGTGGAAGCGCGCGGCGACCGTCGCAGCCGGGGCGGCGACGGCGAGGTCGGCAGTGACGGCGCGGATGGTGGGGCGGGCGTCGAGGACCAGGCGCCTGCCGAGTTGCAGGAGCGGGAGCGGATAGGCGTCGTCGTCGTCCGGATCGCAGGCGGCCTCGAGCTCGATCGCCGCTTGGCCCTCGTAGTTGACGTTGGCGCAGATCCCGCAGAGCGCCGAGACGGCGTCGAACAGGCGGCCGATGCTCGAGGTGACGGGGGAGCCGACGTCCGCGTCCAGGAGCTCCGCGACGCCGCGCCATGGACGCGGCGCGACCAGGCCGGCGAGTGGCTGCGGCGGATCCGGATGCGAGCTGTGCACGCGCGTATCCACGGCACGCGCCGCTCGCTGCGACGGCTCGGCCGCGTACGCCTCGGTCAGCCACGCGAGCGCCATCCTCCATGGCTCGCGGATTGCCGCCTGACCGCCAGGCATCCGTACCGGCCATAGGTGCCCGACGCGTTCATACGACGTCAGGCCGCCGAACAGCAGCTCACCTCCCCAGACGGTGCCGTCCTGGCCGTAGCCGGTGCCGTCGAAGATGGCGCCGACGGCCGGCCCCCGCTCGCCGTGCTCGGCGAGGCAAGCCGCGAGGTGTGCGTGGTGATGCTGCACTCCGATCAGCTCGACGTCGTCGCGTTCGACCGCGTACTTGGTCGACAGGTATTCCGGATGGAGGTCGTGCGCCACCACCTGCGGCTCGATCGCGAAGAGATTCTGGAAATGGTCGATGCCCTCCGTGAACGAGCTGAGCGTCTCCCAGTTCTCCAGGTCGCCGATGTGGTGCGACACCCAGGCGCGGTCATCCTTTGCGACGCAGAAGGTGTTCTTGAGCTCAGCGCCGCACGCGAGCAGCGGCCGCTCTGGGGCGACCGGCAGCGGCAGGCTGGCCGGGACATATCCGCGGGAGCGGCGGACGAACATCGGGCGTTGCGCGGGCCCGACCGCGACGGTGCGCGCGACGGAGTCGTCGGTGCGCGTCTGGATCGGCCGGTCGTGCACGAGGAAGAGGTCGGCGATGCCGTGCAGGCGTTCGAGGGCGTCGTCGTCGCGGTAGGCGATCGGCTCATCCGAGACGTTGCCGCTGGTCATCACGAGCGGCGTGCCGGTGTCGGCCAGCAGCAGGCGGTGGAGAGGGGAGTAAGGAAGCAGCACTCCGAGCTCGCGGGAGCGCGGCGCCACGGCGCGGGCGACGCCGGCGACGGCTTTGCGGGGCGCGAGCACGATCGGGCGCTCATGCGCCACGAGCAGCGCCTCGTCGGCCGCGGTCAGCTCGACGAGCTCGCGAGCTTCGTCTACCGACGCGACCATCAGCGCGAACGGCTTGTCCTCGCGATGCTTCCGGGCGCGAAGCGTCGCGACAGCGGTTTCGTCGTCGGCGCGGCAGGCCAAGTGGAACCCCCCGATCCCCTTGACGGCGAGGATGGCGCCGCCGAGAAGGGCGTCGGCGGCGGCGCGAATGGGATCCGGCGGCTGCGCGCCGCCGGCCGGATGCGCGCTCGCGGGCGCATCCGCCTGGTCCCGCGCATCTGCCGTGATCAGGCGCACCTTCGGTCCGCAGACTGGGCAGGCGTTCGGCTGCGCGTGGAAGCGGCGGTCGCCCGGATCGTCGTACTCGGCGCGGCACGCCGGGCACATCTCGAAGCCCGCCATCGTCGTGTATGGCCGGTCGTAAGGGATTCCGCGGACGATCGTGAAGCGCGGCCCGCAGTTCGTGCAGTTGGTGAACGGGTAGCGGTAGCGGCGGTCGGCCGGGTCGAACAGCTCGCGCAGGCAGTCGTCGCAGGTCGCGCTGTCCGCTGTCACCGCTGCGTGGGGCTCGCCGCCGCGCGGGCTCGTGCGAATGGCGAAGCCGCTTTCGCCCGTCGCGTCGATGCCCTCGATGGCCACGCGCTCCACGCTCGCCAAAGGCGGCGCCTCGGGCGCCAGTCGGTCGAAGAAGCGATCGACGGCGGTGCTTTCCGCCTCGACCTCGACGACCACGCCGTCGGGGTCGTTCAGCACGTAGCCGTCGAGGCCGAGATCGTTCGCGAGCCGGTAGACGTACGGCCGGAAGCCGACGCCCTGCACCGTGCCGGCGATTCGCGCGCGCACGCGCCTGCGCTCGCGACCGGCCACGGCGTTCACCGCTCGACCAGCTCTACCAGTTCGCGCAGCGCGTGATAGGCGCTCGCCTGTGCCTCCTGGATGCGCGGGATGTGCTCGGAGCGGGTGACCACCACATGGTCGGCCAGTCGCTCGGACGCGACACGGCCGCCGTCGTAGCCGACCATCGCGACCGTGCGCAACCCGCGGTTGCGCGCCTCCGCCAGCGCTGCGATCACGTTGGTGGAGCTGCCGCTCGTCGACAGCGCCAGGACGGCGTCGCCGGCTCGGCCGTAGGCGATGATCTGGCGTGCGAAGATCGCGTCGGTGCCGATGTCGTTGGCGAGCGCTGTCAGGATCGCCGAGTCTTCCGTCAGGTCGAGCGCGCGGCGGGCGGGCCAGCGCGAATCCGGCGGAATGCGGAAGTCGGCCACGACGTCCATCGAGTCCGTGGCCGAGCCGCCATTCCCGAGCGCAAGCAGCTTGCCACCGGCATCCAGGTCGCGCCGCAGTCCGGCGGCGGCCGCGAGCAGCTCTCGGGCGTTGGCCGTCAGCGTCTGCTCCCTGAGCATGGTGATCTCGTCCGCCTTGAGCAGCACGGAACGACGCACGTCGTCGACGACCGCATCGAGGTCGTGCTCCTGCTCCGCGAGGAACGGATAGAGGAACGACGAGGCGCCGGTGTCGTGGACCGCCCGCGCCTCGCGGCCCTCGAGCAGTCCGCGATGCTCGAAGAAGACATGCACCAGCTCCCAGAGGACGTGGTAGAGCGTCTCGACCAGCTCCTGCCGCACGGACGGGTCCGCACTGGGCGGCACGAACTCCCACTCGGCCCCTGCAGGGGCGAACGCCATCGTGAGGCAGCCGCGATCGCGCGCGATCGCGATCGCGTCCGCCGCTTCGCCGTCCGGATCGCCGGCGCCGAACGCGATGGCGATGTCGTCAGCCTCGGCGACAAGGTCCACCTGGCGCGCCAGCGGGCCGCCCTCGGCGGCGAGCCCGATCGCGGGAAGTGCTCGTTTGCCGACGATCACTGGATGGACGAACTCGACCGCTACGTGACGGACGTCCGAGCGAGCTGCGGGCGAATGGCCGAAGGCGACGAGCCGACCGCCGCGCGCAAACCGCTCGGCCATGCGATGACAGAGGCGCGCGAGGCGCTCGGCCTCGGATTCGAAGAATGCGCCATTGGCCCGCGTGCGCTCCGCGAGCAGCGCATCAAGCCGGTCGGCGGCGACGCTGGTCGTCGCCGGCGTCATGCCGATGCGTGCGCCCCGTCCGATGCGTGCACGTGGTCGTGTGGATGCGCGTGGTCGTGCCGATGCGCGTGTTCGTGCGCTGCATCCGCCCGCGCCGCCACCGAGCCCAGCCACGCTGCGAACTGGCCGATTCCGCCGCCGGTGCGCGCCGACAGCAGCATCGTCTCGACGCCGGGATTCACCGCCTCGATGTTGTAAAGCAGCTTGTCCAGATCGAACTCGATGTGCGGCAGCAGGTCGAGCTTGTTGACCACTACCAGCTCGCAGGCCCGGAACATCAGCGGGTACTTGAGCGGCTTGTCCTCGCCTTCGGTCACTGACACCACCATCGCCCGCGCGTCCTCGCCCACGCGGAACTCCGCCGGGCACACGAGATTCCCGACGTTCTCGATCACGAGCAGGTCCAGGTCCTCCAGCGGCAGAGCCCCCAGCGCGGAGCGGACCATGTTCGCGTCCAGATGACACTCGCCACCGAAGCCCGCGTCCGTGTTCAGCTGCGTCACCGGGATGTGCAGCGACGCCAGGCGGTCGGAGTCGTAGCTGCCCTGAACGTCACCCTCGAGCACGCCGACGCGCACGCCGTCCAGCGCGGGCAGCGCACGCTCCAGGAGCATCGTCTTCCCGGCGCCGGGCGCGCTCATCAGGTTGACCACGGCGACGCCGGTGGCATCGAAGTCGGCGCGGTTTGCACGCGCAATCGTGTTGTTGGCGTCGAGTGCGTCCTCGACGATCCTGACCTTGGTCCGGTGCATACGCGCCTCCTACATCGACCTGATCTTCATGTAGCGACGAAGCTCCGGCATCTGCGCAGCGATCGCGACGCCGATCAGTGCGAGCAGGACGAGCAGGAAGATCCGTCCGGGGCTCACTTGGCCACCTCCTGGTGTTCTTCGTTTACAAGGTCGGCAAGGAGTGACTCGACAACCCCGACGGCGCTGTCGAGCGCGAGCCGCACCGGCTCCGACAGGTCGGCGACCAGGTCGTCGTCGTCGAGCGTCAGACGCGTCGCCGGCTCACAGCCCACGACGAGCGTGCGCGGAGGCTCATTCCCAAGCGTCTTGACGAGCGCAAGTACGTTGACGGGATCCATCCCGTGGCCGTCCACAGCAGGCGCCCCGACGTCGTCTGTGTCGGCGTCGATCACGTAGATCGTCCCGGGAGCCTCGCCGCGCGGCGTGGCGTCGAGCAGCACGACCGCGTCGTAGTCCGGCATCGCGTACGCCAGGTCCATGCCGCGGATGCCGAAGTCGACGACCGCGACGCCCGGCGGCAGCTCGCGCTGGGCGAGGCGCCCGGCAAGCGCAACGCCGAAGCCGTCGTCGCCGAGGAAGACGTTGCCGATGCCGGCGACGAGGATGCGGCGGGCAGTTTCGGGCGTTGGAGCCGCCTCATCGCCGACGACCTCGACCTCATCGAGCGCGAAGAAGAAGCGGTGACCCGGCTGGCGCGCATAGCCGAGATCGGCACCCGGATCGTCCTCGATCACCACGGCCAGCTTCAGGCCGCCGTCGAGCTCCTGCTCGATCCCCTCGATCACCGCCGTCCGCCCGTCGAGCGCCAAGTCGAAGACGTCGCCGCCTGCCCGCGGGCGCAGGCGCACGCGGCTGCCGGCACGCAGCTCGGCGCCACCAATCGCCACCGAGTCCGGCGCCGGCCGCTCGAGCTCTTCCCAGTAGCCGCGGTCGGTCACCGTCGCACCTCCGCGAACTCGCGGATGGTCCCGTGCAGGCGCATCAGCTCCTCCGGCGTGAGCGCCTCGGTGCGCTCGAGGATCGCGCGGGCGCGCGGGTCGGACGCGCGCATCTCGGCCTTCTCCGCGTCGGTCAGGCTCAGGATGTTGAGCACGAGCATCTGGTCGATCTCGCCGCCGTCGAACAGGTCGCCCGGGCTCTCGGGGGCGATCCGGGGGTGATCCTCGAGGATGATCGGCGACGCCAGCATCGTCGTGAAGTCGTCCGGGTCCCCGACGGGCACCGGCCAAGCGCCCTCGTTGCGGCAGGCAGCTGCCGCGCCGCGCAGCCGCTCGGGCGGGTCGGCCAGCGACGCGAACGCGCCGGCGCTCGCATGCAACATCGCGTGGGTCGAGCAGAAGGTCCGCGCGAGCAGCCGCTGGCGGTCGTCGGAACCCGCGTTCGCCGTGTTCGCGATCGTCAGCGTGACGCGATGCAGGCCCGCGTCGAGGCGCTCGAGCCTGCAGTCGATCTGCCCATCGAGCTGCTCCCAGCGCCGCACGATCGCGCCGGCTTCCCCGAGCCGCTCCTTGGAGGAGCCGGCATCGACGTGGATTGGGGTCGCGCCTCCGCCGCGCAGCCGAAATTCCCGCTCGACAGCTTCGTCCCACGCGAGATGGCGCTCGCCATCCACCACGAGCTCCTCGACCGGCTCACCGCGCGCATCTACGACGCCGCGCTGCACCACCTGCAGGAACCGCACCGTCACGTCGACGGCCGGGTCGTCGCTCGCCTCGAGCAGGCACTCGACGCGCATCAGCGACCGCTCTGCGTCCATGCCGCGCGGATAGACGCCGCCGAATCCCCAGCGCCGCTGGTTCTTCAGCGCCGAGCGGCGGTACGGCCAGAGGATGTAGCCCTCGTACAGCACGGCGTCGGTGATCGCGCGCACGGGATCCATCGGCTACGCCCCTGCCTCGTCCAGCAGCAGCTCGACCGCCTCGTCGATTGTCAGCAGACCGCGGCGTGCCTTGTAGCCCTGCAGCCGGTCGAAGGGTTCGCGACCCAGCCGCAACCACGCGCTGTCCGGGAAGTGGCGGTCGATCGCCGCCCGCCACACGGCGACCGGCATCCGATACTGGGCCTCGCTGTCCCAGTCGATGCGCACCATCTGCAGCCGCCCGCCGTCGTCGGCGTAGAAGACGGCGCCGCTGAACAGGAACTCGAGCGGCACCACGCCGTCCACGAGGGCGGCGAAGTAGCGCGCCGCCGTGACCTCCAGGTCATAGGTGCAGACGACCGGCAGCTCGATGAGCGTCTCGCCCGCGAACGGTGGGACCGCCAGGCTCGCGCGCAGCCACGGCAGCGTGCGGAGCGTGTCCGACCAGCGGTCCGGCGTACCGAACAGCTCCCACAGGCGCTCCTGCTCCGGCTCGTCGTACGAGCGCCGGCGCGCCGCGATCTGCAGCTGCACGTCCAGCTGTAGCGCCCGCACGGGGCGCGTGCTCGAGACCCGCAGGTCGAACGCGAGCGTCGCCACCGCGGCGTATTCGACCGCGCGGGCGTTGTCAATCGCGAACGCCAGGCTCGGAGCCGCGCGCTGGTCTGCCACCGTCGGCCTCATCCGATCTAGCCCGGGGAGAGGTTCGGCATGCTGGGATCGATCGGGTCCTCGAGCTCGGGGTTGATCCCCGTCGAGCGACGCGCGTTCGAACGCCCGTCGGGCAGATGGCCCGACTGCTTGTCGTAGTTGCCCCTCGAGTTGCCCTGCTTGATCCCGGGGGTGTGCGCGCTCAAGTCCTGCTTGGGACCCGGGGCGCCCTTCCCGAACTTCGGTGCCATCAGGACCTCCTTTCAAACCGCGCCGGCAGGCGCGGGCTTCGACTTCTGATCCAGCCCTGCATAGAAGCGCTCGAGCTCGTCCCAGACCTCACGGCCGCCGCTGAAACCGCGCCAGCGCGTGCGAATGACCGCCACGAGGGCGTAGCACTCCTCGATCGGGACGAGCCAGTAGCGGCGCTGCCCGCGGGCGCGGTTGGCGAGCAGCGCCTCGACGTCAGGCTCGAGCGTCTGCAGCACCTCGTTTGCGGCTTCGAGGTCGCCCCATGCGTCCAGCTCGAGTTCCGACTCCGTCGGTCCCATCGGGCTCGGGTAGTACGCCATCACCCGCCCCGCGCTCGCGTTGTGGAAGAAGAAGGCCATGTCGACCGGGATACGCAGCTGCTCCCACAGCTCGTCCGGCATCTGGAACTGCTCGAGCCGCAGACGCCGCTCGGGGACGAGCCGCCAGTGCCCGCCGCCGGCCGCACGCCTATCGAAGAGCAGCGCGCACGCGCGACAGGCGCACAGCAGGTTGCGGTCCTCCAGGTCGAGCACGTGGCGGTGCTCCGGCGGGATCGGCCGCCCGCACAGCTCGCACTCCTCCTGCGGCTGCTCGCGCGGCTGCTGTGGCCGCTGCGCCAGGCGCTGCAATCGCGGGGAGGCGAGCGGCGCCATCGCGTCAGGCCGCCGCCCCCAGCGCGACGCGTACGAGCCCGGCCTCGTCGACCAGCAGCGGCACCGGCTCGAGGTTGTACTGCGGCCAGTCGAGGCAGCGGCCGGCGCGCATCACGTCGAAGTGGACGCCGCAGGCGGGGCAGGTGAGGTGGGTGCCTTCGAGGGCCCCGCCCGCGACCGACTCGTGGCAGCACGGGCATGCGGGCCGATACGCATAGACGCTGCCGTTCACGCGCAGGAACACGAGCTGCTCGCCCGCAATCTCCTTCAGAAGCGGCTCGCCGTCGAGGTCCGGGAGTCCGCCGGCCATCGCCCATGCGTCGCCGTCCCCGTTGCGCATCGAAGCCGGGATCTCGATCTGCAACAGCGCCGGCGCAGGTTCTTCGACACCTTCGGCGACGATGTCCAGGACTTCCGGCGCCGCCCGGTGAATCGCCTCCTCGATCGCCAGCTTCAGCGTCACGGTCGACGACGGGCAGCCGCTGCAGCTGCCTTCCAGCCGCAGGCGCACCGTTCCCTGCTCGATGCCCAGCAGCTCGACGTTGCCGCCATGCGACTCGAGGTATGGACGCACCTCGTCGAGCGCGCTTGCCAGGCGAGCTTCGAGCGGGATCGGGTGCAGCCCGTGCAGCAGCAGCAGGTGCGAGACGAGCTCGTCGTCCACGAGCGCCGCGGCCAGCTCGCCGGTGTCGCGCTCGGCGATCACCGCCACGATCCGCTCGAATCCCTCGCCGTAGAGGTCGAGCAGCGCGGCAATCGTCTCCATCGCCGTCTCGTGGGCGGGCCCGTCGGGGAGCTGCTCGAGCTGCTCGAGCAGCTGCTCCGCCCGTCCGACGAGCTCCGCTGCCTGCGGCTGCTCCAACGCTCAGTGCCCTCCGTTCGCCTCCCCGAACATCGGCGAATGGACTTTCCTGATCGTCTTGCCCTTGCCCAGGTACATGTGCACGCCGCACGGCAGGCAGGGGTCGAATGAGCGGACCGCGCGCATGACGTCGATGCCGCGGAAGTTGTCGGCGTCGTTCTCCTCGAAGATCGGCTGGCCCATGACCGCGTCCTCGTACGGCCCCGGTGTGCCGTACGAGTCGGTTGGGCTGCCGTTCCACGGCGTCGGCGGGTACGGGTGGTAGTTCGCGATCTTGCCGTCGCGGATGACCAGGTGGTGCGAGAGCACGCCGCGCACCGCCTCGTGGAAGCCGCAGCCGATCGCCTCTTCGGGGACGTCGAAATCTTCGAACGTCTTCGTCACACCGTTGCGAACCTCGGTGAAGGCGCGATCGAGGAAGTGCATCGCCATCCCGGCCGCGTAGGCGACGAAGTAGATCCGCGCGCGGTCGCGCTCGATCGCGTTCGACCACTGCGGAATCTTCCACTCGAGCGTCTGCTCGGCCGTGTTCGGCGTCTTCGGCAGGTTGATCAAGACCGAGTTGCCGGTCGCTTTCACGTATGGCGTGTCGACCTTGTTCGCGAGCGCCGTCGCCCACAGCCGCGCGAGCGCGCCGCCGCCCGTGTCGAGCGCCAGGTGGTGCTGGGTGCGCTCGTCGTACCATCGCGGGCTCATCACCCAGCTGTAGTTGCCGCCCTCGAGGTCGCGCTTCTGCGGCTTCGGGATGGTCGTCTGGTTCCATGGGTGACGCTTGTCAACCGGGTTGCCAAGCGGGTCGCGCGCGACAAACGTCTCCTCGTTCGTCCAGTCGTCGTAGTAGGACGACCCGAGCAGGATCCGGATCCCCAGGTTGATGTCGACGAGGTTCGTGGTCACGAGCTCGCCGTCGACCACGACGCCCGGGGTGACGAACATCTCGTTGCCCCAGTGCTCCATGTCCTTGTACTCGTAGTTGACATGGTCCGGGTTGTTGAACGCGCCCCAGCAGCCCAGCAGGATGCGCCGCCGTCCAACCTCCTCGTAGCCCGGGAGGGCCTCGTAGAAGAAGTCGAAGACGTCGTCGTTCATTGCGACGGCCTTCTTGATGAAGTCGAAGCAGCGCAGCAGCCGGCTCAGGTAGTCGGTGAACAGCGTCGGCGTCGCGACCGTCCCGACGCCGCCGGGGTAGATCGTCGAGGGGTGCACATGGCGCCCCTCCATCAGGCAGATCATCTCGCGCCCGATCCGGCTCATCAGCAGCGCTTCCTTGTAGGTCTCGCCGGTGAACGGGTTGTACGAGCGCATGATGTCGGCGACCGTCCGGTAGCCGTGGAGCTCGGCGTGCGGCGCGTCGGTCTTCTCCGCCCTGTCCATCAAGCTCGGGTTGGTGTCGCGCACCATCTGCTCGCAGAAGTCCACGAACACCAGGTTGTCCTGGAAGATGATGTGGTCGAAGATGTACTCGGCCGCCTCGCCCAGGTTCACGATCCACTCGGCCAGCGGCGGCGGCTTGACGCCGTATGCCATCTGCTGCGCGTAGCACGAGCAGACCGCGTGGTTGTCGCCGCAGATGCCGCAGATGCGGCTCGTGATGAAGTGCGCATCCCGCGGGTCCTTGCCCTTCATGAACACGCTGTAGCCGCGGAACAGCGACGACGTGGCCTTGCAGGTGACGACCTCGCGGTTCTGGAAGTCGATCTTCGTGTAGATGCCGAGGTTGCCCACGATCCGGGTGATCGGGTCCCAGGCCATCTCGACGAGCTTGCCGGACTCGGGCTGGATCCTCTCGCGAACTGCCATCGTCTGTCCCTCTTCCTGTCCCTAGTTGCCCCAGCGCGGCTGGTAGCCCGTCGTGAGCTCCGGACGGTTGTGGCGCCACTTCGGCTCCTTGTTCACCGTCTTGTTCGTGATCGAGCGGAGCTTGCGGATGAACGGCCCGTAGCTCGAGCTGATCGTCGACGACACCCCGCCGCCCGGAGGCGCGTCCATGAATGGCATGAACTTGTCGGGGAAGCCCGGCATCGTGCAGCCGATGCAGATGCCGCCGACGTTAGGACAGCCGCCGATGCCGGCCATCCATCCGCGCTTCGGCACGTTGCAGTTCACGACCGGGCCCCAGCACCCGATCTTCACGAGGCACTTGGGCGAGTTGTAGTCGTGGGCGAAGTCGCCCTGCTCGTAGTAGCCGGCGCGGTCGCAGCCCTCGTGCACCGTCTTGCCGAAGATCCACGTGGGGCGCAGCGCGCTGTCCAGCGGGATCGTCGGCGCAAGCCCCGCCGCCTGGTACAGCAGCCAGGTCAGCGTCTCCATGAAGTTCTCCGGCTGCACCGGACAGCCGGGCACGTTCACCACCGGCAGCCCGCCCGCCGAGCGGAAGTCCCAGCCGAGATAGTCGGCCAGGCCCATGCAGCCGGTCGGGTTGCCCGCCATCGCGTGAATGCCGCCGTAGGTGGCGCAGGTGCCGATCGCCACCACACCCCAGGCCTTCGGCGCCAGCTGGTCGATCCACCAGTTGAGCGTCAGCGGCTCGCCCGTTGCCTCGTCGTTGCCGAACGACGTCCAGTAGCCCTCACCGCTGATCTTCTCGTTCGGGACCGAACCCTCGATGACGAGCACGAATGGCTTGTCGAGCTCGCCGCGGGCCGCCGCGCGGAAGGGCGCGAGGAACTCCTCGCCGCCCAGCGTTGGCGAGAGGACCTTGTTGTGCAGGTTCACCTTCGGCAGCCCGGGGATCGCGCCCAGCAGGACGTCCTCGATGCCCGGCTGCCCAGCTGCGGTGATGGAGACCGAGTCCCCGTCGCAGCTCATCCCCTCCGAGATCCAGAGGATGTGCACCTCGTCAACGCCTGCAGCCTGTGGCTCACTAGCCGTAGCCATCGCCCTTCCTTCCCGTCGTGACCAGCTCGTCGTCGACCTCGATGGCCTCGACGAGCAATTCCTCACCACTGATCAACTCCATGTCGACGGATCCGCACGCCGTGCAGGCGAACGGGAACCAGTCGAGCTGTCCCTCGGCGCCGCAGGCGGCGCAGCGGCCCACCGCCGGCACGGTCTCGATCCGCAGCTCCGCGCCCTCCAGCGACGTGCCCTGGGTGACGATCTCGAATGCGAACTCGAGCGCCGAGGGCACGACCTGACGCAGCGCCCCAACCTGCACGTCGACCGCCTCCACGCGCCGGCCGGCCGCGTGACGGTCGGCCACCGCCACCACCGCCTCGGCTATCGACAGCTCGTGCACCGCGCCTCAGCAGATCCTCGGCAGTGGGTCGCCAACCAGCTGATCCATCACCCGCTTGCCGCCAAAGCTGGTCTGAACGAGCACCATGCCCGGCGGCTCCGTCTTGACCTCGCCGATCTCCGCGGCGGCCTCGCAGCCCGGCACTGCGCGCAGCGCCGCGAGCGCGTCGTCCGCTGCCTCAGCCGCGACGAACGCCACCAGCTTTCCCTCGTTCGCGACGTACATCGGGTCGATGCCGAGCAGCTCGCAGGCGCCGGCGACCGCTGGATGGACCGGCACCGCCGCCTCACGGACGAGCATCGCGACCCGGGAGGCGCGCGCCAGCTCGTTCAGCACGGACGCGGCGCCGCCGCGGGTGGCGTCGCGCATGCAGTGGAGCGCCGGTCCGGCCGCTTCGAGCAGCGCATCCGCGACCGGCCACAGCGAGCGTGTATCGGACTCGATCTCCGCGCCGAGCTCGAACTCGCCGCGCGCGAGCATGATCGCGGTGCCATGCTCGCCAACGGTGCCGGACAGCAGGATGCGGTCGCCGGGGCGGATCGCGTCCGGGGAGAGGCGAGCGCGCGGATCGCGCCGGCCGATTCCGGTGGTGCAGACGTACATCCCATCGGCGTGGCCGCGCTCGACGACCTTGGTGTCGCCGGCGACGATCTCGACGCCCGCGGCGTTCGCCGCCGCCGCGATCGCCTCGACATGGGTGCGGAGCTCGTCCGCCGCGAGCCCCTCCTCGAGTACCAGCGACAGCGTCAGGGCGAGCGGCTCGGCGCCCGCCACGGCCAGGTCGTTGACGGTCCCGTTGACCGCCAGGTCGCCGATCGACCCGCCGGGAAAGGTGAGCGGCTTCACGACGAACGAGTCGGTCGTCATCGCCAACTCGGTGCCGTCGACCTGGACGCTGCCGGCGTCCGCCATCGCAGCCAGCGTCTCGCCCCCGAAGGCCGGGACGAACAGTCCCTCGATCAGGCTCTGGGTCGCCTTGCCGCCGGCGCCGTGCGCCATCGTCACATGCTTGTCGCGGAACTTTCCCCGCTTCGCGCGTGCGGTCTCGATGATCCCGAGGATCCGCTGCTCGCGTTCGCTGACAGCGGCCGGCTCGGCCATTCACACCACCTCGCGCTCACGGGCGAAGCGCCCGAAGTTGTAGTAGGCGGCGCAGGCGCCCTCGCTCGAGACCATGCAGGTGCCGATCGGGCGCTCCGGCGTGCACGCCGTGCCGAAGACCTTGCACTCCCACGGCTTGATCACGCCCTTGAGCACCTCGCCGCACTGGCACGCCTTCGGGTCCGCCACGCGCACGCCGGGCACGCTGTAGCGCAGCTCGGCATCGAGGTCGGCGTAGTCCGGCGACAGCTTCAGCCCGCTGTGCGAGATGAACCCGAGGCCGCGCCACTCGAAGTGCGGCCGCAGCTCGAACACCTCGGCCATCACCTCCAGCGCGCGGCGGTTGCCCTCGTAGGGGACGACGCGCTTGTACTGGTTCTCCACCTCGCAGCGCCCGTCCTCGAGCTGCACGAGGATCATCTGGATCGCCTGGAGGATGTCGAGCGGCTCGAACCCGGCGATGACGATGGGCTTGCCGTAGTCGGCGGGGATGAACTCGAACGGACGGCCGCCGACGACGGTCGAGACGTGACCCGGGCCGATGAACCCGTCCAGGCGCAGGTCCGGCGAATCGAGCAGCGCGCGCAGCGGCGGCACGATCGTCACGTGGTTGCACATGCAGAAGAAGTTCGTGACGCCCTCGGCGCGTGCGCGCTTGAGCGTCAGCGCGGTTGACGGCGCCGTCGTCTCAAAGCCGATCGCGAAGAAGACGACGTCGCGGTCGGGGTTCTGCTTGGCGATCCGGAGCGCGTCGAGCGGCGAGTAGACCATGCGGATGTCGGCGCCCTGCGCCTTCGCCTCGAGCAGGCTGCCGTTCGAGCCGGGCACGCGCATCATGTCGCCGAAGCAGGTGAAGATCACGCCGGGCTCGTGCGCAATCGCAATCCCGTCGTCCACGCGGCCCATCGGGATGACGCAGACAGGACAGCCGGGGCCGTGGACGAGCTCGACGTTCGCCGGCAGCAGATCGTCGACCCCGTACTTGTAGATGGAATGCGTGTGGCCGCCGCAGACCTCCATCAGCTTGTAGTGGCGGCCCGGCTCGACTGACGCGAGGATCTCGCCCGCCACCGCGCGGCCCAGCTCGGCATCGCGGAACTCGTCGACGAACCTCAAGCGGCCGTCTCCATCCGGAGCAGTGCGACGCCGGCGTGCACGAGCAGCTCGTCGCCGGGGGCAACGCCGTCGACGAGCGCCGTCTCGACCGTCGAGTGCTTGCCGGCCTCGTCTTCGCAGAGCGCGACGCCGCGCGCGTCGTCGAGCTCCAGCACCTTCATCGGCACGCCCTCGTCGGAGCAGGTGATGCAGTGGTCGTAGCCGCAGAAGCCGCTCACTCGATCACGCTCGCCTTCAGCTCCTCGAGCTCCTGCTCGTACTCGGCGCCCATCCGCTCGAGCAGCTCGTGCGTGGCGCGGGCCTCCTCCTCGTCGACCTTCGAGATCGCGAAGCCGACGTGGATCAAGACCCAGTCGCCGGGGCCGGCCTCGGTGCCGTCGGCATCGAGTAGGCCGATGTTGACGTTCCGGTGGACGCCTGCGACGTCAACCTTCGCGAGCCGGTTCGGCTCGTCGACGATCTCCATGATCTGCCCAGGAATTGCGAGGCACACAGGCCTCACTCCTCTCCCCGCATCGTGCGCGAAGGCCGGAAGGTACGCCCGCCGGGGCGCAAGGGGGACATACGGAGTTGATTTCCAACGTCGCGTTGAAACCGCCCCCGGATCGGGTTAGCGTCGGCGGCCGGGGGAGTCTTGGCTGCAACAGCGACAACTGTCCGGGTGCTCGAGGTCGATCGCGAACTCGGCCTGCGCGTACCTCCCGAACAGGTCGCGGAGGCGCGGCGGCGACTTGTCGCGCCGGTGAGGTCGCTGGCTCCCGGGGTTTGCGAGGTTCCGGCCGACGGCAGCCGCGGCCACCTGGGCTACCTGATCCTGGACGGGCTGATCGCGCGCGACCTCGTGCTGGCCGGCAACGTCTCGACAGAGCTGCTCGGCGAGGGCGACGTGATCCAGCCGTGGCTGGCGGCGAACGACGACGCTCTCGTGCACTACCGCGTCTTCTGGCACGTGCTCTCGCCGGTGTGGATGGCCCGCCTCGACGGCGCATTCGCGCGTGCGCTGGTCGACTGGCCGCAGGTAACGGCGACGCTGCTGGAGCGGGCGATGCGGCGGACGCACCGGATGGGGGTGCACCAGGCACTGCTGCAGTTGTCACCGGTCGAAACGCGGCTGCTGGTTCTCTTCTGGCATCTGGCCGAACGCTGGGGGCGCGTGACGCCGCGCGGGATCGTCCTGCCCCTGGGCCTGACCCACCAGGTTTTGGGACAGCTCGTCGGCTGCCAGCGTGCGTCGGTGACGACGGCGCTCAAAGCTGTGTCGCGCAGCGGCCTGGTCATGCGCCAGGACGATGGAAGCTGGCTGCTACGCGGTGACCCGCCGGACGAGCTTTCGCATCTGCAGTGGGAGCACGAGCATCACGGCGCCCGGCAGCGGGCGTCGATCGCGACGGTCTCGTAGAGCATCAGGGGCGCGTCCCGCCGAAGGCCTTGCTACGGTCCGCCGCTGCCGAATCTCGGTGCCTCCGGGCGCCGAGAGCGGGGGAACCAATTGAGTCGGCCGCGTGCCGGCTCTGGGGCGAATTTCCGCGTGACCACCTGGGGCGGTCAGCGCGGGATAGCGCGTCGGCGCGAGCCCGTCAGCTAACTCCGTAGGCGACGAAGCCAGACCACAAAAGGAGAGCGCCTTGCCTGACGCGACGCCGGCACGTCGACTGCTGCCATGCCCAAATGACGGCTGGGGGATCCTCGCCGATCCGCCTGGGAATCGGGACCTGGTCGAGCTGCGCTACTGGGAGGCGTCGCTCGAGCGGTCCCGCCGCCGACGGCTGGTGCGCCGTCAGCCGCGTGTGCTCGCCAGCGGGCGGTCACGGATATCGCTGGCGCTCACGACGGCTGCGCTCAGCGGGCCGGCGGCGGGCCTGGCCAGTGCGGATGTGGGCAACCTGGTGCGCGGCTCTCGGGGTCCCGCGGTGCGTGAGCTGCAACGTGAGCTCGGCATCGCGGCCGACGGCATCTTCGGGGCGAAGACCGAGCAGAGCGTGCGGGCGTTCCAGCGCACGCACCACGTACCGGCGACCGGCCTGGTCGGACCGCTGACGCGGGCCGCGTTGGAGCAGGTGGCACCCGGCGCAAGCGCGCCGAGCGCGAGCGCGCCCACCGGGCTTCCGGCCACGGCAATCCGCGCGATGCAAAGCAAGCTCGGCGTGACTGCCGACGGGGTCATCGGCCCGCAGACCAGGGCCGCGCTTCGCAGCTTCGAGGCGAGCCACGGCCTGGCAGTGGACGGGCAGCCGGACGCGGCCGTCCTGAAAGCACTCGGTGGCGCCGAATCGCCGTCGACCACTGCACCGGCCTCGTCGAAGGGGCAGAGCGCGGTCTCAGCGGCGCTGTCGAAGGTCGGCGCCCCGTACAGCTACGGCGCCGCCGGCCCCAGCAGCTTCGACTGCTCGGGACTGGTGATGTGGGCCTTCCGCCAGGCGGGAGTCAGCCTGCCGCACAGCTCGTACGCGCAGTACGGGATGGGCAGCGCGGTGTCGGCGGGCGCGATCCAGGCGGGCGACCTGGTCTTCTTCAACACAGCGGGTGCGGGCGCCTCGGATGTCGGGATCGCGACGAGCGCATCCACGGCGGTGTCGGCGACGACGCACGGTGTGATGACTCACACGATCCGCAGCGGCTACTGGGGCTCCCATTTCGAGGGCGCGCGCAGGCTCTAGCTAACGCTCGGTCAGCCGCCTGAGCAGGTCGAGCGCGCGTGTCAGCGTCGCGCGCTCCGCCGCCGTCAAGTCGTCGGCGATCCCCTCCGCCAGCCAGCCCTCGCGGTGGCGGCGATCGGCCTCGAGCGCGGCGCGGCCTTCGGCCGTCAGCTCCACGAGCACCTTGCGACGGTCATTCGGGTCGGTTCGCCGCGCGACAAGGCCGCGCCGCTCGAGCTCCTGGACCGTTTGCGCCATCGACTGCGGGCGGACCCGCTCCGCGGTCGCGAGCTGGCCGATGCTGCGTGCACCCTCGCGATCGAGCCGCCCGAGCACCGCCCCGTGGTGGATGGGAAAGCCGTGCTCCGCTCGCAGCCGGCGCGCCAGCTGCCCGAGGGCCACGCGCAGCTCACTGGCGAGCGCGGCGGGGTCAGGCGCCTCGGTCATGCGGGTGACTATAACCAGATACGTACAGGCAAACTGTGCAGTTTGCCTGTATATTTTCCCACTGACGTGGAGGACCGTTACAAGTGGATAGCCCTGTCGAACACGACGCTCGCCGTCCTGCTGGCGACGCTCGACGCGTCGATCACGCTGATCGCCATGCCCGACATCTTCCGCGGCATCCACCTCGATCCGCTCGCGGCGTCGAACAGCTTCTACCTGCTCTGGATGATCCTCGGCTACATGGTCGTGACGAGCGTGCTGATCGTCAGTCTCGGCCGGCTCGGCGACATGTTCGGCCGCGTCCGCATCTACAACCTCGGCTTCGTCGTCTACACGGTCGCGTCGCTGTTCCTGACCGTCGACTGGATGACGGGCGGCGCGGGCGCGAGCTATCTGATCGTCTTCAGGATCGTGCAGGGCATCGGCGGCGCCTGCCTGCTGGCGAACGCAGCCGCCATCATCACCGACGCGTTCCCGGCGAACCAGCGCGGAATGGCGCTCGGCATCAACAACATCGTCGGCGTCAGCGGCATGTTCGTCGGGCTCGTGCTCGGCGGCCTGCTCGCGCCGATCGACTGGAGGCTCGTGTTCCTGATCTCGGTCCCGGTCGGGCTGTTCGGCACGGTCTGGGCCTACCTCAAGCTCGAGGAGCGCAGCGAGCCACGGCGCCGGCCGATCGACTGGTGGGGCAACGTGACCTTCGCCGTCGGGCTTGTCTGCCTGATGGTTGCGGTGACCTACGGGATCCGGCCCGCCGGCGGGCACGCGACCGGCTGGACCAGCGCCCGGGTGCTGGTTTTGTTCGCAGCCGGCATCGCGAGCCTCACGGCCTTCACGCGGATCGAGCGCCGCGTCGAGGACCCGATGTTCCGGCTGCCGCTATTCCGGATCCGCGCGTTCGCGTTTGGCACGTTGTCAACCTTCTTGTCGGCGGTGGCGCGCGGGGGCCTGATGTTCATGCTGATCATCTGGCTGCAGGGCATCTGGTTGCCCCAGCACGGCTATGACTTCACGGAAACGCCACTGTGGGCGGGGATCTACATGCTGCCGCTGATCGTCGGCATGCTCCTTGCCGGCCCGACCTCGGGCTTCCTGTCCGACCGTTTCGGCGCGCGCTGGTTCGCGACCGGCGGGATGCTCGGCGCGGCGCTCAGCTTCTTCCTGCTCGCGCTCTTGCCGATCGACTTCCCCTATCCGCTGTTCGCCGCGATCCTGTTTCTCAACGGCGTCTCTATGGGCATGTTCGCTTCGCCCAACCGCGCTGCGGTGATGAACAGCCTCCCGGCGACCGACCGGGGGGCAGGCGGGGGCATGAACCAGACCTTCCAGAACTCCGCCCAGGTGCTCTCGATCGGGATCTTCTTCACGCTGATGATCTTCGGCCTGTCCTCCAGCCTGCCCTCCGCGATGACCGCCGGCCTGAAGGCGCACGGCGTTGCCGCGGCGACAGCCGCCGGCGTCGCGCACCTGCCGCCCGTGTCGATCCTGTTCGCCGCGTTCCTCGGCTACAACCCGATTCAGCATCTCGTTGGCGCCCACGCGCTGAGCGCGCTGTCACCGGCGAACCGGGCGACGCTCGTCGGGCACTCGTTCTTCCCGCACCTGATCTCCGCGCCGTTTCGCGCGGGTCTGCACGAGGCGTTCGCGTTCGCGATCGTCGCCTGTCTGATCGCCGCGGCCGCGTCGCTGATGCGCGGCGGCAAGTACCACGCCTCCGACAGCCCCGCGGACGAGGGCGCCGATCCCGGCGACAGCGCCGGCCGGGCACAGGAGCACG
>DATBDN010000036.1:0-18686 GCA_036269895.1 Thermoleophilaceae bacterium
AGCGGCCGCGTTGCGGAGGTCGGCCAGCTCGATGACGTCGACAGCCGGCGGTCGGCCGAGGACGGAGCCCTCGGCTCCGCCGAGAGCGACCCCGTTCGCGATCGCATTCGCGCGCGTCGCCTCGATCGCCTGCCGCTCCGCATCCACGGCCGTGACCGGCGCGAAGCCGAGCTTGGCGGCGGTGATCGCGAGCACGCCAGAGCCACAGCCAAGGTCGGCGAAGGATCCGCGCGGCTTCAGGTCCAGCATCAGCTCCAGGCAGAGCGCGGTGGTCGGGTGCGTTCCGGTGCCGAACGCCTGGCCAGGATCGATGACGACCTCGGTGACGCCGGGCCGCAGCGCCGCGGCCTCCCACGGCGGACGCACGTAGATCCGGCCGCCGACGAGCACTGGCCGGTGGAATCGCTTCCAGCGTTCGGCCCAGTCGTCCGGCACTTCGCGGCCCGACACGTGGACGACCACGCCGCCCACCTCCGCCTCGCCCTCCGGGAAGGCCGGCAGCTCGCCGGGCGCGCCGTAGATCGCGAACTCCGTCACGCCGTCCTCGTCGACTTGCTCGACGCCTGACGGCGCCAGCTCGATCAGGGCGGCGAGCACGATCTCGGCCTGCTCGGCCCGCGCCCGGAACGCGAGCCTGATCAGTGAAGAGCCCTGCGCAGGCGCTTCAGCACCGACTCGTGCTCGTGCAGGTTGTCCTCGGTGAGCGTCCCGTCGAACTGCGACAGGAGCAGGCGCTGCTCCTCGGTCAAGTTGCGCGGCACGGTCACGTTCAGCACGACGCGCTGGTCGCCGCGCCGCGCCCGCCCGAGCGCCGGCATCCCGTGCGCCTTCAACGTGACGACGGTGCCCGGCTGGGTGCCGGCCGGCACCTCGATCTCCTCCTCGCCTTCGAGCGTCGGAACGGACAGCGTGGTGCCGAGCGCCGCTTGGGCGACCGACAGGTTGACGGCGGTGACCAGGTCGTTGCCGTCGCGCACGAAGCGCTCGTCGTCGGCGACGGAGACGAGCACGTAGAGGTCGCCGGGCGGCCCGCCGTTCTCACCGGCATGGCCGCGGCCCGACAGGCGGATCCGCTGCTCGTCCGAGATGCCCGGCGGGATGTCGACCGCCAGCGAGCGCCGCACCGCGCGGCGGCCGCGGCCCGCGCAGTCGTGGCAGGGCTCGCGCACGATCTCACCGGTGCCACCGCAGGCGTCGCAGACGGTCGTGCGGACGAGTTGGCCGAACGCCGTGCGCGAGACGGCCTGAAGCTGGCCCGAGCCGCCGCAACGACGGCAGGTGTCGACCGGCGTTCCCGGCTCGGCGCCGCGCCCGTTGCAACGCGCGCATGGCTCGACGACCTCGTATTCGATCTGGCGCTCCACGCCGATCGCCGCCTCGACCAGCGACACCTCGACGTGCACGGCGACGTCGCCGCCCTGCACCGCCATCGGCCCGCCGCGGCCGCCGAACCCGAACGGGTCCGAGCCGCCGAAGAAGGCGTCGAAGATGTCGGCGAACGAGCCGAAGCCCTGGAAGTTCGGCGCGTATCCGCGCGAGTCCAGGCCCTCCCAGCCGTAGCGGTCGTACACCCCGCGCTTCTCGGCCTCGAGCAGAACCTCCTGGGCCTCGGCGAGCTCCTTGAACTTCTCCTCGGCCTCGGGGTCGTCCTGGTTGACGTCGGGATGGAGCTCGCGGGCCTTCATGCGGAAGGCCTTCTTGATGTCGCGCTCAGAGGCGTCGCGGGAGACGCCGAGGATCTCGTAGGCGTCGCGCTTCATTCGTAGAGCTCCCCGACGAAGCGCGACAGCTCCGCAGCGGCGCCGCGCACGGACGTGATCGCGTGCGCGTAGTCCATGCGCACCGGGCCGATCACGCTGACCGCGCCGAGGTGGCGGGTCGACGGCCCGTAGCCGCTGGCGACGATCGACAGCGACTTGAGCTCGGAGCGCTCGTTCTCCTCGCCGATCCGCAGGAACACGCGCGGCTGGTCGAGCGCCCGCTGCAGGATCGCCAGCATCGCCACACGGTGCTCGAGCATCACCATCAGGTCGCTCAGCTGCGAGAGCTCGGGCACGCGGTCCTCGGACATCAGGCGCGCGGCCCCGTCGACGTAAAGCGTGTCGCCCGAGCGTTGCTCGAGCTCGGTGAAGGTCGGCAACAGCGTCCGGAGGAACGCCGCCTCGGCTGGGCCGAACGACGGATCGGACAGCTTCGAGGCGATCATCCGGGCCCCGACGTTCATGCCGGCCAGCTCCTCGTTCAGGTAGCTGCGCGCCCAGTCGATCAGACCGGAGTCGAGTGGCCGGCTGGACGGGATGAGGCGCTTCGTCACGCCGCCGGTCGAGGTGATCACGACGATCATCGCGAGCTGCGGTTGCAGCGCCAGGAGCTCGATGTGCTTGATCGTGGAGGTGGCGATCGGGGGCGCCGAGACGATCGCGAGCAGGTTGGTGACCTGCGAGAGCTGCTCGGTGGCCGCCCGCATCGCGTCGTCCAGCTCGCGGCGAGAGATCTCCAGCTGAAGCGGCCGGGCGACGGGCAGCCCGCCCTCCTCCAGCATCTGATCGACGTGCTCGCGGTAGCCGCGGTCCGTCGGCTCCCGGCCGGCCGAGGTGTGCGGATGGCGCAGCAACCCGACCTCCTCCAAATGGGCCATCTCGGCGCGCACGGTCGACGGGCCCCAGGGCACGTCTGACTGCTCGGACAGCCACTTCGATCCCACGGGCTGGCCGAGCGCGACGTGCGCCTCGATGACCTTCTCGAGCAGGAACCGCTGACGCTCGTTGATCTCCACCAAGGAGAGTTTCGCAGCGAGCGTCAGTTCTTCAGTACGTCGAGCAGCTTTCCAACCGGCGCCTCGGTCCAGGGCACGCGCCGAGTGCGGTTGATCCGGTAGTGATTGCGACGCCCGAAGCGCTCCGAGCTGACCAGCCCGTCGTCGCGCAGCTCGGCCAGGATCCGCTGCACCGCGCGCTCCTTGATCCCGACGATGTCGGCGATCTCGCTGACGCGGATGTCCGGGTCACGGGCCACACAGACGAGGACCTTGCCGTGGTTCGAAAGGAGCTCCCAATTGGAGTCGCGCGGCGGTCTTGACATGGCAAGCAAGTCGGTGCCCGGAACCAGGTTTTCCCAGACTCGAATATTCGTTTAGTTGAGCTCGGCTTCGGCGTTCTTGACGATCGCGCGGTCGCCCTGCCGGGCGACCAGATCGAGCAGGCCGTCGCCCTTCTCGGTCGCCGTCACGACGATCTCCTCCTCGGGCAGGCCGATGCCCCGGAACTGCACCGAGAGCCGCTTGAGCCGGCGCGGGTCGCCGCCGCCGGCCTCGACCGCGGCCCGCGCGACCTGGGCCATGCTCCAGAGCCCGTGGAGGATGTTCGCCGGGAAGCCGACCGCCCGCGCGAGCTCGGGGTCCAGGTGAATCGGGTTGAAGTCCCCCGACGCGCCCGCGTAGCGGAAGGGCAGGTACTTGTCGGGCGTGACGCGAAGCTCGCTCATCGGACGATGTTCGTCCACGTGCCGCGGACGACCTCGTCGCCGTCCTGGTTCTTCGAGACCGACTCGAACACGTAGAACTTCCTCCCGTCCTTCTCGCTGAAGTCCTTGAACGTCGTGGTGGTGGTGATCGTGTCGCCGGAGCAGACCGGCTCGCCCCAGACGAACTCCTGGCCGCCATGGACCATGCGCATGAAGTCGATCCCGATCTCAGGGTCGAAGATCGGGGGGCCGACCGAGCCGGCCGAGTAGACGACCGCGAACATCGGCGGCGCTACCACGTCGCGGAAGCCGGCGTCCTGCGCAGCCTTGCGGTCGAAGTAGACGGGGTTGCTCTCCCCTACGGCGTTTGCGTACTCGCGGATCTTCTCGCGACCCACTTCGTACTCGAAGCGGTCGTAGGTCTTGCCTATGCACGTGGTCATCGCTTGCCATTTTCGCCGCCGAGGTCGAGGACGGCCAGGAAGGCCTCCTGCGGCACCTCGATGCGGCCGACCTGCTTCATCCGCTTCTTGCCCTCCTTCTGCTTCTCGAGCAGCTTGCGCTTTCGCGTGATGTCGCCGCCGTAGCACTTGGCGATCACGTCCTTGCGCACCGGCTTCACGGACTCGCGGGCGATGATCTTCGTGCCGATGGCCGCCTGGATCGCCACCTCGAACTGCTGGCGCGGGATCTGCTTGCGCAAGCGCTCGACGAGCGTGCGGCCGGCGGGATCGGCCTTGTCCTTGTGCACGACCATCGAGAGCGCGTCGACGATGTCGCCCGCCAGCAGAATGTCCATCTTCACGAGGTCGCCGGGGCGCGTGCCGATCAGGTCGTAGTCGAGCGAGGCGTAGCCGCGCGTGCGCGACTTCAGCTGGTCGAAGAAATCGAGGACGATCTCGGCCAGCGGCAGGTCGTACTGGATCTGCACGCGCTGCTCGGACAGGAAGGTCATCCCGACGTGGATTCCGCGCCGCTCCTGGCACAGCTCCATCACCGCGCCAACCGTGTCCTTCGGGCACAGGATCGACGCGCGGATGTAAGGCTCCCTGACTTCGGCGATGCGCACGCGATCTGGCATGTCCGCCGGTGAGTGCACCTTCACCTCGCTGCCGTCGGTCAGCGTGACCTCGTACTCGACGTTCGGCGTGGTGGCCAGCAGCTCGAGGTCGTACTCGCGCTCGAGACGCTCGCGCACGATGTCCATGTGCAGCAGCCCCAGGAAGCCGCAGCGGAAGCCAAAGCCAAGCGCCTGGCTGGTCTCCGGCTCCCAGGTGAGCGCCGGGTCGTTCAGGGTGAGCTTCTCGAGGGCATCGCGCAGGTCCTGGAACTGGTTCGTCTCGACCGGGAAGAGGCCGCAGAAGACCATCGGCTTGACTTCCTTGTAGCCGGGCAGCGGCTCGCGGGCAGGGTTCGCCTTGGTCGTGAGCGTGTCGCCGACACGCAACTGGGCGACCTCCTTGAGACCCGTGATCACGTAGCCGACCTCGCCGGACTTGAGGCCGGCGACCGGCGTCATATCGGGCTTGAAGATGCCGATGTCGTCGATCTCGGCCTCGGTGCCGGTGGCCATGGCGTGGATGGCGTCCTTCTTCTTGAACTCGCCGTCAACCACCCTGACGTAGGCGACGACGCCGCGGTACTGGTCGAACTCGGAGTCGAAGATCAGCGCGCGCGGCGGCGCGTCGGGGTCGCCCTCGGGCGGTGGGATGCGCCGCACGATCTGCTCCAGCAGGTCCTCCACGCCCTCACCCGTCTTGGCGGAGATGCGCAGGATGTCGTCGGGCTCCTCGCCCAGCAGCTCCTGGACCTCGCGCGCGACCCGCTCGGGCTCGGAGCCGGGCAGGTCGAGCTTGTTCATCGCCGGGATCAGCTCCAGGCCGGCGTCGACCGCCAAGTAGGTGTTGGCGACGGTCTGCGCCTCGACGCCCTGCGAGGCGTCCACCAGCAGCAGCGCTCCGTCGCAGGCGGCCAGCGAGCGGCTGACCTCGTAGGTGAAGTCGACATGGCCCGGGGTGTCGATCAGGTGCAGGTGGTAGGTCTGGCCGTCGCGCGCCTTGTACTCGACCCGCACGGCCTGGGCCTTGATCGTGATGCCGCGCTCGCGCTCCAGGTCCATCGAGTCGAGCAGCTGCGGGCGGTGGTTGCGCGCGTCGACGGTGCCCGTGATCTCGAGGATGCGGTCGGCCAGCGTCGACTTCCCATGGTCGATGTGGGCGATGATCGAGAAGTTGCGAATGTGCTGGTCGGGCCGGGACATCCCAACTCAAGGCTAGTCGGGACCCGAGCGTCGACCGAAGCGATTTGCAACGAGGCGGCGGATCTGGTGAGCCTCCTCGATGTGCAGCGCCGAAACGGCTGCGGCGTAGACGGCGATGCCGGCGGTGATCCCCAGGCCGAGCGAGATCACCTGGCCGATGAACGCGCGGCCGAGCGCTTGGTCGAGGCCATACCACACGCCGTAGCTGACGGCGGCGAGCAGCGCTGCGGCGCCCACCATCCTCAGCATCGCGAGCAGGCTGGCGCGGCCCTGGATGCCGTGCAGCAGGCGGCTCAGCTGGTAGCCCTGGAGCAGCGCCATCGTCAACGTGCCGGCGACCGATCCCAGCACGATGCCCGCGATGCCGAACGGCTTGTAGAGCAGTGCCGACAGCACGACGTTGACGACCATGTTCGCGACCGCGATCGCGGTGGTTATCCACGGGCGCTGCAGGCTGAAGAACGTGCGTGAGAAGAGCAGGCTGATGCCCTGCGCCGGCAGCGACAGCGCCCAGAAGACCATCGCCGTAGTGACCAGGTGCGTCGCGTGCGCGTTGAACGCGCCGCGCTGGTAGATCAGGCGCGTGATCGGCTCGGCCAGCACGATCATCAGCACTGCCGACGGGATCAGCATCAGCGCGATCAGCCTGATCCCGTTCGCCATCGTCGCGCGCAGCCCATCGAAGTCGCGGCGGGTGGCGTAGCGCGAGAGGGTCGGGAACAGGATCGTCGCGATCGCCACGCTGAAGATCCCCTGGGGCAGCATGTAGATCCGGAACGCCCGGTCGATCGCTGCGGGAGCCTGGTTCGAGACGAGCGTCCCGAAGATCGAGTTGATGACGTTGTCGAAGTTGATGACGCCGAGCGCCAGCGTGACCGGCAGCATCAGCTTGAGGACGCGGATGACATACGGGTTGCGCCAGTCGAAGGCGACCTTGATGCCCACGCCGTAGCGGCGCAGCCACGGGATCGGCATCAGGAACTGGACGATCGTGCCGGCCAGCACTCCCCAGGCGTACGCGTTGATGTGCGCGGCGCCGCCGAAGTCCGTCCGGAACACCGTCAGGAAGGCGATGATCACCACGTTCCACGCGACGGGCGCGAGGGCAGGGATGCTGAAGTGCTCGAGCGAGTTGAGCATCCCGGACGTGAGCCCGGTCAGCGCCATCAGCAGCACGATCGGGAACATGATCCGGCTGAGCGTGACCGTCAGGTCCGTCAGGTACGGGCTGAAACCGGGCGTGAAGATCGGCATGATCACGCCCGCGAGCAGGATGAACAGCGCCGTGATCGTGCCGAGCACGACCGTGATCAGGAAGAACAGGCTGCTCGCAACGTGCACGGCTTCGCGCTTGCGGCCCTGCTCGAGCAGCTCGGTGAAGACGGGGACGAAGGCCCCCTGGAGGGCGGCATCGGCAAACAGCGCGCGCACGAGGTTCGGGACCTGGAAGGCGATCGTGAACGCCGACATCGGCCCGGTGACGCCGAAGTAGTTGGCGGCGACGACCTCGCGGACGAGCCCGACGATCCGCGACACCCCCGTGGCCGCGGAGAAGAAGACCGTGGACAGCGCGAGCCGGCCGCGGCGTTGCGCAGCGGTTTCGGGTCCGCGTCCGGCAGGATCGAGAGGCTCGATGTGGCCGGTGGCCAGCGGCTCAGCGGCGGGGCCGCTTTCGGGAGGCTCCGCCGCGCGGGCAAGGTCGTCAGGCACCGGGTCGCTATCGTAGGCGCCCGCATGGCCAATATTGCCTCGCAGAAGAAGCGCATCCAGCGCACTGCCCGTGAGCGGCTCGAGAACCGCCGTCGCGTGTCGCAGGTCAAGACCTGGTTCCGCCGCCTCCAGGACGCGGTGGACGCTGGCGACGCTGCTCGCGCCGACGAGGAGTTCCGCGGGCTTGTGTCGCGCGTCGACCGTGCCGTCAAGACCGGCGCGCTGCACAAGAACACCGGCGCCCGCCGCAAGGCGCGCGCTGCCGGCATCCGCGCGCGCGTCTCGGCCTAAGCGCGCCCTGTGCGCGCAGCAGTCGTCGGCCACATCGAGTGGGTCGAGTTCCTGCACGTGCCGCGAGTGCCGGCGGCCGGGGACATCGTGCACGCCAGCGATGTGTTCGAGCAGGCCGCCGGGGGCGGAGGCGTCGCTGCGGTGCAGTTGCGCAAGCTGGCGGGGTCATGCGCGTTCTTCACGGCGCTGGGCGACGACGCGATTGGGCGGCGGGCGGCTGACGACCTGACGTCGCGAGGCGTGGAGCTTCGTGTGGCGTGGCGACCGGGCGAGCCTCAGCGGCGAGCGGTTACGTTCGTTGACGATGCGGGCGAACGGACGATCACGGTCCTGGGCGAGCGGGTTGTGCCCACGTTTTCAGATCCGCTGCCGTGGGATGAGCTTTCATCGTTCGACGCCATCTACCTGACGGGGTCCGATCCCGACGGGGTGCGTGCAGCACGCGCGGCGAAGGCGCTCGTCGCGACGTCGCGGATCCTGCCGCTGCTGGCTTCGGCTGGTGTCGAGGTGGATGCGCTCGTCGGGAGTGGCGGCGATCCGTCCGAGCGTTACCGGCCGGGTGATCTCGATCCCGCGCCGCGTTTTGCCGTGATGACCGCGGGGGCCAGGGGCGGGACGATCCAACGACGCGACCAAGACCCGGAGCCGTTCGCCGCGGAGGCATTGCCCGGGCCGATTGGCGACGCCTATGGGGCGGGCGATTCGTTCGCGGCGGGCCTGACGTACGGGCTGGGCTGCGGGATGCCCATCGAGGAGGCGGTGCGGATGGCGGCGCGCTGTGGGGCGCACTGCATGACGGGCCACGGCGCATACGAGGGCCAGCTCGAGTTGGCGTGAGCCACTCGATCCACCTGGACGGCAACTATTGCGGTCCAGGTGGATCGAGTGGCGAAGTTAGGCGGCCGCGCGCTTCTGGATGCCGCCGCACGCGCGCACGATCGCCAGTGACAGCGCGGTCTCCTCGTCGAATGAGAAGTCGGCGCGGAGGCCGCCGCCGCGCAGGTCGATCTCGAGCTTCGCGAACGCGCAGATTGCGTCTTCGAGCGCTTGGCGGCCAGTTTTCTTGGCGGCCGAGATGATGCGCTTTGCAAGCCACGGCGGCATGCCGAGCTTGCCCGCGGCATCGCTCTCGCGGACGCCCGCGTCCAGCAGCTCGGCGGCTCGGTGCACTTCGCGCAGCCGGCGCACGACGGCGTAGAGGAGGCGGCCCGGCGCCTCGCCCTGCTCGGTCAGCCGCTCCGCGATGGCGAGCGCGCCGCGCTCGTCACCCGCGACGATCGCGTCCGCGAGCTCGTAGGCCTGCAACGTGGTCTCGCCGGCGGCCATCTCGGCGATCTGTTGGGCGCTCAGGCGACCCTCCGGGTGAGCCAGCAGGGCGAGGCGCTCGACCTCGCGTGCCAGGCGCTGCTGGCGGGGACCAACGAGCTGGACCAGGGTTCGGGCGCCTTCGGCGTCGATCTTCAGGTTCTGCTCGGCGGCGCGCTCGATCGTCCACTTGCCGAGCTGGCGCGCGTTCGGCGCCGCGTACTCGCGGACCTCGCCGGCCGCCTTCTCGCTGGCCTTGCAGAGGCGCGGCTGGGGCTTGCCGCGAGCGACCATGACGAGGACCGTCTCGGGCGGCATGTCGGCCAGCGCAGTCTCGAGCGGGTCGAGCTGCGCGGCCTTCCACGCTTCGACTCCGTCGACCAGGATGTAGCGGGTTCCCGTCGAGAATGTAAGCGCCGCCAGATCGGCGGCTAGCGCGTCCGGCGGCATGGCGCCGGCGTCGTGCTGCTCGAGCGAGCCGGGTCCACCCTCGTCGTCGGCTCGCTTCTTCACACGCGCGCGCCAGGCGTCGATCTTGACGTCGTCGTCGCCGCAGACGAGGTAGACGGGCTTGAGGTCGGCCACGGCTCGAGGCTACCGGTGCGTGCGGATCGCGATTCGGCCGCCCGTGACGGTCAGCTCGGTCGTGCCGTCGCGGTCGGTCCGGTAGACGCGCGGGACGCGTCTGCGGAGAGCGTCGAGCGTTGTCGGGCGCGGATGTCCATAACGGTTGCCCCGGCCCGTCTCGATCGCCGCGACCGTCGGGCGGAGCCGATCGAGCAGGTCGGGCAGGCCGGGGTCGGCGCTCCCGTGATGCGGGACCTTCATCGCTTCGACGCGCGGGAGCGCGAGGGTACGCAGGGCCGGGCTTTCTGCGTCCGCCGACAGGAAGAGGTCGAAGCCGCCTTCGCTGACAATGGCGACTGTCGCGCGCTCGTTCGGGTCCGTCGGAGGCGACTCGTTCGGCCGGCGCGGTGGGGGCCAGAGGATGTGGATTGACATGGCGCCCACGCGCAGCCGCTCGCCGGCACGCGTGGGACGGCGCGCGATGTGGCGTCGGTCGACCTCGTGTTCGAGTGCGAGAAAGCTCGGATCCTGGACGCCATCGCGGCCGTCGAGGAAGAGGCCGACGGGGAAGCGCTTGACGACCTGCAGCAGACCCGCGTGGTGGTCGCGTGACTGATGAGTCGCGACGACGACGCTGAGCCTGCGGACGCCGAGGCGGCGCAGGGTCCGGTCGACGCGAGCCTCCGGGACGCCGCCGTCGAAAAGCACGGCAGCGCCGGTGGGATCGCGGATGAGCGTGGAGTCGCCCTGGCCGACGTCGATGAAGTCGACCGTGAGATGTTTCGGCGGCGCCGGCGGCACGGCGGCGTGGGCAGCGGCCGCCAGCGCGAGAGCGAGCGCGGGCGCTGCGAATGCGCGCCGGCTGGCTGGGGAAAGCGCACGGGCCCAATCGAGTGCTTCGCCGAGATGTAGCGCGCCCGTCCGCTGATGTCCGGCCGGGTCCGCCGTTGCGCGCCGTGCCGCGGCCACCGGGGCGCGGGTCCGGATCCATCGTCGCCCCGGAACCGAGGCGGCGACTGCGCACGTCGCCAGCGTCGCGTACGCGCCGGCAACGGCTGGCCAAGCGAGACCGACGGTCGCCTGCGCCCATGCTGGATCCGCGAAGTGCGTGGCTGCCGCGACGACCCAGCGCAACCCCAGCGCGCTGACCGGGGCGGCGGCCGGCCCGAGCGCGTGTGTGAGCGGACCGAGCGGGCCGATGCTGACCTGTGCGGCAGCGATCTCCCCCATGCCGATCCACATGATCGGAGCGACGGCTGGAAACACGATGAGGTTCGCGGGCAGCGCCGCCAGTGAGATCGCGCCGAACTGGTGCGCAAGCAGCGGCGCTGTGGCGAGGGTCGCGGCGGCGGTAACGGCCACGGCTTCGGCAAGAGGCCGCGGCAGCCGCCGCAGTGGGGGCCGCAAGACCGGCGCCAGCGCAAGCATGCCGGCAACGGCTGCGAACGAGAGCTGCCAGCCGGGGTCGCCGGGGGCGCGCGGGTTGAGCCCGAGAGTGACCGCGGCAGCGAGCAACAGGGAGTAGACGGCTGACGAGCGGCGGCTGACGGCGATCGCGAACAGGCCGGCGGCGGCCATGATCCCGGCACGCATGACGGACGCGCCGGATCCCGCCAGCGCGACGTAGAGAACGACGAGAGGCAGAAGCACGGCGACCCGAGCCCGTTGCGAGGCGCCGGCAAGCATCAAGGCCGGAAGCGCGAGCGCGCAGAGCAGGGCGACGTTCTGACCGCTGGCGGCGAGCAAGTGAGCCAATCCGGAGCGGCGGAAGTCGTCACGCGTGTTCTCAGCGATGTCGCCGTCCTCGCCGAGGACCATGCCGCGGGCCAGAGCTGCGAGGTCGGGCGGCAGGCCGGCTGCTATGCCGACCTCTGCGCGCCGCCGCATCGAATCGACGACACCGGAGAGGCCGCCGCGCCGGCCGACAAGCCGAAGCGACTCGATCCGCACCTCACGCCCGATGCCGCGACTGCGAAGGAACGCCCCGAAGTCGAATTGACCGCCCGGGTCCGGCCTCGCAGGCAGAGGACCGAATCCAGGCGTGCCCGGAGCGCCGGCGTTGGCTTCGGAGACGCGAATCGCCGATGCGCCGTTCGCTCCGGATCCGGGCAGACTGGGCGAACGGACGAAGCCGTTGATTCTGAATCGCATCCCAACGTCGGACGCATCCCATTCGCGGCTGGCGTAGCGGGCGAGGATCCGGAGGCCTGCGGCGGGGCCGGTCTCGATCCGCATCGGCGCTGACGAGCCGAACAGGCTCGGGCGCGGCCGCTCCAGCAGCGTCGCAACAGCGTCGATCACGCTTCCGGGCGGCGCGGCCGCCGCCGGGCGATCGATCGCGCCAATCCGGAGCGCGCCGAGTAGCGCGGCCCCGATGACAAGCGCGACGGCAACTGCGGCCGCTCGTCGCCCGAACCACCACGCAGCAGGCCCCGCGACGACGATCGCCGCGATGAGCACGACCCCTGTCCCCGCGGGCGCCAGCGCAAGCCCGGCGACAACGCAGCCGATCGCCAGATGCGGGCGTCGCCTCCGTGCTTCCGCCCGGATCCAGCGGACCGCGGCGTCAGCTCGCGGGCGCATCGGCATTCGGGGCGTCAGCGCGCGGGCACATCCGCAGTCCGGGCCTCATCGCGCGGCTGCATGGGCATTCGCGGCGTAGCGCCCGGGTGCATCCGCATCAGGAGCGATGCGGCCTGCGTCGCCTGGTCACGGAGAGATCGAGCCCTTCAGCGCCTGCAACCGCTTTTCGCCGATGCCGGAGACCTCTTGCAACTCGTCGATCGAGCGGAAGCCTCCGTGCTGTTCGCGGTACTCGATGATCCGCTGCGCGAGTGCGGGGCCGATTCCGTCGAGTTGCTCGAGTTCCGCCTGCGTCGCGGTCGACAGGCTGATCTGCACAGCGTTCGGTGCGGCCGGCGCTGACGTCGCGCCGCTCGATGCGCTCGCGCTGGCGGACGCGGCGCCTGACGACGCCGTTCCCCCTCCATGCGCGCGCACCGGGACGAAGACCTGCTGACCGTCTGCGAGCTTCGCCGCCAGGTTCACCGCTGCACGGTCCGCGCGGGTGCGCACTCCGCCTGCGCGCTGCAGTGCAGCCGCCACGCGTGCGCCCGCTGGCAGCGAGTACAGCCCTGGTCGCCGGACGGCGCCGGCGACGTCGATCCAGATCAGCGGCTTCGCCGCCACCGGCGCTCGCGGCCGCGCCCCCACCGGACGTGCCGATGCGGGCGCGGCCATCGAGATGCTGGGTACGGGATGTGACGCACCGTCGCGGCCGAGGAACCGGGCCGCGATCACGACCAGTACCGCGGCGGCCGCGAGGTACGCGATCAGGTGCCGGCGGTCGGGGTCGAACACGGCCGCGACGCTATGCGGCGGTGCGCGACAGCACGGTTACGACCGCAACGAACGAGCTAAACGCCGCCGGCGTGCGGCGGACGCGCGGCACCTCAGCGGACTTCGAACCCGGAGAGCCCTTCCGGCTCTTCCTCGCTCACCTCGACGTCCTGCACGTCGGCGTGCCCTGGCCCACTTCGCACGAACTCGACCATTCGGTCGACCGCTTCGTGGTCCCCCTCGAAGACGGCCTCCACCGCGCCGTCTGACCGATTGGTCACCCATCCCGCGACTCCGGCGCTCTCCGCCTCGCGCGCAGTCGCGTCGCGGAAGAACACTCCCTGCACGCGCCCGTGTGCGACCACATGCCGCCTGCTCACGACGCCACCGCGGTCAACGCCAGGAACTCGTATGCGATGTTCGCCGCCAGCAGCGCGGTCACCTGGCCTGCGTTGTCGTATGGCGGTGATACCTCAACCACGTCGAACCCGCTGAAACGGATACCCGCCAACGAACGGATGAATCCCAGCGCTTCGTGCGGCAACAAGCCCGCGACCTCAGGCGTTCCCGTCGCCGGTGCGAACGCCGGATCGATCACGTCGATGTCGAAGCTGAAGTAGACCGGTCCATCTCCCACGCGCTCACGCACACGCCGTCCGTATTCCGCAGGCGACAGCGCCCGGAGCTCGTCGGTCGTGACGATCTCGAAGCCCATCGCACGCGCGTCACCGAGGTCAGATGCCGCATAGAGCGGCCCACGCATCCCCGCGAGGAACGACCGCTCCGGCGCCAGCAGCCCCTCCTCGACCGCCCGCCGGAAGGGCGTGCCGTGGAAGTAGCGCTCGCCGTAGTACTGATCCCACGTATCCGCGTGCGCGTCGAGCAGCACCAACGCCAGCGGCTTGGCCGCCCTCTCGGCATGCGCCCGCAGCTCACCCAGCACGATCGAGTGGTCGCCGCCGAGCACGATCGGTGTGACGCCCGCCGCAAGGATCGCCCCCAAGCCCGAGGCAATCTGTCCGGCCGTCTTTTCGGCGTTCCCGGGAATGACCGCCAAATCGCCCAGGTCCGCGACGGATCGTCCCTCGAACACGTCGACCGCCAACGGCGGATGCCACGGCCGCAACAGGGACGACCCGGCCCTGATCGCCTCCGGGCCGAAACGCGCACCCGTCCGGTAGCTCGTCGCGGTGTCGAACGGAACGCCTACGAAGCCGACGTCGACCCCCGATGGATCCTCGACGTACGGGCAGCGCGCGAACGTCCTGATGCCCGTGTACCGCGGGGCCAGCGAGGCGTCCGCGGGACCGTACGGTGGCTCGGGCGTCACTCGACGACCACCCTGATCGTCCGCAGCTCGCGGTCCGACGCTCCCCGCAGCGACCCGCCGTGGTCCAATGCGCGACGGATGTACTCGAGCGACGGGGCGGTGAGACGCTCGCCCGGCAGCACGTTCGGCACGCCCGGCGGATAGGCAGCCAGCGATTCCGCCGCCACGCGACCGACGGCATCGTCCGCCGCCACCACTTCCTGTGGCCCCAGGAACGCCTCGCGCGGGGCCATCACAAGCTCACCCCACGGGGGCGGTGGGGCAAACGGCTCCTGCTCACGGTCGGGCTGTCCGCCGAGCTCGGCGACGGCCGTACGCAGCGCCGTCACGAGCCGCTCGCCGCGCGGCGACGCCCGCTCACCCATCCCGAACAGCGCGACGATCACGTTCTCGCCGAACAGCTCCAGGTGGATGTCGTCGATCCGCCGCAGCGCCGGGTCCAGGTCGTAGCCCGTCAGGCCGCTGCCGCGCACGTCGATCGCCAACCGCAGTGGGTCCCATCCGAAGACGCCCGGGCGTCCGGCCAAGCGCTCATCGAGCACATCGAGACCCTCGATCCCTCGGATCGCCTCGCGCGTCTGGCGCAGCGCCTCCAGCGTCTCCGCGAGCAGCTCCGGGCCGTCCGTCACGGCGTGGCGCCGCGCGGCGTCGAGCGAGCCCGATAGAAGCGACGACGGCGACGTCGATTCGAGCAGCGTGACGCAACGGTCGATCAGCGAAGTGTCAAGTAGGCTGTCACGTCCCAGGTGCAGCATCGCGGACTGCGTGAGGCTTCCGACGACCTTGTGCGTGCTGGAGACGACGAGGTCCGCGCCGAGCGACAGCGCGTGCGCCGGGAGCTCGTCGGAGAAGGCCAGGTGCGCACCCCACGCCTCGTCCACGATCAGCGGCACCCCGTGGCGATGTGCCACTTCCGCCTGTCCAGCGACGTCGGCGACCGCACCGAAGTAGGTCGGCGACACGACCATCGCCGCCACCACGCTCGGTGTGGCGGTCAAAGCCGCGTCGAGCGTCTCTGGCGTGACCGTATGCGCGATCCGCAGCTCCTCGTCGAGCTCGGGCGCCATGAACGTCGGCCGCAGCCCGGATAGCACGAGCCCGTCGATCGTTGACGAGTGGCAGTTGCGCTGCACGACGACGTCACAACCGAGGTGCGCGAGTGCCATGCACGCCACGTGGTTGCACTGCGATGCGCCGCCGGTGACGAACCAGGTGCGGTCTGCCCCCCACGCCTCCGCCGCGAGCGCCTGCGCGAGAGCAAACGGAGTCGGCTCCGGGCCGGCGTCGATGCCCTCGATCAACGCCGGGATGTCCATCTCGAGCGCGCGCTCGCCGATCGCCTCCACGAGGCCCGGATCGGCCCCCGGGCCGCCCTTGTGCCCAGGTACGTGGAAGCGCCCGGCGTCGCGGTCCGCGTAGGAGCGAAGCGCGTCGAGGTATGGCGCGATGCTGGGGTCCGGCGTCGACGGCTTCGGCCGGCCGCGCGGGTGCGCCTCCGTACCGGTGGGCTCTAGCTGAGGCATCCGGCCCGAGCATAAGCGGCGGGGCCGTTACAAATGGGGACTGTCCCCGTTTGTTACGGCGGCTACGGCTTGCCCTGCGGCTTCGGCGCCCGATGCGACTGCGACGACGCCGTCCTCGCCCAACGCCCAGCTGCCGACGCCGAACACCGGCTTGCCTGCGCCGCGCGCGAACGCGATCTCCGCCAGCGTCCCCCAGGCTCCGCCCACTGCCACGACCGCCTCCGCCGCACGCGCGACCAGGCCGTTGCGCATCTCGCCGAGTCCAGTCGGCAAGGCAATGTCGACGTAGGCGTTCGCCTCCGCGCGGTCGAGGCCGGGCAGGATGCCGACCGTCTGCCCGCCACCCTCTTTCGCCCCGCGGCACGCCGCCTCCATCACGCCTCCGCGTCCGCCTGTAACGACGATCGCGCCGAGCTCCGCCAGCCGCCGCCCGGCGGCACGGGCCTGCTCGAGCTCCTCCGGCGAGGCCGCGCTCGCGCCGATCACGGCGACGTAGAGCGCGCGCTCAGTCAAGCTCCGCCCGGAAGCCCTCGCGCCAGCTGGCGTAGTGCGGCTCCCAGCCGAGAGCCTGCTTCGCCTTGGCGTTTGACACGGGCTGCAACTGCGTCGCGAAGCCGGCGATTTGCCCGGCCGCGAGCTTCGCCACGAACGCTGGGATCCGCCATGGCTTCTTCGCGCCAACCAGGTCCGCGACATACGGGATCCACTCGCGCGCGGGCGCGGGTTCGTCGTCGACGACGTTGTAGACGCCGGGCTCCCCGTGCTCGATCGCCGCGACTGTCGCCGCCGCGGCGTCTTCGACGTGGATGAACGGGAACCGGCCGCCGCCGCTGCCCACGATCGGCATCTGCCGCTTGCGAATCATCTCGGTCTGCTGCCCGTCCTCGGCGTAGAAGGTGCCCGGCCCGTAGAAGAACCCGTAGCGCAGGACGATCCCGCCGGGCGCGGCCAGCGTCGTTCGCTCCAGCTCGTCGATGGCCTCGCCCATCTCGCCGGCGGCCGGGCCGATCAGCGGTGAGTCCTCGGTCTTCATGCCGGGGTCGAACCTGTAGGCGAACGCGACGCCCTGAGAGATGAACTTCGTCGCACCCGCCTCCTCGGCGGCGCGCGCGAGGCTCCACGTGCACTCGCGCCGGAGACGGTTCGTGCCCGCCAGCCACTCGCCGTACTTGCGCGGATTCAGCGGCTGCCCGAGATCGGTGAGCTGGTTGACGACCACTTCCGGCTTCGCGCCCGTCACCGCCGCGTGGAGGCCTGCGGCGTCGAGCGCGTCGGCCACCACCGGCTCGGCACCAAGTGACGCGACCAGCTCGGCGTTCGAGCGCGTCATTCCCACGACCTCATGCCCACGCGCGACAAGCTGCTCGATCAGCGGTCGCCCGATCGCGCCGCTGGCACCCGCGATGAAGACCCTCATGACCCCGCTGACCTTACGGCCGTCGTCGCGAAACCGGCCGCGAGGCTAACTGTCGATCGGCGTCGTGAGCGGATCTTTTTCGTCGGGTTTTTCCGGCTCGTCCGGGTGGATGCGCCAGGCGACGCTCGCCAGCGCCGCGAAGATCAGCGCGAGCGCTGCAAGCGAGAAGAAGTCGAACCATCCGGTGAACGCGCTCGCCGCCTCGTTCACGTCGACGAGATGGTTGATCGCGTGGATGCTGTACTCGAGGGCTGTGAACGCCAGCACCGGGGTACGCCAACTGCGTCGCCGAACCGAGACGAAGAAGACGACGCCGAGCGCGATGTAGAAGGTCGCGGTGTCCTTGATGTAGTGATGGTTCTCCGGCGGGAACTTGCCGAGCGTGTCGTAGAAGCCGCCCGGCGCGAAGAACATGAACGCGCCAAGCAGCAGGTGGTAAACGGCGGCCACCAGCAGGATTGTCCGCAGCCGCGCCTCGTTCATCGCACGACGACGTTGACCAGCTTGCCCGGAACGACAACCGTCTTGACTATCGCCTGCCCGTTCAACTGCGCCTGCACCTTCGGCGATTCGTGCGCCAGCCGCTCGAGTTCCTCGCGTGGCGTGTCGGGCGGCACCAGCAGGCGGTCGCGGACCTTGCCGTTGACCTGGACGACGATCTCGATCCGCTCGCCGACCAGCAGGTCGGGATCGGCCAGCGGCCACGGCGCCTCCCATACACGCTTGCCCGTCATCCGCTCGTAGACCTCGGCACCCAGGTGCGGCGCGGCCGGGAAGATCAGCGACGCCGCGGTCGCGACGGCGAAGCGCAGGTGCGGATCGTCCTTCGCCTGGTAGCACTCGTTCACCAGCTCCATCACGGCGGCCACCGCCGTGTTGAACGAGAAGCGCTCGAAGTCGCGCGTGACCTTGTCGATCGCCCAGTGCGTCTTGCGCAGCAGGCCAGTGGCGGAGCCGTTCTCGACGATGTCGCCGGGGCCCACGTCGTCAGCCAGCCGCCAGAGCCGCGACAGGAACCGGTGGACGCCGCCGACGCCGTCGTCCTGCCAGTCCGCGCCCTGCTCGGGCGGGCCCAGGAAGAGCATGTAGGTGCGGGTCGTGTCGGCGCCGAAGCGGTCCACGTAGTCGCGCGGCGACACGACGTTGCCCTTCGACTTGGACATCTTCGCGCCGTCGCGCGTGATCATCCCCTGCGTGAACAGTCGCGCGAACGGCTCCTGAAAGCCGACCAGGTCCATGTCCGCGAGCGCCTTGGTGAAGAAGCGCGCGTACATCAGGTGCAGAATCGCGTGCTCGACGCCGCCGATGTACTGGTCGACCGGCATCCAGGCGTCGACGATCCGGCGGTCGAAGGGCGCCTGGTCGTTCTGCGCGTCGCAGTAGCGCAGGAAGTACCACGACGAGTCGACGAACGTGTCCATCGTGTCGGTCTCGCGCTTGGCCGCGCCGCCGCACTTCGGGCAGGTCGTGTTGACCCAATCC
>DATBDN010000037.1:0-21016 GCA_036269895.1 Thermoleophilaceae bacterium
GGAGGCCGAGAAGGCCAAGACCGAGCTCAGCTCGGCCCAGGAGACCCAGATCAACCTGCCGTTCATCACCGCGGTCGACTCGGTGCCGAAGCACCTCAACGTGCGGCTCACCCGCTCGAAGCTCAACGAGCTGACGGCGGACCTGCTCGACCGCGTTGTCGGTCCGGTGAAGCAGGCGCTCGCGGATGGCGGCTCGGACGTGGACCACGTTGTCCTCGTCGGCGGCATGACGCGTATGCCATCGGTCCAGGAGAAGGTCAAGGAGCTCACGGGCAAGGACCCGCATCGCGGCGTCAATCCCGACGAGGTCGTCGCAGTCGGCGCCGCCATCCAGGCGGGCGTGCTGGCCGGTGACGTCAAGGACGTGCTCCTGCTGGACGTCACCCCGCTCACCCTCGGCATCGAGACCAAGGGCGGCGTCATGACCAAGCTCATCGAGCGCAACACCACGATCCCGACGCGGAAGTCGGAGATCTTCTCGACGGCCGAGGACAACCAGCCGTCGGTCGAGATCCACGTCCTGCAGGGTGAGCGCGAGATGGCGGGCTACAACAAGTCGCTCGGCAAGTTCCAGCTGACGGGCATCCCGCCGGCGCCGCGCGGCATCCCGCAGGTCGAGGTCACCTTCGACATCGACGCGAACGGGATCCTGTCCGTGTCCGCCAAGGACCTCGGCACCGGCAAGGAGCAGAAGATCGAGATCAAGGCCGGCTCCGGCCTCTCGGACGAGGAGATCAAGAAGATGGTCTCGGACGCCGAGTCGCACGCCGAGGACGACCGCAAGGCTCGCGAGCTCGTCGAGGCGCGCAACAACGCCGAGAACGCGGCCTATCAGGCCGAGAAGCAGTTGAAGGACATGGACGAGGGCACGCTCGACGACTCCGCGAAGTCGGAGATCGAGACCGCCATCGCGGATGTCCGCTCGGTGCTCGAGTCCGAGGACGTCTACGAGATCCGCTCGAAGACCGACGCGCTCCAGCAGGCGTTCCACGCCGTCTCGGAGCAGATCTACCAGGCCGCTCAGGCCCAGGCTCAGGGACAGCAGCAGGCGCAGGACGGTGGCGACGGGGCCTCCTCGGAGTCCGAGGAGGAGGTCGTCGACGCCGAGGTCGTGGACGGTGACACCAAGTGATCGAAGAGATCCGCGAGGAGGTCCCCGAGGAGCCCACGGCTCAGCCTGACCCGGCGGAGCCGGCGGGCGAGCAGGATCCATCGACCGAGAAGGAATACGACAAGGCGAAGGAGGAGGCAGCCGAGGAGGCTGCCTCCGACGACGCCGCCGGCTCAGATGACGCCGCGCGTTATCTGGAGCTGGCGCAGCGGACGCAAGCGGAGTTGGAGAACCTGCGCAAGCGCGCCGCTCGCGACATCGCGCAGGCCGGTCAGCGGGCGAAGGCCAACCTCGTCCGCGAGCTCCTGCCTGTCGTCGACAACCTCGAGCGCGCGCTCGCGACTGCCAACCCGGAGGAGGATCACCTCGCCGAAGGCGTCCGGCTGGTGCACGTCGAACTGGTGAACACGTTGGAGCGCAACGGCATCAAAGCGTTCGACCCGGCAGGCGAGCCGTTCGACCCTAACGTCCACGAGGCGATCAGCATGCGCGAAGGCGACAACGGCTCAGGCCTGGTCCTTGACGTGGTCGAGAAGGGTTACAAGCTGGGCGACAACGTCATTCGTCCTGCGCGAGTCGTAGTGAGTAGCTGACGATGGCTGTCAAGGATCCTTACAAGGTCCTCGGCGTCGACAAGAAGGCCTCTCAGGACGACATCAAGAAGGCCTATCGCAAGCTCGCGCGCCAGTACCACCCGGACAGGAACAACGGCGACAAGGCCGCCGAGGAGCGCTTCAAGGAAGTGCAGGGCGCGTACGACCTGATCGGCGACGCGGACAAGCGCAAGCAGTACGACCAGGGCGGCGGCGTCTTCGGCGGCTTCGGCGGCAACACGACCGGCGGTTTCGACCCGGGCTCGTTCCGCCAGAACTTCGGCGGCTTCGGCGACATCCTCTCCGACCTCTTCAGCGGCGGGGGCGGCGGGGGCGGCGGGACCGCCGGAACCCGGGGCGGACGGCCGCAGCCTCAGCGCGGCCGCGACCTCGAGACCGAGGTCAGCTTGAGCTTCGAACAGGCGATCCAGGGCGGCCAGGTCCCGATCACGGTGCCGGTCAACTCCAGCTGCAAGACGTGTCACGGCACCGGCGCAAAGCCGGGCACGACGCCATCCGTCTGCCCGCGCTGCCAGGGTCGCGGCGTGGTATCCGAGGGCGGTGGCGCGCTCTTCTCGATCTCGCAGCCGTGCCCGCAGTGCGGCGGCACCGGGACCGAGATCAAGGATCCGTGCCCGACCTGCCACGGCAGCGGCCAGACGCGCGAGCTCAAGCGCTACCGCGTGAACATCCCGGCCGGCGTGCGCGACGGCAGCCGCGTGCGGCTTGCCGGCAAGGGCGAGCCGGGGCTGCGTGGGGGGACGCCCGGGGATCTGTACGTGATCACACGCGTGACCGAGTCGCCCGTGTTCAAGCGCAAGGGCGACAACCTCGAGGTGGAGGTGCCGGTCACGATCGTCGAAGCGATCCGCGGGGCGGACATCGAGGTGCCCACGCTCAACGGCAGCAAGAAGATCCGCGTCGCGCCCGGCACCCAGCACGGGACGATCCAGCGCCTGCGCGGCGAAGGACCGCCGAAGCTGAACGGCCGCGGGCGCGGCGACATCCACTACCGCCTGGAGGTCGACGTGCCGCGTTCGCTATCGAAGGAGCAGCGCGAGGCGGTCGACGAACTGGCCACAGTGATGAACGGCAACCCACGCGAGCGGCTCTTTGGCAGGACCAGCTGATGGCCACCAGTCGCAGGAGCGCAGGGCCGCCGGAGCGCGACAAGGGCGTTTACATGATCTCAGTCGCGGCCGAGCTTGCGGGCATGCATCCGCAGACTCTGCGGATCTACGAGGCACGCGGGCTGATCACGCCGAAGCGCTCGGCCGGCAAGACGCGCCTCTACTCACAGGAGGACGTGGATCGGCTCCGCCGGATCCAGGAGCTGACCTCAGAGATGGGGATGAACCTGGCGGGGGTGGAGAAGGTCTTCGAGCTGGAGGAGGAGCTGGAGAAGATGCGCGCTCGAATGGCGCGCCTTCAGGCAAAGACCGACGAGCTGGAGCAAGAAATGGCCGACGAGCTCGAACGAGTGAAGAAATCCTTCCGAGCCGAAATCGTCCGCTACGAGCCACCAGGATCAGCCCTCCGCCACCGAACCCGCTGAAGCAACGACAAACGGACAAACGGGGTCAGACCCTACCCAGTAAGTGACTCATAAGATCTGCTACCATCTGACTTAGATCTATGCAAGCTGATCGTTTTACCATCAAGTCGCAGGAAGCCATCGAGGCCGCACGCCGGCTCGCGGCTGCGCGGCGCAATCCTCAGGTCAACTCGAACCATCTCCTGCTCGCCCTGCTCGAGCAGCAGGACGCGCTGGTCCTGCCGATCCTCAACCACCTGAAGGTCGACATCGACGGCGTCCGCCGCCATGCGAACGAGGCGATCGAGATGCTCCCGACCGTCACGGGTCAGGCCGCCGAGCCTGAGTTCGACTCGGAGTTCTTCGCGACCTTGAGGCGGGCGGAATCCGAGGCCAAGAAGCTCGGCGACCAGTACATCCCGTCCGAGGACGTTCTGATCGCGCTCGCCGACGACCGCAACACCGAGGTCGGCGCGACGCGCGAGCAGATCATCGAGGCGATCAAGGCGCTGCGCCCGCAGAGCGTCACGAGCCAGACGGCCGAGGACACCTACCAGGCGCTGCAGCGCTACGGCCGCGATCTCACCGAGGACGCCCGCCAGGGCCGGCTCGACCCGGTCATCGGGCGCGACGAGGAGATCCGCCGGACCATCCAGGTGCTCTCCCGCCGCACGAAGAACAACCCGGTGCTGATCGGCGAGCCCGGCGTCGGCAAGACGGCGATCGTCGAAGGACTGGCGCAGCGGATCGCATCCGGCGATGTGCCCGATTCGCTTCGTTCGAAGAAGGTCATCGCCCTGGACCTGGGCAGCATGGTCGCGGGCTCCAAGTACCGAGGTGAATTCGAAGAGCGGCTGAAGGCGGTTCTCGACGAGATCAAGCAGGCTGCCGGCGAGATCATCGTGTTCATCGACGAGCTGCACACAATCGTCGGTGCCGGTGCCGCCGAGGGCGCGATGGACGCGGGCAACATGCTGAAGCCGATGCTCGCCCGGGGCGAGCTCCAGGCCGTCGGGGCCACCACGCTCGACGAGTACCGCAAGCACATCGAGAAGGACGCGGCGTTGGAGCGCCGCTTCCAGCCGATCATCGTCGGCGAGCCGACCGTCCAGGACACGATCTCGATCCTGCGCGGGCTGAAGGAGCGCTACGAAGGTCACCACGGTGTGCGGATTGCGGATACGGCTCTAGTCGCAGCCGCAGTCATGTCCGAGCGCTACATCGCCGACCGCTTCCTCCCCGACAAGGCGATCGACTTGGTCGACGAGGCAGCATCGCGCCTGCGCATGGAGACGGAGTCCGTCCCGGTCGAAATCGACGAGATCGAACGCCGGGTCACTCAGCTCGAGATGGAGAAGCTCTCGCTCGCCAAGGAGAAGGACGAGGCGTCGAAGGCACGACTGGCTGACATCGAGCGCGACCTTGCAGATTTGACCGAGCAGCGAAACGCGATGAAGGCGGAGTGGGAGCGCGAGACGCGCGCTGTCAAGGGCGTGGCCGAACTGCATGAGAAGCTCGCCCGTGCGCGTGAGGAGGAGACTCGCGCTACGAGCGCAGGCGATCTCGAGCGCGCAGCGACAATCAAGTACGGCGAAATTCCCGATCTCGAGAAGGCGATCGCTGACTCTGACGCGACTCAGAAGGGTGAAGCGAAGTTCTTCAAGGAGGCTGTCGACGAGGAGGACGTCGCTGAGGTCGTCTCCAAGTGGACGGGCATTCCCGTCTCGCGCCTGATGGAGGGCGAGGTCGAGAAGCTGATCCACATGGAGGACCGCCTCCACGAGCGCGTCATCGGACAGGACGCCGCCGTCGAGGCCGTCTCGAATGCCCTGCGGCGCTCACGCGCCGGGCTTCAGGATCCGAACCGGCCGATCGGGACGTTCCTGTTCATCGGCCCGACCGGCGTCGGCAAGACCGAGCTGGCACGCGCGCTGGCCGAGTTCATGTTCGACTCCGAGCAGGCGATGGTCCGGATCGACATGTCTGAGTACATGGAGAAGCACTCGGTATCGCGGCTCGTTGGCGCGCCGCCTGGCTACGTCGGCTACGACGAGGGCGGCCAGCTGACCGAGGCAGTCCGGCGCCGGCCCTACAGCGTTGTCCTGCTCGACGAGATCGAGAAGGCTCACCCTGACATCTTCAACATCCTGCTTCAGGTGATGGACGACGGGCGCCTGACCGACGGCCAGGGTCGCACGGTGAACTTCCAGAACACCGTTCTGATCATGACTTCGAACATCCCTGGTGGCCTCGAGGGCGTCCAGGCTCAGTTCAAGCCCGAGTTCGTCAACCGGCTCGACGAGATCGTGGAGTTCCACTCGCTGAGGCGCGAGGAGATCTCCGACATCGTGGAGCTACAGGTGACGCGTGTGGCGCAGCGAGTGGCCGAGAAGGGCATCACGATCGAGCTGACCGACGACGCGAAGACGCTGATCGGCAACCTGGGCTACGACCCGGCATACGGGGCACGCCCGCTCAAGCGGGTTATCCAGAAGGAGCTGGTTGACAAGCTGGCGCTGTCGCTGCTGCGCAACGAGTTCGCTCCGGGCGACCGCGTCCAAGTCGACGCGCGCGACGGCGAGCTGGTGTTCGCCAAGGCCGCCGATCAGGCGGCCACGCCGGTCGCGGCCTAGGACCGAAGATGATCAGCGTCCAGATCGGCTGATCCGTACATTCGAGGCCGTGACGACGGCCGAAGCGGGTACGCGCCTGTTCACCGAGGCTGAGCTGCGCCAGCGCGTCGAGCGCTGGGCGTCGATCGAGCACGGTTCGGCAAGCGCCGGGGAGCACGCCGTGGCGGCGATGATCGCCGACGAGCTGCGCGGGCTGGGGCTCGACGTGCGGGTCGAGGAGGAACAGGTCCACGGCGGCTACTGGTGGCCGATCGGGATCCCTACCGCTCTCGCCGCCGTGGCCGGGCTGATCGGCGGGGCCGTCGCCGCGCTCGCCGGCTTGTTCGGCGCCGCCGCCGTGGCCGACGACATCAACTGCGAGCGCTTCTGGTTCCGCAAGCGCTTCCTGGCCAAGCGCACGACCCACAACGTCATCGCCGATACCGGTCCGCGCGATGCGAAGCGGACGCTCGTCTTCCTCGCGCACCACGATGCCCCGCACGCCGGGATCGTCTTCCACCCGGAGCTCCCGCGCGCCTGGGCGCGCAAATACCCGCAGGTGCTCGAACGCGCCAAGACCACGCCACCGACGATGTGGGGAGCGTTCTTCGGCCCGCTCGGAGTGGGGCTCGGCTCCCTTTTCGGCTTCCGCAAGCTGCGCCTCCTCAGCGCGCTGCTGTCGGCTGGCTACGCGGCGGCCATGGTCGACATCGGACTCCGTCGCGTTGTCGAAGGCGCCAACGACAACCTCAGCGGCGTCGCTGCGAGCATGTCGCTGGCACATGCGCTCGCGACCGCTCCGCCGCGCAACACCCGCGTGCTGCTCGTCTTCCCCGGGACCGAAGAGGGCTTCCAGGAGGGCATGCGCCGATGGTTCGTGCGGCACCGCAGCGAGCTACCGCGCGAGTCGACGCTGTTCGTGAACCACGAAACGGTCGGCTCGCCGTACCTGGCGCTGCTCGAGGGCGAGGGCATGCTCGGCATCACCGACTACCCCGAAGACTTCAAGAGCTTCATCCAGCAGACGGCCGACGACCTCGGCATCTTCCTCTGGCGCGAGCTCCGCACCCGCAACGCGTCCGACTCGCTGATCCCGCTGCGTGCGGGCTACAAGTGCGCCCTGTTCGCATCATGCGACGAGCTGAAGGCGCCGACCAACTACCACTGGTACACGGACACACCCGACAACGTGAACTACGGCACGGTCGCGGACATGGCGAGGCTTTCACTCGAGCTGACGCGCCGGCTCGACTCGTAGCCGGGCTTCGCCAGCAACAGCTGCACGTCGCCGATGCGCCGCTCGGCGAAGCCGGCCTCACAGTAAGCGAGGTAGAGCCGCCACAGCCGCTGAAAGCGCTCGTCGTAGCCGAGCCGCGCCAGCCGCTCCGCATGTGCGTCGAAGTTCGCGCGCCACTGGCGCAACGTCCGCACGTAAGAGGGCGTCAGGTCGTGTAGCAACAGCGGCCGCATGTCGGTCTCGCTCGTGACGCAGCGCCGGATGACCTCGAGCGACGGCAGGCAGCCGTTAGGGAAGATGTACGTGCGGATGAACGAGCGCGCGGTCTTCTCGACTTCGTATGCGCGGTCGTCGATCGTGATCGCCTGCAGCAGCATCGCGCCGTTATGGGTGAGCAGCTCCGAGCAGCGCTGGAAGAACACGCCGAAGTTGCGCCAGCCGACAGCCTCGATCATCTCGATGGAAACGAGCTTGTCGTAGCGACCACATAAGTCGCGGTAGTCCTGCAGCAGCACGCGCACGCGGTCCGCCAGTCCTGCCTCGCGGACGCGAGCGAGCGCGTACTCATGCTGCTCGCGCGAGATGGTGGTCGTGGTGACGCGGCAGCCGCGTGTGCGCGCCGCGTGGATCGCCAACCCGCCCCAGCCGGTGCCGATCTCCAACAGGTGGTCATCCGGCTGCAGGTCGAGCCGATCGCAGGCCAGGTCGAGCTTCGCGAGCGCCGCCTGCTCGAGCGTCATGTCCTCGTCGGCGAACAACGTGCACGAGTAGCTCATCGTCGGGCCGAGCATCAGCTCGAACATGTCGTTGCCGAGGTCGTAGTGCGCGGCGATCTGCTCGCGGCTCGCGCGCCGGCCGTTCGCGCGGCTGGTCCCCTGAAGCAGCCGGATCGGTGCGAGCACAGGGCGGAGCCGCTGCCGGAACGCGTCCATCGCACGGGCGTTGCGGGCGGCCACGCGGATGAGCCCCGCAAGATCGGGCGAGTCCCAGTGCCCGGACGCGTACGCCTCGGCAAGCCCGCGGCTGCCACGCAGCAGATGCGGCCACGCCGCCGGCGAACGGACATGCATGACACCGCTCGGCTCGCCTGATCCGAACGTCCGCTCATCTTCTGCTTCGGCGACGGTCACCGACCCCGCGCGAATCCGGCCCAATGCAGCGAAAACAAGCTCTCGAGCCGCCCGCTCCGCAGCCCGAAATCGAGGCCGCTTACTGCGTGGCATCAGTCGGGCGCCCTTGCGGGATGCCGCCGCGTCCGGACTCCGCTCACTCGGATCGCCGCTGCTTGCGCATCGATCAACCCCAGGATCCGCAGCGTCGCGCACGGGTAGCGCATCGTTGCCGCCGTCCGCGACCGTGGTGTCAGCTCCCGGCGCCTCAATGCGAGCGTCGCGTCGAACGCTCGCTCGCCTCGCTCACGGTTCTCGATGTGCACCGACAAGGTGGTTCCCGGCTCGGCCGCGCGCCAGTCGTAGCGCTGGTCGCGTCGCCCAGCACCTTCAGCGCGGGACAACGATGAAACGGCGGATCGGGATCAGTCGAGCGTCGGTGCGCCCACGTCGGGCGTGGCCGCGAGGCATAGTGCCGACAGCACCAGGTGGATCCCGCGTGAGCCTGGCGCCAGCGGACCCGGCTCGACCACCTGATCGTGGAGGTCGAGCAGGCGCACGATCGATCTCGCCAGCGGGGCCTGCCGGTCGTCGTGCGGCAGCCGGCACGCCAGTCGCGCAAGCGCAAGCGTCTCGCTGCCGTCTCCGCCGCTGAAGATCCGCCCGATCGCTGTTGTCAGGAACGTCTGGACCCTCTGTAACAGGAGATCCTCGGGACGCTCGCGCCGGTCGAGCGCCGGACCGAGGTCAAGTGGCTCCTCGCCGGTAACGAGCCGTTCCACCTGCCGGCCCATCATCCCGCGGATCTGCTCTTCGGCCAGGCCGATCTGCAGGGCGCAGCGGATCATGAACAGCGTGTGCTGGGTCGGCGTCCCGTAGGGAGCGTCGCTCGCGAACAGGATCTGCCCCGGCGGCACCAGGCCGCAGAGCGCGATCACATCAGGAGCCGACCACCACGAGGTGTCGAAGTAGAGGTTGGGCAGCTCGCGCGCCTCGCGCCAGATCCAGCTGAGGTCTGAAATGCCGCAGTGGGCGAGGATCACGCGCGCGCCAGGCAGCGCTCGCGCCAGCTCGACCGTGTGGATGCCCAACGCCGGGATCCCGCGGCCGGCGTGGATCAGCACGGGCACGCCGCGCTCATGCGCGACCTCGAACACCTTCCGCACCTCGGGCTCGTCCAACGCGAAGCCCTCGGCGCGCGGGTGCAGCTTGATGCCGCGCGCGCCCTCGTCGAGCGAGCGCTCGGCCTCGGCGACCGCATCCTCGTGGCGCGGGTCGACGCGGCAGAACGCGACGAGCCGCCCATCCGAAGCCGCCGCGTCCTCGATGAGCTGGTGGTTCGCCTGGCGGTACCCGTCCGGCTCGTGGAACGGGAAGATCACCCCACGCGCGCCGGCCAGCGCGAGCGCCTCCAGGATCTGCTGAGCGTCCGCCTTGAAGCCATCCGGATCGTTGTGGCCGACGTGCATGTGGGCGTCGAAGATCTCGACGCCGGGGATCAAGCCGACCGCGTGGTCGAACCAGGGCTTCAGCTCGACGTCGTCCCGCACGGTCGGCAGCCTACGATGCTCTCCGCTTCGCGGCGTGCTTGCATCCGCGGCGCAAAGTTGAGAGAAACCGCGTCAACCGCCGACTTCGTCCGGGAGGACTGAATGCCGACCTACATCCTGCTCACCACGCTGACCTCCGAGGGCGTTCAGACGATCAAGAACAACCCCGCACGGATTCGCGAGGTCAACCGCGAGGTTGAGCAGCTCGGCGCCAAGGTCACGGCGCAGTGGGCCACGCTCGGGCGTTATGACTTCATCAACGTGGTCGAGGCTCCCGACGAGGAGACGATCGTGCGCGTCTCGATGGAGCTCGGCAGCCGCGGCACGGGGCGCTACGAGACCCTCACCGCGATCCCGGTCGACGAGTTCATCTCCTCGCTCTAGCCGGTGAAGAGGGTTCTCGTAGTCGGGTCCGGCGGCCGCGAGCACGCGCTCGTGCGCGCGCTCCAGCGCAGCCCGCAGTCGCCCGAGGTAATCGCCGCGCCCGGCAACGCCGGGATCGCGCGCGACAAGGTCGCCTGCTTCGACGTTGCCGCCGACGACGTCGCGGGGGTTGTCGCGCTCGCGCACGAGCAGCGCTGCGACCTGGTCGTGGTGGGGCCTGAGGTGCCGCTGGTAGCCGGACTCGTGGACGCGTGCTTTGGCGCCGGCATCAAGGCGTTCGGCCCAAGCGCGGCCGCGGCCCGGGTCGAAGGCTCGAAGCACTACGCCAAGGAGCTCATGAAGGCCGCGAGCGTTCCGACGGCGTCGTACCTCGTTCTCCATGACCGCAAGGAGGCGCTCGAGCATCTCTCCTGCGCCTCGTACCCGCTCGTGCTGAAGGCCGACTCCCTCGCCGCCGGCAAGGGAGTGGTCATCTGTCCCACGGAGACGGATGCCCGCGCGGCCGTGGACGAATTCTTCACCCAGCGCCGCTTCGGGCAGACCACGGTCGTCGCCGAGGAGTTCCTGGAGGGCCAGGAGCTGTCCCTGCTCGCGCTCTGTGACGGGACCCGCGCGGTCCCGATGGCGCCGGCGCAGGACTACAAGCGGATATATGACAACGACGAGGGGCCGAACACCGGCGGCATGGGCAGCTACTCGCCCGTGCCCGGTTTCGACACGGCGCATGCGAAGGCTCTGGCGGCGACGGTCCACCAGCCGGTGGTCGACGAGCTGCGCCGACGCGGGACGCCGTTCCACGGCGTGCTCTATGCCGGCCTGATGATGACCGCGAACGGACCGAAGGTGCTCGAGTTCAACGCTCGCTTCGGGGATCCCGAGACACAGGCCATCCTTCCGCGCCTGCGCTCCGACCTGCTCGAGGCGATGGAGCGGTCGATCACCCCGGGCGGGCTCGAGGGTTACGAGCTCGACTGGAAGAAGCTGTGGGCCGTCACGGTGGTGCTCGCCTCGCGCGGGTACCCAGAGTCGGCGTCGAAGGGCGACGTGATCGAGGGCCTGCGCGGCATCGACGGCCTCGACGCCGAGGTGCTGCACGCCGGCACGGCGTTGCAGGGCGACCAGTTGGTGACCGCCGGCGGCCGTGTCCTGAACGTGACCGGCCTGGGCGAGACGGTGAGCGACGCGCGGCGGCGGGCCTATGCCGTGGCAGAGCAGGTGCAGTTCGATGGCAAACAGATGAGAACAGACATCGCGCTGCGCGCGGTGGAGGGGACACAACTTGACGCAGCCTGAAACGCAGACGGAGGTGGCGGCGGCGGAGTTCGCCTCGGGCGAGGACGGGCCCCTGGTGGGCATCGTCATGGGGTCCGAATCGGACCGCGCCACCATGGAGAAAGCCGGGGCCGAGCTCGACAGCCGCGGCATCAGCTTCGAGATCCAGGTGATGAGCGCGCATCGCTCGCCGGACCTCGTCGCGACCTACGCCAAAGAAGCTCGCTCCCGCGGGCTGCGGATCATCATCGCCGGAGCGGGCCTGTCGGCGGCGCTGCCCGGCGTGGTGGCGGCTCACACCGACCTGCCGGTCATCGGCGTGCCGCTGGCGGCGAAGACGGGCGTGATGAACGGCCTCGACGCGCTGCTATCGGTCGCCCAGATGCCACCCGGCGTGCCAGTCGCCTGCGTGGGCGTCGACAACGCGCGGAATGCCGCGGTGCTGGCCGCACGGATTCTGGGCGCGTGACGCAGCTAGCGTCTGACGCGCATTGATCGAGCGCTACACCCGGCCGGAGATCGGAGCCGTCTGGACCGACCAGGCCCGGATGGAGACATGGCTGCAGGTCGAGATCGCCGGAGTCGAGGCGCTTGCCGAACAGGGCGTCGTTCCCGACGAGGACACCAAGGCCGTCAAGGAGCTTGCAAGCTTCACCGTCGACGCCGTCAAGGAGCGCGAGAAGGTCACCGACCACGACGTCGCGGCGTTCGTCGACGTGGTCGCCCAGTCGGTCGGCGAACCCGGCCGCTGGGTCCACTACGGGCTCACGTCGTCGGACGTCCTCGACACCGCGCTTGCCCTGCAGATCCGCAAGGCCGGCGAGATCATCGTCACCGGAGCGCGGGCGTTCCGCGACGCCCTGAAGACGAAGGCGCTTGAGCATCGCGACACCATCGCCGTCGGCCGCACGCACGGAGTGCACGCCGAGCCGACCACCTTCGGGCTCAAGCTCGCCGGCTTCGCCTTCGAGGCCGACCGCAACCTCACGCGCCTGCAGGACGCGTTCGACCAATGCGCGGTGGGAGCGCTGTCCGGGGCGGTCGGCACCTACGCCTCGAACGGCCCGGAGTTCGAGCAGCTGGTCCTGGACCTCGTGGGGCTGCGCCGCGAGGACGTCTCCACCCAGGTCGTGCCGCGCGACCGCCACGCGCAGCTGCTGAATGCGATCGCTCTGGCCGGCGCCGGGCTCGAACGGTTCGCTGTCGAGATCCGCCACCTTCAGCGGACGGAGGTGCGCGAGGTCGAGGAGCCGTTCCGCAGCGGCCAGAAGGGCAGCTCGGCAATGCCGCACAAGCGCAACCCGATCGTCTCCGAGCGCGTGACCGGCATCGCGCGCCTGCTGCGCGGCTACGCGCTGGCGGGCATGGAGGACGTGGCGCTCTGGCACGAGCGCGACATCTCGCATTCGTCGGTGGAGCGCGTGGCGCTGCCCGACGCGACGATCCTGCTCGACTACGCGCAGGCGCTCGCCACGCGCGTTGTCGAGGGGATGACGGTCCACGCCGATCGTATGACCGCGAACCTGGACGCGACGCATGGCGCCCTCTTCTCCCAGCGCGCACTGCTCGCGCTCGTGGAGGCGGGCCGCTCGCGCGACGACGCCTACCGGATCGTCCAGGAGAACGCGCAGCGCGCGTGGGATACCGGCACCCCGTTCCGGCAGCTGCTCGGTGAGGCGGCGCCGGACCTGGACCTCGACGCCGTCTTCGACGTCACGGCGTATACGAGATACGTCGACCAAATCCTCAGCCGCCTCGACTCACTCACGTAGCATCGGCGCCATGGCAGTCGGGCCCGGCTCTTCCGACGAGGTCGCGCGCAGGCCTACCGCGCCCGGCTCCGATGGTGCCGGGGGCTCCGCGGTGCGTCTGCCCGAGATCGGCGAGGAGCTTGCCGGCTACAGGATCGAGGCGCTCGCGGGCCGCGGCGGGATGGGTGTCGTCTTCCGCGCGCAGCATCTGCATCTCGGCCGCATGGTCGCGCTGAAGGTCCTGACCGCCGACCTGGCCGGCAACCGCGCCTTCCGCGAGCGTTTCGTTCGCGAGGCCCAGACCGCGGCGCGACTCGACCACCCGAACATCGTGCCGGTCTTCGATGCCGGTGAGGCGGAAGGCCTGCTCTACATCGCGATGAAGTACATCGACGGGGTGGACCTCGGCCACGTGCTCGACGCCGAGGACCGCCTGACCCCGCAGCGGACGGTCGACCTGCTGGCCGACGTCGCCGACGCGCTCGATGTCGCCCACGGCGCCGGCATGGTCCACCGCGATGTCAAGCCCGGCAACGTGCTGGTCGACAACGTCCGTTCCTACCTGACCGACTTCGGCCTGACGAAGCGCATCGCCTCGCGCACCGCGCTGACGGCGGCGGAGCGCACGGTCGGTACCGCGGCCTATCTGGCCCCCGAGCAGATCCGCGGCCAGGACGTGGATGCCCGTACCGACGTCTACGCGTTCGGTTGTGTTCTCTACGAGTGCCTGACGGGCGACGTGCCGTTCGTGCGCGACACGGACATGGCCGTGCTGTGGGCGCACCTCGAGCAAGAGCCGGAGCCGCCGAGCCAGCGCGTCGCCGACCTGCCCGTCGCGCTCGACGACGTCCTGCGGACCGCGCTTGCCAAGCGCAAGGACGACCGCTACGCGAGCTGCGGCGAGCTGATGGCGGCGATCGCCGACGCGACCGACTCGCAGCGCCTCGAATCCTCAACGCGCAACAAGGTCCCGGTGACCACGGTGCTCGTGGCGAGCGGCGACCGCGCCGCTCGCGCCATGATCGAGGCGACTCTGGCCGAGGGACGCATCCACGTGGCGGGCGCCGGCGACGCCGACCGGGCCCTCGACCAGGCGCAGGTGCGCCCTCCGGGGTTGGCCTTCGTCGACGCCGACCTGCCGGGCGGAGCGATCCCGCTGTGCGAACAGCTGCGCGCAAGCGAGGAGTCGCCTGGGACGCGCATCGTCATGCTCGTCGGACGCCGTTCCCAGTTCGACCGCGGCGCCGCTGCGGGCGCCGGGATCGACGACTTCCTGCCCAAACCGTTCTCCGCGCTCCAGCTGCTGGCGAAGGTGCGCGACTTCGTCCCGGACGCGCTCGCCGGGTGAGCGGGATCCTCGTGGTCGCGTCCGAGCCTGCGCTCGGCGCCGTGCTGCAGCAGGTGCTCGCACAGGCCGGGCTCGGCCTGGTCGAGACCGCCGGGCCCGACCACGCAATCGAAGTCGTCGCCTCGGCGCGCCCGCGGCTCGTGCTGCTCGATCTCGATCAGACTGGCGACGTCAGCGGGGTCGACGTCCTGGCCACGCTCGCCCCGTGGGTCGGCGCCGACCCGCCGCTGCCGGTGATCGCGCTGGCGCCGGCCGGCGCAGCGGACGCCCGCCGCCGCGCGCGCGAAGCCGGCGCGCGCGACTTTCTGGCCAAGCCGCTCGATCCGACCGAGGTGCTTGCACGTGTGGAGAACGTGCTCGCGGCCGCCGCGCTCGCTACGCAGGGCGGGGCGATGAGCCAGGAGCTCGAGCTGACGCGGCTCGAGAGCGTCGAGCGCCTGGCGCGTCTGGCCGAGTACCGCGACGACGCGACCTATGAGCACCCGCAGCGCGTCGGTCGTGCGGCGGCGCTGCTCGCGGAGCGCCTCGGGCTGGCGCCCGATGTGGTCGATGCGATCCGCACCGCCGCGCCGCTGCACGACGTCGGCAAGGTCGGTGTGCCCGACCGGATCCTGCTGAAGCCCAGCCGGCTAACCGCGGCGGAGTTCGAGCTGATGAAGAGCCACACCCTGATCGGCGCCGAGATTCTCGCCGGCTCCACCTGGCCGGTGCTGACGTTGGCGGAGGAGATCGCGCTGTCGCACCACGAGCGCTGGGACGGGACGGGCTACCCCGACGGCAAGCGGGAGCAGGAGATCCCGATTAGCGGCCGGATCGTCATCGTGGCGGACAACTTCGATGCGCTGACGCACTCGCGGCCGTACGCCGACGCATGGGACCCGGAGAAGGCGGCCGTCGAAATCCGCCGCCAGAGCGGCCAGCATTTCGATCCTGAGGTGGTGGAGGCATTCGGGTCGCTCGACCTCGAGTACCTCCTTTCACCAATCGGATAACTCAACGTGAACGGCCCGTTCAACATCGGCGACGTCGTCGGCGGCTTCCGCCTGGAGTCCAGGCTCGGCGAGGGCGGGATGGGCGTTGTGTGGCTCGCCCATGAGCAGGGCGGGCAACGCCGGCGGGCGGCGCTGAAGGTCCTTCCCGCTGACCTGGCGCAAAACCACGAGCTTCGCGAGCGCTTCCTGCGCGAGGCGGCATACGCGCAGCGCGTCAGGCACCCGAACATCGCAGAGGTCTACGGCTCGGGCGAGCAGGACGGGAACCTGTGGCTGGCGATGCGCTACCTCGAGGGCACCGACCTGGCGTCGGTGCTTCGCCGCGGCGGGCCGTTGCAGCCGCGTCGCGCGCTGGCGATCATCGGCCAGGTCGCGGCGGCGCTGGACGAGGCGCACGCGGCCGGGCTGCTGCACCGCGACATCAAGCCGGCGAACGTGATGATCGCCGCGGACGGCACCCTGGGCGCCGAAGCCGCCGGGGGCACAAGCACGTCTGAGCAGGCGTATGTCATCGACTTCGGCCTCGGCAGGGCACCACGCACCGACGAGCAGGGTCTCACGCGACCGGGTCAGTTCGTGGGCACGATCGATTACACGGCGCCGGAGCAGATCACCCAGCAGCAGAGGCTCGACGGCAGGGCCGATCAGTACTCGCTCGCATCTCTGCTCTACGAGATGCTCACCGGCGAGGTCCCGTTTCCGCGGAAGCGCGACGCCGACGTGATCATGGCCCACGTCGAGGGGGCGCCGCCGAAGGCCAGCGAGAAGCGCCCGGGCCTGCCGGCCGCGATCGACGACGTGATCGCGTGCGGAATGGCGAAGCGCCCGAACGACCGTTTCCCGAGCTGCACCGACTTCTCCGACGCGGCGTCGCGGGCGCTCGCGGAGGTAGCTGACAAGGACCTCGTTACCGACGGCGCACCGCCGGGCGCTGAGACGGTCTACCTGCTATTCGAATCAGGCGACGACAAGGGCCATGTCGTACACGTCACGGGCGACGACTTCGTCATCGGCCGCGACGACGCCGCCGACCTGCAGATCCTCGACACGCGCGCCTCGCGCCGGCACGCCTCCCTGAAGGTGCTGCCGGGCGGCAACGCCGAGCTGCGCGACCTCGGCTCGTCGAACGGCACGCTGCTCAACGGCGCTCCCGTCAAGTCGGCCGTGCTGTCGGGCGACGAGAAGCTGCGCATCGGCGACACCGAGCTGAGCTTCCACCCGGTCGACCCGATCCGCGCGAGGACATCGGTCGGAACCGAAAAGCCACGGCTCTCCGCGATCATCGCCAAGCGCAGCCAATCCGCGATCCAGCGGCTGCGCATCGAGAGGAAGCTGCGCAACCTGACGATCCTGGCGGGCACGGCGACCGTCGCGATCGTCGTCCTGGTCATCCTCCTGGTTGCCGGTGTGCTCGGCGGTGGCAGCGGCGGCGCCAACGTGGCCGCTGTCGTCGACGCGGTCGGCCCGGCGACGGCGTTCGTCAAGACCAACCAGAACGAGACTGGCAGCGGTTGGGTGCTGGATGCCGCGCAGGGCCTGGTCGTGACGAACGGCCACGTGATCAACGGCGGCCAGAGCTTCCAGGTGGGCGTGAACGGGAAGCTGCGGCACGCGACGGTCGTCGGCGACGCGCCATGCGAGGACCTCGCCGTGCTGAAGGTGAACCCGACCGACGGGCTCCAGACGATGCCGCTCGACTCGCAGTCGAACGTCAAGGAGGGCGACGACGTGGTCGCGCTCGGGTATCCGCAGAGCGCATCGACGGACGCGAAGCTGACGGCCACCGCGGGCGTCGTGTCAGTGGCCAAGACGCAGTACAACGAGCCGGTGCCGGACATCCCGCTGTACCCGAACGTGATCCAGATCGACGCGGCGCTGAATCCCGGCAACTCCGGAGGGCCTCTGGTGAAGTCCGGCTCGCGGAGACTGATCGGCGTGAACTCCGCCGTTCGCACTCAGAACCAGCAGGGCCGGGCGATCCAAGGGCAGAACTACGCGATCGGCGTCGACCGCGTGAAGGCCGTTGCCAACTATCTGCGAACGGGGAAGTCACTTGGCTGGATGGGCTTCAACCTGGACTACCCGACGGCCGAACAGCTGGGCTCGCTGCCAGCCGGGGTAAAGACGAGCTCAGGCGTCGCCGGCACGCCGGCAGCCGCGGCGGTGAACGGGAAGACGCTCTTGATCATCGGCGGCAACGGCAAGCGCATCTCGAACTCGCTGTCGAGCTACTGCGCGGCAGTCGGCAACGCGCGAAGCGGTCAGCAGGTGACGTTCACAGCGATGGACATCAGCGACCCCGCACACCCGGGGAGGCCGAAGGCGCTGCGTCTCCGCGTCCCGTAACAAAACGGGACTGTCCCCTTTGCTACAGGATGAGCAGCGGCGTGCCGGGCTTCATCAGCCGTGCCAGCCGCAGGATGTCCTTGTTGTGCATTCGCACGCATCCGTGTGACGGCCGGCCCGGCACCAGGTTCGGCTCGTTGGTGCCATGCACTCCGACCACGCCGCCGCCCGGCCAATCGGTGAGCTTGGTCGAGTAGGCAGCAGTGCCGAATGCGAGCGGGCCGTAGACCGGACCGAACCCCTTCAGCTTCTCCCGGATCCAGAACGCGCCACCGGGCGTCGGCGTCGACGCTTTCCCGACCCCGACCGGCACCTGGAGGACCTTCTTGCCGTTGTTGAACAGAGTCGCGCGCAGGGTCTTCCGGCTAACCACAAGTTGGGTGTGGATCAGGTGGAGCTCGCCGAGGCCCTCGCGCGGCACCCAGCCGAGGCGGCCGTTCGGCCGTCCGGGCAGCTGGGTCTGCACCCAGTCGTTGCCCTTCGCGTCCGTGTACATCTGCAGGGCGAGGTAGATCTCCGGCGGGCCGTCCTCGGTGTTGAAGTGCAGCTTGCCGATCGACTTCGACTTGGCCGAAGGGCTCTTCCTGACCTTGATGTCGAGGTTCGTGTACGCCCAGCGGGTGAAGGTGGTGCGGTTCGAAAGCTGCGTGTAGTGAGGCTTCGGCGCGGGCGGGTCGCCGGCTGCCGCGAACGCGGGCGCGGCCACTGCGAGAGCTGCAAGTGCTGTCAGGGCGATCCGTCGCATCGAGTCCATAGATACCTGTTCGGACGGCCGTTCAGGGGACTTGAGCAAGCCGTTCAGACGACTGAACGCCCGAATCATCCTTAAGGACCATGGGCAAAAAGCCCCCCTTCCATCCCCCTTTTTCGGGCGTACGTTCGGCGTAGGCGAAAGACGTCGGCCCCCTCCGGCGTCTCGCCCTTACGACATCGGAGGTCGTTGTGAACCGCAGGACGCGTCTCTTCATTTCAATGGTCGGTGCCGTGCTCGTCTGCGCGCTCGCGCTCGGCGTGTCGACGGCCGGGGCCGTAACCCTCACGCCGACGACGGCGCCGCTGCCCGGAAGCAACTTCCAGGGCGGCGACGGCAACGAGGACAACCCGGCGGGCGATCTGTCGAATCCGCCCGACGGTGTCAACGACATTGACTGGCAGGCGATCTCGTCGACGCCGGGTGCCATCGACGCCGTCAATCCGGACATGGCCTTCTCGGGCGGCACCAAGGAGTCGCAGCCCGGCTCGTGGTCTTTCGCGAGCGAGGGCTCCGGCGTGAATCCGAGCAAGGACAACCTGCTCGGCGCGTGGTCCTCGTCCGCACCGAACGTCTCCGGTCCTCCGAACGCATACCTGTACCTCGCGTACAACCGCGAGGCCCAGACCGGCAACACGTTCAACACGTTCGAGCTGAACCAGCTGGCCACCACCTGGAACAACGGCCAGGCCCAGATCTCGTGCCGCACGACCGGCGACCTGCTGATTTCCTACGAGGTCGCCTCCGGCGGTTCCCCGCCCAACGTCGACATCGTCGTCTACCGCTGGATCGCTGACACCTCCGACGCGGTCACCGGCTGCTCGAAGACCGGGCACTTCCAGACGATCGACCCGCAGCCGAACGCCGAGGCGGCCGTGAACGCGGCGAACATCACCAACTACCTCTCGACCGGCTTCATCGGGAACACGTTCCTGAAGGGCACCTTCGGCGAGGCGGCGCTCAACCTGACCGCGATCCTCTCGGGCGCGAACCTCAACCCGTGCGAGAACTTCGGTCAGATCTCGATGCACACGCGCTCGTCGACCTCGATCGACTCGCAGCTGCAGGACTACATCTCGCCAGTGCCGGTGCTCGTGCGCAGCTGCAGCCTGCAGATCGCGAAGACGGGCTCGACGCCGCACCACGACGGCGACAGCGAGACGTTCAACTACGACGTGACGAACGACGGAAGCGTGCCGGTCACCGTCAGCAAGGCGTCGAACACCGGCGTCACCGACGACACCTGTGGCCCGGTCACCTACGTCTCCGGTGACACCAACAACGACGGCAAGGTCGACCTGAACGAGACCTGGCACTTCACCTGCGCCTACACCGTCGACCACAACGACGAGAACGCCAGCCACGACATCGTCAACACGGCGACCGTCCATGGCAGCGTCGCGGACACCCCGATCACCAGGTCGACGACCTACTCGACGCACGTGATCCACCCGGCGATCGACGTCACGAAGACGGCGACCGAGACCGCCGTTCACGTCGGTGACGACATCCACTACACGGTCACCGTCAAGAACAGCGGCGACACCGACCTGACGGTGACGCCGGTTGACTTGGGCTGCGTCGGGTTTGACAGCTCGGCGTTCACCCTGGCCGCCGGCGCGAGCAAGCAGCTGACGTGCACCCACACGGCGACCGTCGGCGACGGCGCCTCGTACAACAACGAGGCCTGCGCGCAGGGCGTGGACTCGATCGGCGGCCCGAACGGGACCGTCTCCGACTGCGACGACGTGACCGTGTCGATCCTGCACCCCGGCATCAAGGTCACGAAGAGCGCCGGCGAGACCGCGGTCCACGTCGGCGACACGATCCACTACACGATCAAGGTCGAGAACACCGGCGACACCGATCTGACCGTCACCCCCTCGGACCTCGGCTGCTCGAGCTTCGACAACAGTTCGTTCAGCCTCGCCGTCGGCGACAGCAAGACGCTCGATTGCACGCACGTGGCGACCGGTGGCGACGGAACCTCGTACAAGAACGAGTCGTGCGCCGACGGCGTCGACAAAATCGACGGCAAGGTCTCCGACTGCGACGACGTGACCGTGCCGATCCTGCATCCGGGGATCAAGGTCGAAAAGACGGCCGCTGAGGAGGCCGTCCACGTCGGCGACACGATCCACTACACGGTCAAGGTCAGCAACACCGGCGACACCGATCTGACGGTCACCCCGTCCGACCTGGGCTGTTCGAACTTCGACAACAGCTCGTTCAGCCTGGCGGCGGGTGACAGCAAGACGCTCGATTGCACGCACGTGGCGACCGGCGGCGACGGTGCCTCGTACAAGAACGAGGCCTGCGCCGACGGCCTCGACATGCTCGACGGCAAGGTCTCCGACTGCGGCGACGTCACGACCGAGGTCATCCACCCGGCGATCCACATCGACAAGACCGAGCGGATCCAGGGC
>DATBDN010000038.1:0-3062 GCA_036269895.1 Thermoleophilaceae bacterium
TCGGCGATCAGCTCGTCGTGGCGGACGAGCGCGTCGGCCATGCCGTCCGGGTGGGCGTCCCAGAGCGCGGCCGAGTCCTCGATCTCCGACAGGCAGAACGTCACCACGCCGGTCGGCAACCCGGCCGCCCAGCCGGCCCGCAGCCGCTCGACCAGCTCGCCCGGCGTCTTGGGACGGCGCGCCGGATGGGTCGCCATTCCGAGCCGGATCGCTGCCTCGAGCTGCTCTGCCTGCACGGGGGGGACGCCGTCCCAACTTGGCAGCACGCCGGTCGGCGCCGCGCCGGTCAGCAACGCGAAGGCGGTGGCGGCCAGCGCGTAGATGTCGCTCGCACGCGAGGGGCTCGCGCCGGCGGCCAGCTCTGGGGCGCGATAGCCCGGGGTCCCCGCCCGCCGGAGCGGCACGTTGGGCGCCGAGGACAGGCCGAAGTCGACCAGCTTGATCATGCCGCCCGTGGTGAGGATGAGATTGCCCGGCTTGACGTCGCCGTGGATCACCGGCGGCGATTGCGCATGCAGGTGCGTGAGCGCCTCGGCCGCCTGCGCCAGGTAGGCCAGCAAGCTCGAGGGCGGCAGCCCCGGGCGCCCGCGCTCGGCCAGCAGCGTCGCGAGATCGTTGCCGTCGACCCAGTCCATCGCAACCACGTAGGTGTCGGCGTCGAAGAAGTCCTCGCGCACGAGCGGCAGCGCGGGGTGCGGCGGCAGCGCCAGCAACGCGCGCGCCTCGCCGAGCAGCTCCTCGCGCACGGCCACGTCGCGCACGGCCCGGATCTTCAGCGCGACCAGCCGGCCGTGCTGGCGATCCAGCGCCTTGACGATCCGCGCCTCGCCGCCCACGCCCACGGTCGCGAGCAGCTCGTAGCGGTCCTTGACGAGGCTCAGCACGGCTTCCTCGGCAATAGAATTCTCGCCGTGCCGCCGCAGATCGAAGTGATCTCCGGCGTTCGCAGCTGGCGCCTCGAGCTCGCGGCGGAACGCTCGACCATCGGCAAAGCCGCCGAGAACGACGTCGCGCTCGCCGACGACGCCACTGCGAGCCATCTGCACGCCGTGCTCGAGCGCTTTGCCGCGGGTTGGTGCGTGACCGACCTGGGATCGTCAAACGGCACGTGGGTCAACGGCGAGCGTATCTGGGCGTCGCGGCGGGTGCGACACGGCGACGAGATCCGCATCGGCCAGACCCGGCTGGTGTTTCGCGATCCGCTCGGCGCGGCCGGCGCGCAGACCGAGACCGAGCTCCCGCCGCCCGACCTCACCCCACGCGAGCACGACGTCCTCGTGGCGCTATGCCGGCCGCTGCTGGCGCGCGACATGTTCACGGAGCCGGCGTCCACCCGAGCCATCGCCGACGAGCTCGTCATCACCCAAGCCGCCGTCAAGCAGCACCTGGCCAATCTGTACGACAAGTTCGGCGTCGGCGCCGGCGATGCCCACCGGCGGGCTCGGCTGGCCAACGACGCGCTGCGCCGTGGCGCCATCTCCCTCCCGGAGCTCGAAGTGCCCGACGGCGAGTAACTGCGGGTCACCGTCCCAGCATCCTGCGCCTGGACGTCCAATGCCACCCGCGTCAGGGCCCGATCGTCGTGGCAGGCGGCAATCCGATCCTTGCCCGGCGGCAAGGTCGGCGCCCTATCCCAAGCGCAAGGTCCGGCTTGCCAACCGCGTGGCGCGTTGACCTCCGCGAGCCCATGTTCGCGGGCCAGGTGCCGGCGGAGCATCAGCCCACAGGCCGCATCCGGCGGCCCAGATGGAAAGAGAGAGCCCCTGATGAGCCTCCGCTTTACACACCGCCCGGCGTGGGCGCTCGCCCTGTTGCTCGCCGCGACGGTAGTTGCGGTCTGCGCGGCAAACGTGCTGGCCACGCCGTCGAGCCCGCCCCCCGGCCTGACGACCACGATCCTGGCCAAGTCGACGTTCAACGAGATGCTGCTGACTGCGAAGACGCACCCAGCGAACCTGTGGCGGGCGAAGATCAAGACGCACGGAGCCTCCGATTTCTACGTCGTCGACAACAAGCTCGCCCCGAACGCGACGAGCGGCTGGCACTCGCACCCGGGCCCGAGCCTCATCTTCGTCGTGTCCGGAACGGTGACGAACTACGAGGGCGGCGACTCCGCCTGCACGCCGCATAGCTACAGCGCGGGCAGCGGCTTCGTTGATCCGGGCGGCGACGACGTCCACATGCTGCGCAACGAGACGAACGCCCCCGCGGAGACGATCGCCGTCCAGTTCCTGCCCCAGGGAGCGGCCAGGCGGATCGACATGCCTGCTCCCGCCGGCTGCACCTCCTGACCATCGATCCCGGCAGCTTCCACCGACCAAGGAGCACATCCCGATGGGTGTCACCCTCTCCGCCGTCTCCGCCGTCTCCGCCGTCTCGCTGCTCGCCGCGGCGGCGGGCTGCGGTTCGACGGGCAGCAAACCGGCCGCACAGGCGACCCAGGCCACGTCGACACAGCCAACAGCCACCCAGGTGGTGACCTCCACGCGGCCCGCGGCGCCGCCGCGGCGGTTCATCTCGAAGCGGTACAGCTTCGACGTGACCCTCACCAAGGACTGGTCCGGAGACGACGCGCAGATCGCGTGGAACGGCAAGAAGCTGCAGGGGCTCGGGTCACCCGCCTTTGCCAATTTCACAGACCCGGCCAGCGGCCGCACGCTCGCGGCCGCCGCAGCACCCGTAGCGAAGGGCACGCGGCTGGCCCAGTGGAGAGCCGTCATGGTTCGCGCCGCGCCTCCCGCCTGCACAGAGTTCCCTTCGGTCAAGCACACGACATTCGGCGGCGAGCCCGCCCTGGCCTGGGCAGCGACCTGCAGCGACGGGTACAACGTCAACAAGCTCGCCTCCGTCCACGGAACGCGCGGCTACATCATCTTGCTCGCGTCGCCGACCGCCAACGACAATGCCAAGAATCGGCGCACCTTCGACTCGATACGCCGGTCCTTCCGCTTCGCACGCTAGTAACACGACACTCACCGCTCCCGGTCTCCTCGGTGTCGATCCCCTTGTCAGGTCGTCGTCGCGGCCGCCCCTTCTGGCTTGGCGCTGGTCGACCGCGCGCT
>DATBDN010000039.1:0-3658 GCA_036269895.1 Thermoleophilaceae bacterium
GCCGTTCGGATCCTGACCACGCTGCTCAAGCCGGATAAGGGAAGCGCGCGTGTTGCGGGCTTCGACGTGGTGCGGGAACCGGCTCGGGTGCGGGCCCGGATCGGCCTCGCCGGCCAGTACGCGGCGGTCGACGAGAACCTGAGCGGCTCAGAAAACCTGGAGATGGTGGGCCGGCTCTACCACCTTGGGCGGCGGGCGTCACGGCAGCGTGCCGCGGAGCTGCTCGAGTATTTCGATCTTGCCGAGGCGGGCAAGCGGCTCGTCCGCACCTACTCGGGTGGGATGCGCCGGCGGCTCGACCTCGCTGCCGCGCTCGTGGCCCGCCCGCCGATTCTGTTCCTCGACGAGCCGACCACAGGACTCGATCTGCGCAGCCGGATCACCCTCTGGAATGCGCTCGAGTCGCTCGTCAGCGAGGGAACGACCGTGCTTCTGACGACCCAGTATCTGGATGAAGCCGACCGTCTCGCACACAAGATCGCGGTCGTCGACCACGGCGTCGTGATCGCCGAGGGGACTCCCGACGCGTTGAAGCGGCAAGTTGGCGGTGACCGGCTCGAGATCCGCTTCGCCGACGGATCGTTAGCTCCCGCCGCTGTAGCGGCCCTCGCGGGGCTGGGCGACGGCGCCCCGTCCGCGCTCGACGGCGTGGTGTCGATGCCGGTAGCGGGAGGCGGCGATGTCGCCGACGCCGTACGCGCATTGGATGCGGCGGGGATCGCGATCGGCGACATCGCCACTCGACGGCCGACACTCGACGACGTCTTCCTCAAGCTGACCGGTCGCGTCGCTGTCGCCGAACAGGAGGAGACCGAATGAGCGCTGCCGGCTACGAACTCTCCGATACGTGGGTGCTCGCGAGCCGGAGCGTGAAGCGGATCGCCCGCCAACCCGACCTTGCCGTCGGCTTCACCATCCAGCCGATCATGTTCGTGCTCCTTTTCGTGTACGTCTTCGGCGGCGCGATCTCGACGCCCGGCTACAGCTATGTCGAGTATCTGATCCCGGGAATCCTCGTCCAGTCGATCGTCTTCGGTGGGTTCGTCACCGCCCTCGGACTCTCCGACGATCTGAAGAAGGGCCTGATGGATCGGTTCCGGTCGCTCCCGATGTCTCGCTCCGCAGTCCTGACCGGCCGCACCCTCGCTGACATCAGCACCAACACGGTTCAGCTCATCGTCATGCTGGCGGTGGGGTTCGCAGTCGGCTTCCGCTTCACGACTCAGCCGCCAGCGATCCTGGGCGGAATCGCCTTGCTCCTCTTGATCGGCTATGCGTCTTCGTGGGTCTTCGCGTTCATCGGGCTCACCGCCTCATCGCCGGAAGCCGCAAACGCCATCGGCTTCACGGTCCTCTTCCCGGTGACGTTCGTCTCATCCGCGTTCGTGCCGGTGGACTCGATGCCGAGCTGGCTCCAACCTGTCGCTGAGCACAACCCGTTCACCACCATGGTCGACGCCATGCGCCACCTCTTCATCGGCTATCCGGCAGGCCGCGACGTCTGGCTCGCGGCGCTGTGGTCGGTCGCGATCGCCCTGGCGTTCGGAGCGCTCGCGATCCTGAGGTACCGCAGAGTCGTCGCACGCTGACCCGCGGGGTAGGCGTCGAGCGACGTCCCCTGGTGTCCTCGTAAGAAGCCTGAGCCAGCGGTCGCAACTGGTGCGCACCCGTATGGTCCAGTGCGGCATGGGTGTGAGGTTGACGCCGGCCTTGAGATCCAGGCGTCCAGGGCGGGCGGATTGGGGCGTGTCGCGGAAGCGCACGCTATACCTCCTACGCCACGCGAAGTCGAGTTGGGACGATCCCGCGCTCCCCGACCGCGACCGGCCGCTCGCCCCTCGCGGCTACCGTGCCTGCGAGCTCGTCGCCGAGCACCTGCGCCGCCACAAGATCACGCCAGCGCTCGTGCTCTGCTCCTCCTCGACTCGAACCCGAGAGACACTCGAGCGCGTCTCTGTCGGCTTCAGCCGCCCCGTCGATGCCCTGATCGAAGACGGGCTCTACGCCGCGACCGCCGCCGAGCTCCTCGCCCGGCTGCGAACGGTGGACAGCGCGGTAACCTCGGTCCTGCTGATCGGACACCAGCCCGCGGTCCAGGAACTGGCGGTCAGCCTCGTTGTGGCCGCGGAGCGACGAGGAGTGCTGAACGGCAAGTTCCCCACTGGGGCGCTCGCGACGCTCGCCCTCACAAGCAGCTGGGCAGCGCTCGCGCCAGAAACCGCGATGCTCACCGCCTTCGTCAAGCCACGAGAGCTGAAAGCCGGCAGAAAACCTGACGCCGCCTAGAGCCTCGGGCGGAGGACACAGGCCCAGGCGAGTGGGCCTCGCCCGGCTCGTGTTTCATCCGAAGGGGACGACCTCACTGTCCGGAGTCGCCCCTAGCATCGGTCCGGCCTAGGTAGGGAAAGGCTGTGACCTCAGCAAGCGTCATGGCGACGAAAGGAGACTCATGAAGTGGGTCGTTGGAGCAATCGTGGTGGTCAGCGTCGCTGCCGCCGCTGGCGCGGTTGTCCGCAGCAGGAGGAATTCCAAGCCGGCACGCTCGACTTGGACTCGCGCGACGGACGCAGCCACGAGCGCGGCATCCGCTGCAGCCGACGGAGTGAAGGGCGCCGTAACCCACCACTAGCCGGCAGATGGTTTAGCGGCCGGCAAGTAATTGTTCGATGCCCTCGCGGCCGATGACGCCGTGCGTCTCGACGACTTTGGTCCGCATCGGCCGTGGCGATCGTCCCCGGGTCACGGGTGCTCACCCGTGGCCCGCCCGCGCGCGGCGGCGATGAGGCGCGCCGCACTTAGAATCGAGTCGTCGTTCCGTGAACAGCTAAGGGAGGTCGAGATGGCGGTCGGAGTCCTAGCAGCAGCGCCTGAGTTCACGAGGCAGGTGTACGACAACGTGACGGAAAAGATGTTCGGGCACTCGCCTATGCGTGCCGACGAGGCGCCGGACGGGCTGATCTTGCATAGCGCGGGCCAGGGGGAGCAGGGTTTCTACGTCTATGACGTGTGGGAGTCCCGTGAGGCTTTTGACCGCTTCATGGAGGAGAGGCTCGGCCCGGCGATGGCCGAGGTGATGGGAGGACCGCCACCCGAAGGGGGAGCGCCGCAGTTCTTCCCGATTGACCTGCTGGTCGTCCGGGGCTGACTGAGAGTCGTCAAGCCGCCGCTGCGACGGCTGCTTGCCTCGAGTGGGTGACGGTCGTTTCGCTGGCGTTTATAGGGTGTCGAGGCGTGCGAGCTACGCCTTGACACCTTGAGATCCGGCGGCTGCTGGACGAGGCGATCGAGCTCGAGATCCACGACGACGGCGTTGGGGGAGCCGACGCACGCCGCGGCTCAGGGATCATCGGGCTCAAGGATCGGATCGACAGCCTAGGCGGGACGATCTCGATCTGCAGTCCAGCTGGAGCCGGCACGACCATCCGCGTGAGCCTGCCCGTCGGCCCCAGAGACGACGGAGACCCGCCCATCCAGCCGGCGGACACCCCCGTACGGCCGGATACCGGCTAGCAGGGGCACTTGAAGCGGGGGTCGCCCCAGCGCGAGCTTTCGGGCTGGCCCCGACGACACGGTGCACTTCTCCAGCGATCCTCTTTGGCGTCACCAAGTCCGGAGTCCACGCAGAAGAAAGCCAGTCAGGGTCATTCCGGAACACTGG
>DATBDN010000040.1:0-35858 GCA_036269895.1 Thermoleophilaceae bacterium
TACTCGGTCGACGAGGTGCTCGGGGAGGTTTTCGGGCTCACCGTCCGGTCGCGCAACGTCGGCTCGCAGATCGGGGCGTCGCTGAAGTCCCTGGTCGGCGGGGAGCTCAAGGGCATGACGAAGATGCTCAGCGAAGGCCGGCTGCACGCCCAGGAGCGGCTCGAGGAGGAGGCCGTGGCAAAGGGTGCGAACGCCGTGCTCGCATTTCGCTTCGACACCTCCGAGCTCGGCTCGACCTGGACGGAGATCTGCGCCTACGGCACGGCCGTGCAGGTGTCCCGTCGCTGACGGTGGGCAGCCTTTACATCCGCAAGGGCGACACGTTCGAGCCGACCGAGCTGACGCGCGGGCCATGGGACCCGAAAGCCCAGCACGGCGGCGCGCCGGCAGCGCTGATCGCGGGCGAGCTGGAGCGCGTCGGCGACGGGCGGCCGTTCGCCCGCATCGCCTTGCACCTGATGAAGCCGGTGCCGCTCGTGCCGCTGACGCTCGAGATGGAAGTGGCGCGCGACGGACGCCGTGCGCGTCGCGTTCGCGCGGACCTCAAGGCCGGCGACGAGGTCGTCTGCTTCGCCTACGCGCTGCAACTGCAGGGCGGTGACGAGGCGGTGCCGGAGATCCCGCTCTCGGCCTGCGTGGAACGCGGCCCGGACGAAGGGGAGGTCGCCCCGCGCTTCACCGACTACTCGATGTTCGGCGGCGACGCCGTCGAGGTGCGCTTCGTGGCCGGCGCATTCGCACAACCGGGACCGGCGACGGCGTGGTTCAGGTTGATGGTTCCGGTCGTCGACGACGAGCCGGTCACGCCGCTGCAGCGTGCGATGGCCGCGGCCGACTTCGGCAACGGGATCAGCGCCGCCTTGAGCTGGGAACAGTTCACGTTCGTCAACCCCGAGCTGACGGTCTTCCTGCTGCGCGAGCCCGACGGCGAGTGGATCGGCAACGACGCCGTGACCGCTATCGACCCCGGCGGGATCGGCCTTGCGGACGCGACCCTTCATGACGTGCACGGGCCGTTCGCCCGCGCGCTGCAGTCGCTGCACGTCGCCGCGCGTCCGTGAGAGCCGAGCGCGCCGCGCTTTACGCAGACGGCTTCCTCGGCCCGTTCGCCGCCGCGGGAGGTGCTCGGGATGCTGTGCGTCGCGGCGGTCGTCAGGCCGTCACCGGCACGGCATCGAGTCGCTTGAGCGATTGCTTCAGCGCCCGCCGGCCGCGGTGGTGCAGGCCGTGGATGGAATCCTCGGACTTGCCGAGCCGCTCGGCGATCTCGCTGGGCGAGTAGCCCGCGACGTGGCGCAGGACGATCACGTCGCGCTGGATCTCGGGAAGCTCGGAGAGAGCCGCGGTCAGTGCCTCGGACAGCTCGCGTCCCCGATCCTCGGCGCGCTCGTTGACGGCACGTGCCTCCTCGCAGAGGATCGGCCGGCGGCGGCGGAGATGGTCGATCGCCAGGTTGTGGGTTACCCGCAGCAGCCAAGCCGAGAAGGGCACCGTGCGCTCCTCGTAGCGGCCGATCGAGGTGATCAGGCGCGCGAAGACCTGCTGGCGGATGTCCTCGGCCTCGTACTCGTCGCGCAGGATGCTGCGCGCATAGCCGTACACGTTGTCGCTGTAGTGGACGTAGAGCCAGTGGATCGCGTTCGAATCACCCACCTTCGCCCGGGCGATCACCCGGGACAACTCTCTCTTGGAGGGCCCGTCATCGGAAACGCGGACCTTGGGCTCGATGCTCATCACTGGGGTCACTGCCTACCTCCGGTGTCTTCGGCGCCTCCGCATCCGACGTCCCTGTCGTCGGTTTGGACTCCGGCGCCGGTTTCCCTTACCTCCCTTGCATGCTGCCCGCAGCGGATTTGGGCGCGATTAGGCTTCGCGTTAGCCGGAGATTTGTTGCATCTTTATGTGTCGAACCCGAAAAGGGGACACTTAATGCCGAAGCGGGTGAAGCCAAAGTCGTCCCCGGATAACCGGGTGCCGCTTGACGAGACGGTCGTCGACTCGCTCCCCTATGGGCTGGTGGTGGTCCAGGCCGACCACACCATCAGCTCTTTCAACGCCACGGCGCGCCGTTTTCTTCCGCAGCTCGGCGATGTAGCGCTTTGTCACGAAGCGCTGTCCTGCCGAGTCCCGGGCGGCCCGTGCGAGCACGGCTGCTTGGCGGCCCGCGCCGTGGCGCGGCAGGGGGCGCTGCCGGAGATCCGCATCGACATGCCGCCTGGCGCCGGCCAGATCACGGCGGTCTGGGTGACCGTGGCGGCGGTTGGCAGCCGGCCGGAAGCGGTTTTCCACCTGCGGCCCGGGGACGCGCGGGACCGGCGCCGGCGCAGTGACCCGCATTGGCTGAGCGGCCCGGAGCTGCGGATCACGTCGTTCGGCCGCACGCGTGTCGACACACCGGAGGGGCCCCTGCGCGGCGAGTGGCTGCAGCAGCGTCCGGGTCAGCTCCTCAAGTATCTGATCTGCGAGCGCAACCGCGTGGTCCCCGCCGACGTGATCGCCGAGGCGCTCTGGCCAGGAACGGGACGCCAGGGACTGGGCAACGTGCGCTACTTCATGCACGCGCTGCGCGAGAAGCTCGAGCCGCACCGGCCGCGCGGCGCACGCTCTTCCTTCATCGTCACGGTCCAGGGCGGCTACGCGCTCGACCGTCGCCACGTGCGCATCGACGCAGACGACTTCGACGAGGCCATCTCGCAGGGCCTCGAGGCGGCGTCGCGCAGCGACGACGACTTCGCAGTCGAACGGCTGAAGGCCGCGCTCGCCCTCTACCGCGGCGACTTCCTGGCCGACGAGCCCTACGCCGAGTGGTCGCTGGACGAGCGCGACCGCCTGCACAACCTGGCCGGCCGTGCGCTGCGCGCGCTCACGAAGATCGCGATGGCGCGCCGCGAGCTCGACGCCGCGGCCGAGTACCTCGAGCAGCTCGCCGAGCTCGAGCCGCTCGACGGCGAGACACACCGGGACCTGCTCGCCGTGTGGATGGCGCAGGGGCGACGGACCGAGGCTGCGCGCCGCTACGCGATCTATCGCACCCGGATCCTGCGGGAGTTCGGGGACGAGCCGGACTTCCAGCTGGCTGATCTGCGGCCAGCCGCCAGAAGCACGCGCTAGGCCCGTTTTGTGGAAGGTGGAGGAATTAAGGGGACTGATCCGCGCCGTCACCCGTCCGGGTGACCAGCTCTGCAGGATCGCCGGCCCCGGTTGCCCGTACACCCTCCCGATCGCGGGTCGCCCCCTGATCGCGCATGCGGTCAGGGCGCTCCGCGACGCCGGCGTGAGTCGGATCGTCGTCGCGATCGACGCGCCGATCGCCGAGCACGTCGCGCCGGCCGTGGAGGGGGTCGGCGGCGCGGACGTCGAGATCGCGATCCAGGCCATAGGTGACACCGGGGCGCCGCTGCTCGTCATGGACGGGGACATGCTGGCCGGGGAGATCGACACAGACGCGCTCGTGGTCAAGGCCGCATGGCAGTACGACGGCACGATCGACGGCATCCTCGAAGCGAACAGCCTCGCGCTCGACGCCCTGAAGCCCGTCCGCATCGACGTAGATCTCTCCAACACGACCGTGCAAGGGCGCGTCCACATCGATCCGAGCGCGGAGCTCGACGGCGCGAAGGTCCGCGGGCCCGCGTACATCGGGCCGGGGGCGCGGATCATCCAGACCTACGTCGGGCCGTACAGCTCGATCGGCGCGGGCGTCACGTTGGAGGGCGTGGAGATCGAGCACTCGATCGTCCTGCCTCACGCGCAGATCCGCTTTCCGGGCAGGCGGCTCGAATCGAGCCTGGTCGGCGAGGGAGCCGAGATCGCCCGCGACTACACCCTGCCGTCAGCGCTGCGGCTGCGTGTCGGGCCAGGGTCACAGATCCAGCTGAGTTAGGCCTTCCCGTACACCGGGATTGCCGCGCCGCTCGTCGGGGCCGAGTCGTCGGAGACGAGGAAGCGGATGACCTTCGCGATCTCCTCGGGGGTCACCCACTTCGAGTAGTCGGCATCCGGCTGCGCCCGGCGGTTGGCCGGCGTGTCGATGACGCTCGGCAGCACCGCGTTCGCGCGAATACCGTCCTGCCGGTACTCGGCGTCAAGCGTCTGCACAAACGAAAGCACGGCCGCTTTCGCCACTATGTAGGGCGCCGCGCCCGGGAACGGGCGCAGCGCCGGACGGGCGGAGACGCCCACGAAAGCCCCTCCGCCGCGGCGGAGGAAGCGCGGGATCGCGGCGCGCGCGAGCAGGATGTTCGGCCGGAGGTTCAGGCGCATCAGCCGATCGAACTCGTCCGGATCGGTCTCGTGCACTCGGCCGCTCTCCGCGTAGCCCCCGACCAGGTTGACGACCGCGCCGATCTCGCTGATCGCGGCGACCGCCTCGGCAGCCTGCTCCCGGTTGAACAGGTCCGCCTTGATCAGCTCGACGTCGAGGCCCTGGAGTCGCTCGCGCTCCTCCTCGACCAGCCAGGTCGCACCAACCGGAAACCCGCTGGCGACCAGTTCCTTGACCACGGCCGCGCCCAGCGCGCCGGTGCCTCCTGCGACGAGCACTTCGGCTGCCATGTCAGACCCCTTGCGAGTGCGGCGACCTCATCGCCATGGAAGTTAACCGTCCGATCGCGGGTCTACCTTCGCGCCTCCCGATGGAGACGCTTCCCCTGCAAGGCAAGGTATTCGTGCGGGACCTGTGCGACGGTGAAACCGTCGACTCGTTCTTCCTCGTGCGCGAGCGCACGCGGCGCGAGAAGCGCAATGGCGAGTCGTTCATGAAGCTGCAGCTCGGGGACTCGACCGGCACGGTCGAGGGTGTCTGCTGGGAGTGCAGCGACGAGCTCTGGTCCGCCGCGGCCCCTGGCACCGTCGTCCGCGTCATGGGGCCGTACGGGGTCCACGCGCAGTACGGGAAGTCGCTGACCATCCGGGTGATGCGCCCGGCCGAGCCCGGCGAGTACGACCAGCTCGACCTGATGGACGGGCCGAGCGCCGCCTACGGCCAGATGGTGCAGGACCTGCGCGCGCTGATCGCGACCGTCCAGAAGCCGGCCCTGCGCCAGCTGCTCGAAAGCTTCTTCGGCGACGGCTCGGAGATCTGGCAGCGCTGGAGCACGGCACCGGCAGCGAAGAAGTACCACCAGGCCTACCGCCACGGGCTGCTCGAGCACTCGTTGTCAGTCGCCCAGGGCGTCAGCGCGATCTCGGCCACGTTCCCGGGCATCGACCGCGACGTCGCCGTCGCCGGCGCGCTTCTGCACGACATCGGCAAGATCGACGCGTACGAGACCGTCGGTGGCGCTCACGACCTGACCGACGCCGGCAAGCTGCACGGCGAGATCCCGCTCGGCTACTACCGCGTGCGCCGGGCGATCGAGGACACTCCCGGCTTCCCGCCGGATCAGGCGGAGGCCCTGTTGCACATCATCCTCAGCCACCACGGCCAGCTCGAGCATGGCTCGCCCGTCGTCCCGTGCACGCGCGAGGCCATCCTCGTCCACATGATCGACAACCTCGGCGGCAAGCTCGGAAGCTTCGACCGGATCGAGAAGGGGTTGTCGGACGGTGAGAGCTGGTCAGGCTTCGATCGCGCGCTGTCAGGCGCCGCCTTCTTCGCCTCACGGCGGACGGCGCCCGAAGCACGCGAAGCCGAAGCCGCTTAGTCGGCGTCGCCCACGACCATGAGAGTGTTGCCCTCCGGGTCGCGGAACCAGAACAGCGGCGGGACCGGGCCGCCCATGCGGCCGACCTCGTCGTCGACGTCCACGCCATCGGCCTTGAGCTGTGCGTGGTACCCGTCGATGTCCTTCGTGTAGAGGCTGATGCCCGTCTCGCGGTTGCCTGACGGCTTGCCCTCCGGGGGCGGCGCCAGCGCGATCGTGGTCTCACTGTCGCCGGGGGCGACCTCGACCCAGCGGTACTGGCCGCCGAACGGCACATCGATGCGCTTCTCCAGGCCGAGCTTGTCCGTGTAGAACTCGATCGCCCGGTCCACGTCCGCTACGGGGACGACCGTGGTGGCGATCTTCTCGACCCGCGTCTTGGTGCTTGCCACAACTTCCTCCTTGGTGGTTGAACCAGCATCCGTGTAGACGCCCGGCGCCTCCGAAACTAATCGCTAGATCTGGTGCAACTCGGGCGTGCCCGAGTCGACCTGGAACTTCGCGAGCCTCGAGACCTTGCCGTTCGGCACCTTCGCGTCGCTGACCGCCTTGAACTCGCCGACCAGCTTGTTCTTGTCGATCGTCACGACGCAGTAGCCGCGGTGGTCGAACTCGGCGTATTTCACGTGCGGGTCAGAGCTCTTGCGCAACGAGTCGAGCGTCGACGACGGGAGGTGCAGCTCCTCGGGAAGCCCGAACGACGTGGCAGAGCCGCCCACGAGCTCGGTCCCGATGCGTTTGCCCGACGTCTCGCCGTTCGTGTAGAGGTCGCCGGCGATGAAGGTATGGATGTCGCCGCTCAGCACGACCAGGTTGTCGACCTTCTTGTTGACGAACGCCGTGAGGATCTCCTCGCGCTCGGCGGAGTAGCCGTCCCACTGGTCCTGGTTCGCATGGCTACCGGGCACCGAGTCCAGCGCCATCATCATCGTTTCGCTGGCCAGCAGCGACCAGCGCGCCTTCGATTTCGGAAGCGCTGACTTGAGCCAGCCCTTCTGGGCAGAGCCGAGGAACGTGCGCCCCGGCTGCATGTCGTCGGGGCAGGCCGTGACCTGCACGTCGTTACACGGCTGCGGGTCGCGGTACTGCCGCTCGTCCGTGAGGAACAACTCGGCCATCTTGCCTAGGCGAATCGAGCCGTACTGGCGGTTCGACCCTATGCGCGGCATTGCCTCGTGGAACGCCTGATAGCCGTTCTTGCGCCGCTGGCCGAAGGGGACGCGGCGCGGGTACTGGTTGTTGTTCTCCTTGTTGGCGGGGTCGGTCGAGGCCGAATCCGGCTGATTGCCGGCGTAGTTGTCCTCGACCTCGTGGTCGTCCCACATCACGACGAACGGATACGCGGCGTGCAAGTCCTGCAGGTGCTTGTCCGACTGGTAGAAGCGGTACTTCTGCCGGTACTCGGCGAGCGTCTGCACGTCGCCGTCCTTGTTCGTGCCGGTCTTGTCGACGCGCGCGGCCGGCCCGTCGTAGTAATGGTGCTCGTAGATGTAGTCGCCCAGCATCAGCACCAGGTCGAGGTCCTTCTCCTTCGTCAGAGCGGCCAGCGCCGTGTAGTAGCCGGCCTCGTAGCTCTGGCACGAGTAGAAGCCGATCCGCAGCTTCTGGTTGGAATCGGCGGGTGGGAGCGTCCGGAAGCTGCCGACGCGCGAGTTCTTGTGCTTGGTGTGGAAGCGGTAGTGGTACTCGTGCACGGGCTTGAGGCCGCTCACGCGCGCGTGCACTGTGAAGTCGCGCGTGGCGTCGGCGATCACCTCCTGCCGCTTGACCACGTGCCGGAAGTGCTTGTCGGTGGCCACCTCGAGCGTTAGCCGCGACGAGCGCTGCAACTCGGACGCGCGCGTCCACAACGTGATCCCCTTCGCCGACGGGAACCCGGACGAGACCCCGTGCGCGAATTTGCCGCCGGTGGCCACGGGCAGCTTCTTGGCGCGTGCGATCGCGACGTAGTTGAGTGGTCCCGGCCCTGCAAGTGCGAGTCCGGCACCGGCGCTCGCCAGTACGAACTCGCGGCGGCGAAGCGCGCCGCGCCTATCCCTCTCGCTCATTGAGCGACCCTATACCGCAAAGACCGTAAAAACGACGCTCCAATCCAACTGGCGTGGTGGGTCACCCGTCTTATCCTCGAACGCAATGGCCAAAGACACCGAGAAGCTCATCCGGCAGTTGTCCCTGATCTCGTTCCTGATGGCCGAGCGACGGCCGGTCACGGCGCTCGAGATCAAGCAGGAAGTCGAGGGCTACTCGGACATGAACGACGAGGCGTTCGCGCGTCGTTTCTACGCCGACCGGGCGGAGCTGGGCGAGCTCGGGATCGAGCTGAAGGTCGAGAAGGGCACCGAGGGCTACTACGAGGCCGAGAATTACAGCCTGCCGCCGGAGAACTTCTACCTGCCGCCGATCGAGTTCACCGACCAGGAGCTGGCGGCCCTGCGCACGGCGCTGCACCTGCTGGACGGTCAGTTCGCGTACGCGGAGCCGTTCCGGCTGGCGCTGCAGCAGCTCAGCTGGGGCAAGCCCTCACCGCTGAGCGGGCCGGAGCAGACGACCGTCCGCATGGCCGTGACCGCGGCGGCGGGCGGCCGCGAGCTGTCGCAGCGGCTGGCGAAGATCGAGACGGCGATCTTCCGGCGCAAGACGATCATCTTCGACTACTACACGATCGGCCGCGACACGCAGGAGTCGCGCAAGGTCAACCCGTACCACCTGCTGTTCCGCGGCGGGCAGTTCTACCTGATCGGCTTTTCACACGAGCGCGGCGATGTGCGCGTGTTCCGGCTGTCGCGCATTCGGGGCAAGGTCGCCTACGTCACCAAGGCCGAGCACGACTTCCACCCGCCCCAGGACTTCGACCATCGCGAGTACGCGACGCGCACGGAGTGGCAGCTGGGCGAGACGCGCGGCACGGCCCAGGTGTGGATCTCGAACAAGATCGAGTGGCTGGTGCAGCGCCACTTCGGCCATGCGGGGACGGTCAGCGACGCTGACGACGGCGTCGTGTTCGAGACCGAATACTCCGACCCGCGCGCGCTGGTGTCGTGGGTGCTGGGCCTCGGCGACCACGCACGCGTGGTCGGGCCGGCGGAGATCGAGCAGGAGGCAATCGAGCGCCTCGCGCGCGTCGTCGAGCTGCACCGCGAGCAGCTCGAGACGGCGTCGCCCGTGAAGCGCCGCAAGACCGCCGACACCGGCGCCGGCGAGGGTCGCCGCGCCGAGGAGACACCGATCCGGCCTGAGCGCTTCGCGCGGCTGGTCACGCTGGCGCGCATCCTCATCGATGCCGCGCGCCGCGGCGAGAAGCTCGATACCCGCGAGCTGTGCAAGGACCTGCAGGTCAGCGACGTCGAGCTGCGCGAGGACATCGACGTGCTGAACGTCGTGAACTTCGGCGGCGGCTCGTACGTGGTCTACGCGGAGGTTCAGGGCGACACGATCGAGGTCGACCCCGAGCCGTACGGCGACAACTTCGCTCAGCCGGCGCGGTTGCTGCCGCTGGAGGCAAAGGCGCTCGTGGCGGCGATCGACCTGGTCGGTGACCACCTCCCGGAGGGCTCGCTCGAGGAGGCGCGCCGCAAGGTCGTCGCCGCGCTCGGGCACGACCCGGTGGCCGAGGGCCTGCAGATCACTGCGGCGAAGGGCGACGACTCGGACATCGCGCGCATGCTGTCCGGCGCGATCGCCCAGCACCACCTGGTCGAGATCGAGTACTACAAGGAGAACGAGGACGAGCTGTCCAAGGGCAGGGTCATCGAGCCGTACGCGCTCATGAACGGTTCGGAGGGCTGGTACGTCCATGCCTACGACCCGAAGCGCGAGGACTCGCGCTCGTTCCGGCTCGACCGGATCAAGGACGTGTCTGACACCGGCGAGCGCTTCGAGGCGCGCGAGGGCATGGAGCCCGACATCTCCGGCTGGCCGACGACCGGCGAAGTGCCCGACGCCCGCAACGCGCACGTCTGGATCTCGCCCGAGCGCGCCCGCTGGGCTCGCGAGACGCGGAACGTCCTCGAGGAGCTGAAGGACGGCGCACTCGTGGTCGAGCTGCCGTACGCCGGGACGCGCTACCTGGCGCGCGAGATCCTCAAGGAGGCAGGCGACGCCGCCGTCCTCGAGCCCGAGGAGGCGCGCCTCGCCGTCCTCGAGGCGGCCGAGGCGCTCGCGGGAACCGTCGCGCGCTAGCCGGGTCGGCGGTCGCCCGAGGGGCGGTCGCCAGTTTTCAAGAGTCGCTGCGTTATCTTCCCCGGCCGCTATGGAAGGCTCGGCTCGCAAAATCGTTCTAGTCGTCGCGGCCACGCTCGCATGGGCGGCGCCGGCGGCGCACGCCCGTGCCTTCAACTGCGACGCGAGCGCGGTGCGCCTGACGCTTGGTGGTCAGGCGACCGTCGAGCCGGTCACAGCCAACCGCGGGCAAGCGACTTGCAGGGAAGTCAAGTCGCAGACGAAGACGACCATTGGCCCGGTGACGCTCGGCGCGTTGGTGGCGGAGACGAGCGTGCCGGCGCCGACGCAGGCGGACGCGCAAGGCGGGCTCGCCCAGCTGTCCGTCAGTGCGGCTGCGCTCGCCGGCGTCCCGATCCCCACGCTCGACGCGATCGACCAGCTTCCTGCGGTCTCCGTTCCACTCCCCGCGAACCCGCTGTTGCCTTCGTCGATCACCGTCGACATCCGGCCCGCCGTCAAGGCGCTTGTCAGTGGCCTGCAGACCGGCCCGCTGCTCGAAGTGACAGGCAGCACCGCCAGCGCCCACGCCCGCTGCGCCGGTTCGACACCGGTGCTGTCGGGTGAGACCAAGACGCTCGACCTGAAGGTGCTGGGGCAGACGATCCCCACCGACGCTGCGATCCAGCAGGCGCTGACTCTTTACAACGGCCAGACGATCGACCCGAGCAAGCTCGACCTGTCACAGATCGTGCTTCCGCCGGCGCTGTCGTTCACGGACCCGCTGGTCGGGACGATCCTGCAGAACGCGGTCGGGAACGTGCTCGCGCAGCTGCCCCCGATAACGCTGCCCGCCTCGCTTCTGAACCTGTCGGTCAAGCCGTCGTCCCAGGTCACGGCCGATGGCGGCCTGACCCAGGAGGGGCTCAGCGTCGCGCTCTCGATCCTGGGCCAGAACGTGATCAACGTGGTCGTCGGTGAGGCGCGCGTCTCGGTCGGCTCCGTCGCCTGCACGCCGGCGCAAGCTGTCAACAACGCCGCGCTGGCCTGCTCCAGCCGGCGGCTGTCGCTGATCGACGTGATCGACCGCGGCCGCTACGTGGCGCTCTACGGCGCAGCCGACCGGCGCCTCGCGGGCAAGCGCATCGCGATCCACGCCCGCGCCAACGGCGGCCGCGTGGTCGCGCGCCCGCGCGTCTCGAAGGCCGGCCTCTTCCGCGCACGCGCGCCGCTGCCGCCTCAGCGCTACCGGTACACGAACATGGCTCGCTACATGGCGGTGCACGGCAGGGACAAGTCGCTCAACCTCAAGCTCCACAGGCGGATGGTGTTCACCTCGGTCCGCTCGCGCCACGGCAAGGTCTTCTTGCGCGGAGTCGTGACCAGGCCCTGGACCAACCCCCCCGACCAGATCCTCGTCCGTCAGCGCCTGACCTGCCGCAAGCAGCGCGTCGTGGCGCGCCTGCGACCGGATTCGAACGGTCGTTTCAGCGTCACGCTCAAGGCGCCGAAGAAGGGCGACATCGGCGTCTACCGCGCCACCACGGTGGTCGCGTTCCCCGACCCGAGCGCGCCGAACTTCCGCACGTACACCCTCCCGGGGCTGGTCCGCTTCGCACGATAGGGCGGGCTAGGCTCCCCTGCCGTGCCTTCGCGCCGCGACCAGATCAAGATGACCGACGAGGAGCTCCGCCAGTTCCTCGGGGAGAAGAAGGTGGTCACCTGCGCCACGATCGGCCCCAACGGCCGGCCGCACCTGATGCCGCTCTGGTACGCGCCTGAAGCCACAACGCTGCGCGGCTGGACCTACGCGAAGTCGCAGAAGGCGAAGAACCTCGAGCGCGATCCTCGCGCGACGCTGCAGGTCGAGGACGGCGAGCTCTACAACGAACTGCGTGGCGTGATGATGGAGTGCGATGTCGACATCGAGCGCGACGCGGACAAGGTCGCGGACTTCGGCCGCGCCCTCTTCCAGCGTTTCGGTGCAGTGGGGCCCGACGTCGAGACGATGATCGTCGGCCAGGCGCCCAAGCGCATCGGCCTGACGTTCACGCCGACGCGGGTCGTCAGCTGGGACCACACGAAGCTGGGGGGCACGTATTAAGGGTCTGATCCTCTCCGGCGGCCGCGGCACCCGCCTGCGGCCGCTCACCTACACGAGCGCTAAGCAGCTCGTGCCCGTGGCCAACAAGCCGGTGCTCTTCTACGGCATCGAGGCGATGGCGGCTGCGGGCATCACCGAGGTCGGGATCATCATCGCCCCGGAGACAGGCGGCGAGATCCGCGCCGCCGCCGGCGACGGCGAGCGCTTCGGGGTGAGGATCACCTACATCGAGCAGGAGGCGCCGCTAGGGCTGGCGCACGCGGTCTTGACCGCCGAGCCCTTCATCGGCGACGACCCCTTCGTCATGTACCTCGGCGACAACCTGCTGCGCGACGGCATCACCAACCTCGTGGAGGAGTTCCGCACCAACGCGCCTGATGCGCTGATCCTGCTGACTCCCGTTACCGACCCCGAGCACTACGGCGTCGCCGAGCTCGACGGCGACCGTGTCAAGCGGCTTGTTGAGAAGCCGAAGCAGCCGCCCTCGAACTTGGCGCTGGTGGGCGTGTACATGTTCACGCCTGCGATCTTCGACGCCGGCAAGGCGATCCGGCCATCGGGGCGTGGCGAGCTCGAGATCACCGATGCGATCCAGCACCTGGTCGACTCCGGGAGGCAGGTCGACTCGCACGTGGTCCACGGCTGGTGGAAAGACACTGGCCAAGTGCAGGACATGCTCGACGCCAACCGCCTGATCCTCGACGAGGTGGCCGAGCACCACGGCGGCACCGAGACCGACAGCCGCGTCGAGGGACGCGTGTACGTCGCCGAGGGCGCCGTGGTCGAGCGCTCCACGATCAGGGGACCGGCCATCATCGGCCGCGGGGCGCGTGTCGCGGATGCCTACGTCGGCCCCTACACAGCCGTCGGCGACGACGTCGCAATCGAACGTTCCGAGATCGAGCACTCGATCGTGCTCGCGGGCTCGTCGATCCGCGACCTGCCCGGGCGCGTCGAGGCCAGCCTGATCGGGCGGTCGGTGTCGATCTCGCGCACCGAGGCGCTGCCGCGTGTGTTCAGGTTTGTCGTGGGCGACGGCTCGGACATCACGATCCTGTGAGCAGGGTCCTCATCACCGGCGGAGCCGGCTTCATCGGCTCGACCTACGTGCGCGTTGTGCTCGACGAGCGCCCCGGCGACGAGGTCGTCGTCTTCGACAAGCTCACCTACGCCGGCCGCCGCGAAAACCTCGAGGAGGTCGCCGACCGCATCGAGTTCATCGAGGGCGCCATCGAGGACCGTGCCGCGGTGCGCGAGACGATGGCGGGCGCCGACCTGGTCGTCAACTTCGCCGCCGAGTCGCACGTGGACCGCTCGATCGCCGACCAGGACGTGTTCGCCGTCACCCAGGTGATAGGCACCGGTGTGCTGCTCGACGCCGCGCGCGAGCTCGGCGTGCGCCGCTTCCTCCAGGTCTCGACGGACGAGGTCTACGGCTCGATCGAGGAGGGCACCTTCACCGAGGAGTCGCCGATCCAGCCATCCTCCCCCTACTCGGCGACCAAGGCCGGTGGCGACCTGCTCGTGCAGTCGCATGTCCACACGCACGAAATCGAGGCGGTCATCTGCCGCGGCTCGAACAACTACGGGCCGCGCCAGTACCCGGAGAAGCTGATCCCGCTGATGATCCTGAATGCGCTCCACGGCGACCCGCTGCCGGTCTACGGCGACGGCAAGAACGTGCGCAACTGGATCCACGCCGAAGACTTCGCGCGCGCGATCGACTCCGTGCTGCTGCACGGCACGCCGGGCGAGGTCTACAACGCCGGCGGTCCTGACGAGCTCGACAACCTCACCGTCGTGCACGAGATCCTCGAGCTATGCGGCGCCGATGAGTCGCTCATCACCTACGTGACCGACCGCAAGGGTCACGACCGCCGCTACTCGCTCTCCTCCGACAAGGTGCGCGCGCTCGGCTGGGAGCCACGTTGGCGCTTCGCCGACGGTCTGCCGGCGACCGTCGACTGGTACCGCGACAACGACTGGTGGTGGGAGCCGATTCGCTCGGGCGAGTACCGGCAGTACTACGAGCAGCACTACGGATTGAAGCTGGGGTGAGCGCCCCGGCACTCCGACTGCGCGGCCTCACCAAGCGCTACGACAACGGCTTCCTCGCCCTCGAGGACTTCGATCTGGAGATCCCCGACGGCGCCTTCTTCGGGCTGCTGGGCCCGAATGGCGCCGGCAAGACCACGCTGATCAGCGCGGTCTGCAACCTGATCCGGATCACCGGCGGTGAGATCGGCGTCTTCGGCGAGCCGCATGACTCGTTGACGGCTCGGCGCTGGATCGGGCTGGCGGAGCAGGACGTGAACCTGGACCGCTTCCTCACCGTCGAGGAGACGCTGCTGTATCACGGCGGCTACTTCGGGATGCAGCGCGACGACGCCCACCAGCGCGCCTGGGAGATGATCGACGCCTTCGACCTGCGCGCGAAGGCGAATGTGCGGGCGCCGATGCTCTCGGGCGGTATGAGGCGCCGGCTGCTGCTGGCGCGGGCGCTGATGCACCGGCCGCGCCTGGTGATCCTGGACGAGCCGACCGCGGGCGTGGACTTCGAGCTGCGGATCGAGCTCTGGCGCTACATCCGCCGGCTCCACAGCGAGGGCACGACAATCCTCTTGACCACGCACTACCTCGAAGAAGCCGAGGAGCTGTGCGAGGAAATCGCGTTGATCCGCGGCGGGCACATGATCGCCCGCGACAGCGCGGAGGGCCTGAGGCGGCGCTACGAGGCGAATTCGCTGGCCGACGTCTACCTAAAGGCGATGGCAGCACCCCATCTTGTTTAGGCAGTACCCAATCTTGTCTAACCCCAGGGCCTGATCTGCCGATAAAGCACGGGTGAGCCTGAGCTGGGGCGGCGTGCGCGTAGCTCGATACCTGTTGGCGCTGCTGGCCGCAGTGCTGCTGGCCTATGCGGCTTTCCTGGTCTTCAACATCCCGGATCCGATCCCCGGGTTCTGGGACCGCATCTACAACGTCATCGAGTTCCTGGCCGCCGGCATCTGCCTGCTGCGCGGGCTGACCCAGCGCGAGGAGCGGCGGGGCTGGATCCTGCTGGGGCTCGGGATGCTCTGCTTCGCGCTCGGAGACGTCTATTGGACGCTCGTCCTGAAGCACAAGGACGAGATCCCCGTCCCCTCGCCGGCCGACGCCGGCTACCTGCTCTTCTACCCGTTCGCCTACGGCGCACTGGTGGTGCTCGTGCGCACGCGTGCCGATCGGTTTGCGCCGGGCCTCTGGCTCGAGGGCGCGGTCGGCTCGTTCGCCGTCGCGGCGATAGGCGCGGCGCTGCTGCAGAAGCCGATCGAGGCGGCCACCGGCGGTTCCGCCACGACCGTGGCGGCCAGCATCGCCTACCCGCTCGCGGACATCCTGCTCTTCTCGCTGGTGGTCGGCGTGGTGATCCTCACCGGCGTCCGTCAGGGCCATGGCTGGACCTGGATCGTCACGGCCGTCGGCTTCGGAATCTTCGCGGTGACCGACGCGGTCTACGGCTATCAGACGGCCGCCGGCACCTACGTCGACAACACCATCCTCGACATCGGGTGGCCCGCGGCGTTCACGCTGTTCGCCTTCGCCGCCTGGCTCAAGCCGGAGCGCGTCCGGACCAGCCGGCTCGAGGGCTGGCAGAGCGCCCTCCTGCCCGGCATCTTCGGCCTCACCTCGCTCGCCGTCCTGATCTACGCGAGCCTCGACGAGGTCTACGCCGTCGCGGTCGTGCTGGCGGCGGTGTCGCTGGTGGCCGTGATTGCGCGGATGGCGCTGTTGGTGGCGCAGCGGCTGGCAACGGTCGGGGAGCTCGGAGCCAGCGAGGAGCGCTACCGCGCGCTCGTGCGCAGCGTGCCGGACACGATCATCACGCTCTTCGACCGCAACCTGCGGCTGGTGTTCTTCGACGGAGCCGGCATCGACGCCGACATGCGCGCATCACTCGCGCGCGGTGTGCGCGGGGCCGACATCGCCGAGCCGGATCAGCGCGCCGAGCTGGATGCGCGCCTGCGCGACGGCCTTGCCGGCGTCTATGTGACCCACGAGATCTCGTTCCCGTCCACCACCGGCCGGATGTGGTCACTCGAGATCGGGCCGTACTGCCCCGACGCCATCCACGTGGATGGCGTGTTCTGCGTGGCGCGCAACGTGACCGGGCGCCGTGAGGCCGAGCGCGCGCTGGCGCACCAGGCACTGCACGACGCCCTGACCGGCCTGGCCAACCGGGTTCTGTTCATGGACCGGCTCGAGCAGGCGCTCGCGCGGCTTCAGCGGCATGCGTCGCCGCTGGCGCTGCTGTTCGTCGACCTGGACCACTTCAAGGTGGTCAACGACAGCCTCGGCCACGCCGCCGGCGACGAGGTGCTCGTGCAGGCCGCCGAGCGGCTGCGGCGCGCGCTGCGGCCGGTCGACACGATCGCCCGCTTCGGCGGCGACGAGTTCGTGGTCCTCTGCGAGGACGCGGCCGGCCGCGCCGAGGCGGAGGAGATCGCCGGGCGCATCAGCATCGCGCTGGCACGCCCGTTCAAGATCAGCGGACAGGACGTGGTGCTGACAGCCAGCTGCGGCATCGTCATCGCGAACGACACGCACAACGACGCGGGTGCGCTGCTGCGCGATGCGGACACGGCGATGTACCGGGCGAAGGAGCGCGGGCGCGCGAACTCACAGGTCTTCGACAACAGCATGCGCATGCGCGCGGTGCAGCGGCTCGAGCTCGAGACGGCGCTGCGGCGCGCGATCGAGACGAACGAGCTGCGCGTGCTCTACCAGCCGCAGGTGCGGCTCGCCGACGGCGCCACCGTCGCCTGTGAGGCGCTCGTGCGCTGGGCGCACCCGGAGCGCGGGCTGATCGACCCGGCCGACTTCATCCCGATCGCCGAGGAGAGCGGCCTGATCACGCCGCTCGGCGACTGGGTCCTGCGACGCGTGGTGCGCGACATGGCCCGTTCGCGCGCACCGCTGCCGGTCAGCGTGAACGTCTCGCCGCGACAGCTGGCCGAGCCTGACTTCGTCGACACCGTGCGCGCGACCATCGCGGAGGGCGGCATCGATCCGGGCGAGATCTGCCTGGAGGTCACCGAGAGCGCGCTGTTCTCGGACCCGGATACCGCGCTGCTCCGCCTGAGCGCGCTGCGCGCAATCGGGGTGCGGCTCGCGATCGACGACTTCGGCATCGGGTTCTCGTCGCTGTGGCACCTGCGTCAGGTGCCGGAGGTGGACCTGCTGAAGATCGACCGCGCCTTCATCAGCGAGGTCGGCCGCAACCCCAGGGACTCGGCGATCGTCGGCGCCGTGATCGTGCTGGCAGGCACGCTCGGCATGGACATCGTGGCCGAGGGGATCGAGACGCAGGAGCAGGCCGAGGAGCTGCGCGGGATGGGCGCCGACTACGGCCAGGGCTGGTTCTTCGGGCGTCCCCGCGAGCTGCACGACCTCGGGCAACTGGTCAGCACCTCCTAGCCTCGTTCCCGATGACCGGGGCCCCTGGACTTTGGTGGCTTGCGCGCCGCGAGACGCTGCGCGTGTCCAAGCTCTGGACGCAGACCGTCCTCGCGCCTGTCATCTCGTCCACCCTCTTCATCGTCGTCTTCGGGCTGTCGCTGAGCGGCCGCATCCGCCACGTCGACGGCTTTGAGTACCGGCAGTTCATCGTGCCTGGCCTGATTGCGATGGCGATGGTCCAGGCGGCCTACAACAACAACGCGTCGTCCATCTTCCAGGCGCGCTTCGACCGTTATGTGCACGACGTGCTGTCGGCACCGATGCACGCCTGGCAGATGAACGTGGGCTTCAACGTCGGCGGCTTCGTGCGCGCGCTGCTGATCGGCCTGTCGATGCTGGTGCTGGCGTTGCCGCTCACGGGCGTGCCCGTCCACAACCCGTTCGAGCTGGTCGTCGCGGTCGTGCTGGCGGTGGTCCTGTTTGCGTCGTTCGGGACCGTGGTCGGCATCTACGCCCAGACGTGGGACCACACGACGTTCGTCTCGAACATCCTGATCCTGCCGCTCACGTTCCTCGGCGGCGTCTTCTACTCGGTCGACATCCTGCCCTCGCCTTGGCACGAGCTGTCGCATGTGAACCCGATGTTCTACCTCGTGCAGTCAGTTCGCTACGGCTTCCTCGGGACGAGCGATGTGAGCGTCTGGCTCGCGCTGGGCGTGACGGCAGGGCTGGCGATCCCGGCGTTCCTGTGGTCGCACTGGCTGTTCGCCACCGGCCGCAAGCTGAAGGCTTGAGCCTCGAAGAGCTCGAACAGCGCGTCGTCAACTGCCGCCTCTGCCCGCGGCTCGTCGAGTGGCGTGAGAAGGTCGCGCGTGAGAAGCGCGCCGCCTTCGCCGACGAGGATTACTGGGGTCGGCCAATGCCCGGCTTTGGCGATCCGCGGGCTCACGTCTTCGTGCTGGGTCTGGCGCCCGCGGCGCACGGGGGCAACCGCACCGGCCGCATCTTCACCGGCGACCGCTCCGGCGACTGGCTGTTCGCGTCGCTTTACCGCACCGGGTATGCCAACCAGCCGCAGTCGGTCCGGGCCGGCGACGGCCTCGCCCTGACCGACATGTGGATCACGGCCGCGGTCCGCTGCGCGCCGCCGGCGAACAAGCCGCTGCCTTCGGAACGTGACAACTGCCTTCCCTACGCCGCTGAGGAACTCGAGCTGCTTCGGAACGTGCGCGTGATCCTCGCGCTCGGCGCGTTCGCGTGGGATGCCGCACTGCGCCTGCACGGCGGCATCCGGCCGCGGCCGAAGTTCGGCCATCAGGCCGAAGCTGAGCTTCCGGGTGGGCGCATCTTGCTGGGCTCGTTCCACCCGAGCCAGCAGAACACGTTCACCGGGAAGCTGACCGAGCCCATGCTCGACGCCGTCTTTACACGTGCACGCGCGTTAACGCGCGCGAAATAGGTGCTCAACCTGCTCAAGCAGCGCCCCAACGTGGTCGAATAAGTCCCCATGGCAAGGGCACCCGCCGAGGACCGGCGCGACGCACTCGCGGAGCTGCTTGCACTCGTCTCGTCCGTGGAGGACGCCGACGAAGCGATCCAACGCGGGCTTGATTACACCGCCGACGCCGTCGGCGCGGAGTTCGCTGCGATCGTGCGGCAGGGCACGGTGGTCGCATCACGTGGCTTCCGGTCAGCCGACGTGCCGATCCTGGCGCTGGTCGACATCGCCGAAGGACGCGCGAAGCTGCTCGACTACGGCGGCTTTCGCAGCTCCGAATGCGCCGCGGTGGCGATCGAGGACGAAACCGATGCGCGGCTGGTGCTCTGCCGCGTCGACCGCGACTTCAGCGACGACGACCAGCAGTTACTGCACGCGATGGGCCGCGTGCTCACGCTGGCCGTGCGCATGCTGCGCCGCCAGACGCTGTTGGAACGCCTGTCGCGGATCCAGCGCTCGATCGTGCACCGGGCCGCGCTGCAGGACGTGCTCGACGGCATCGTCGGCGGCGCGAGCGAGCTGTTGGGCGACGAGATCGCGGTGCTGCGCCTGGTCGAGCCGCACAACGAGTCGCAGATGATCCTGGCCGCGGCAACCGGCGTGCCGAACGACCTGATGGAAGCCGTACGCCGCAGCCCGATCGGCCAGGGCGTCGGCGGCTTGGCGGTCGAGCGGAACTCGCTGGTCCTCGAGGAGTCGTATTCCGGCTGGGAGAGCGGGATGCGGGCTTACCGCGAGCGCGGGCTCCGGGCGGCGATGGCAGCGCCGGTGCACGAGAACGGCGTTCCGGTCGGCTCGCTCACAGTCGCCTCCTTCCGCCCTGGCCGCCACTACACGCAGGCCGAGCAGGAGGTCCTGTCGGCATTCGCCGAGCACGCGAGCCTGGCTCTCACGGACGCGCGCAACTTCGAGGACGCCATGCACCAGGCGTTCCACGACTCGCTCACCGGCCTGCCCAACCGCGCGCTGTTCCTCGACCGTCTGGAGCTGGCGCACGCGCGTGCGCGGCGCTCGGGCTCGCCGATCGCGGTGCTCTTCATGGACCTTGACGCGTTCAAGCACGTCAACGACAGCCTGGGCCATGCCGCCGGCGACGAACTGCTTGTGATGGTCGCGGGGCGGCTACGCCGCTGGGTGCGCCCATCGGACACGGCAGCGCGCTTCGGCGGCGACGAGTTTGCGGTCCTGCTCGAGGACCTCGATGCGTCGAACGCGGCGCAGCTCGTCGCCCAGCGCATCCTGGACTCGTTGCGGGAGCCATTCGAGATCCACGGACAGGAGCTGTTCGTCGGCGCGAGCATCGGGATCGCGTCGAGCGCGCACCCCGGAAGCGACGACCTGCTGCGCAACGCCGACCTCGCGATGTACCGGGCGAAGGGGCTCGGCAAGGGACGCTTCCAGACGTTCGAGCCTGGGATGCACGTGGCCGTGCTCGAACGGCTCGCGCTCGAGGTCGACCTGCAGCACGCGCTCGACCGCGGCGAGATGACGGTCCACTATCAGCCCGTCGTCGAGCTGGCGACCCAGAGGATCATCGCTCTCGAGGCGCTCGTGCGCTGGCAGCACCCGGCGCGCGGGATGATTCAACCTGGCGAGTTCATCGCACTGGCTGAGGAGACCGGCCACATCCACCGCCTCGGTCACTGGGTGCTCGCGCAGGCGGCGCGTGACGCTTGTGCATGGAACGCCGGAGTGCGCGCCGACGCGCCTGTGCGGATCGGGGTGAACCTCTCGGGTCGGCAGCTGCAGGAGCCAACGCTCGTTGGGCAGATAGCGGCTGTGCTTGCAGACAGCGGGCTGCCCGCGAAGATGCTCGTGCTCGAGGTCACGGAGACCGTGCTGATGCAGGACCTGGAGGGCACCGTCGCCAAGCTGCAGGAGCTCAGGCGGCTGGGCCTCGGCCTGTCGGTCGACGACTTCGGGACCGGCTATTCGTCGCTGCAGTACCTGCGCCGGTTCCCGCTCGACAGCCTCAAGATCGCCAAGTCGTTCGTCGACGGCGTCGGCGGCCCGTCGCAGGATGCAGCCGTGGCGCGGGCGATCATCGAGCTCGGCACGAGCTTCCAGCTGAACGTGGTGGCCGAGGGGATCGAGCGGCCCGAGCAGCACACGCATCTGATCAAGCTGGGCTGCACCCACGGTCAGGGCTTCCTCTACTCGCGCCCCGTGCCCGCCGACCAGGTGGAGCAGATGCTGGCGAACGGCCACCTGGCCGTGCGCCCTTAGGCGTCGGGGCCGAGCTCCGCCTCGACCTCGCCGCGCGACTCGTACTGCTCGCGGCTGAGCCGCTGCAGCCGCTCGATCTCCGGCTGCGGCGCATCCGCCTCCTCGGCAGCGTCGATCAGGTCCAGCTTGGTCGCCGGGAAGTGCAGTCGCTCGATCCAGCTGCCGCGGGCCTCCATGGCGGGAGTGATACCCGAAGTAGGCTGAGACATGTGCCTCTGACCTCGTTCACCCCCCAGGTCCGAGACTGGTTTCTGCGTTCGTTTGCGGCGCCAACGGAGGCGCAGACGCAGGCGTGGCCGGCCATTGCCCGCGGCGAGAACGTGCTGCTCTCGGCACCCACCGGATCTGGCAAGACGCTTGCCGCCTTCCTCTGGGCGCTCGACCGGCTGGTGGCCGAGCCGGGCGAGGGCACGCGACTCGTCTACGTCTCCCCGCTGAAGGCGCTCTCCTACGACATCGAGCGCAACCTGCGCGCGCCGCTCAAGGGCATCGGCGCCGACCTGCGCGTGTCGATCAGGACCGGCGACACGCCGCAGCGTGAGCGCCAGCAGATGCTCAAGACGCCGCCCGACATCCTCATCACGACGCCCGAGTCGCTCTACCTGATGCTGACCTCGCGTGCCCAGGAGTTCCTGAACAGCGCGAAATGGCTGATCGTGGACGAGGTCCACGCGGTGGCGCGCACGAAGCGCGGCGCCCATCTGGCGCTGACCATGGAACGGCTCGAGCAGCTGGCCGAGGAGCCACTGCAGCGGATTGCGCTGTCGGCGACGCAGCGGCCGCTGGAAGAGGTGGCACGGTTCGTGGTGGGACCCAAGCGGCAGTGCACCGTCATCGACACCGGTATGCGCAAGCCCCTCGACCTGGAGATCCGCGTGCCCGTCGAGGACATGACCGAGCCGGACTCCGAGGTGGACCTGAACGAGGTGATCGACGGCACCGCTGCGACGCGCCGCTCGATCTGGCCGGCGATCTACCCCGAGCTGCTGGAGCTCGTCAAGACGCACCGCTCGACGATCGTGTTCGTGAACAACCGCCGTTCGGCCGAGCGGCTGGCGCTGCGGCTGAACGAGCTCGCGGCGGAGGAGACCGGCGAGGACGAGCCGCCCGTCGAGATCGCACGGGCCCATCACGGCTCTCTGGCCCGCGAGGAGCGCCTGGTCGTCGAGGACCTCCTGAAGTCGGGCCAGCTGCCGTGCCTGGTGGCCACCTCGTCGCTCGAGCTCGGCATCGACATGGGCGCGGTGGACCTCGTGATCCAGGTCGAGTCGCCGAAGTCCGTGACCGCCGGCCTGCAGCGGATCGGCCGCGCCGGACACGGCCCCGGTGAGGTGGCGAAGGGCCGCATCTTTCCGAAGTTCCGTGCCGACCTGCTGGAGGCCGCAGTGGTCGCGCAGCGCATGCGCGAGGGCGAGATCGAACCGACGGTGGTGCCGCGCAACCCGCTCGACGTGCTGGCGCAGCAGGTTGTGGCCGTTGCAGCGGCCAGCGAGGGCGAGGTGCCGGCGGCGCAGGTGCTCGAGATGGCGCAGCGCACCTACAACTTCGCCGAGCTGACTCGCCCGCTGTTCGACAACGTGCTTGACATGCTCGACGGGCGCTATCCGTCCGAGGAGTTCAGCGAGCTGCGACCACGGATCGTCTGGGACCGCGTGCACGACACGATCCGCGCGCGCCCGGGCGCTCGCCAGCTCGCGATCTTCAACGCGGGCACGATCCCCGACCGCGGGCTGTACGGCGTACACCTGCCGGACGGCCGGCGTGTCGGCGAGCTCGACGAGGAGATGGTGTACGAGGCGCGCCCAGGGCAGACGTTCCTGTTGGGCGCGACCACGTGGCGGATCGAGGAGATCACGCGCGATCGCGTGATCGTGACGCCGGCACCCGGGTTGCCGGGCGCGGTGCCGTTCTGGAAGGGCGACCAGGTCGGGCGCCCGGTCGAGCTCGGCCGAGCGGTCGGGGAGTTCTCGCGCTGGGCGGTCGACAAGGAGCCCGAGGAGCTCGTCGCGGCGACCGACGTCGACCAGAAGGCGGCGAACAACCTGCTGGCCTTCCTGCGCGAGCAGCGCGAGGCCACGCGCGTGCTGCCGTCCGACCAGGCGATCGTGGTGGAGCGCTTCCGCGACGAGATCGGGGACTGGCGCCTGTGCGTGCTGTCGCCTTTTGGCGGCCGCGTGCACTCTGCCTGGGCACTTGCCCTGTCGGCGCGCCTGCGCGACGAGCGCGGGCTCGAGGCGGACGCGATCTGGTCCGACGACGGCGTGATCGTGCACCTGCCGGACGCCGACGAGCCGCCGCCCGCCGAGATGGTGCTGCTCGAGCCTGACGAGCTCGACGACCTGCTGATGCGCGAGCTTGGCGGCTCGGCGTTGTTCGGGGCACGCTTCCGCGAGAACGCCGCCCGATCGCTGCTCATCCCGCGCGCGACGCCCGGCAAGCGCACGCCGCTCTGGCAACAGCGGCTGAAGGCGCAATCCCTGCTGGAGGTGGCGCGGCGCTTCGGGCAGTTCCCGGTCGTACTCGAGACCTACCGCGAGTGCCTGCAGGACGTCTTCGACCTGCCGGCGCTGAAGGACCTGCTGCGCAAGCTCCACACGCGCGAGCTGTCGCTGGTGGAGGTCGAGACGCCGCACGCATCCCCGTACGCGTCGTCGCTCCTGTTCGACTACGTCGCCACCTACATGTACGAGGGCGATACCCCGAACGCCGAGCGCCGCGCCGCGGCGCTTGCGCTCGACCGCGATCTGCTGGCCGAGCTGCTCGGGCAGGAGGAGCTGCGCGACCTGATCGACCCGGGAGCGCTGGAGGAGATCGAGGCCGATCTCCAGCGGTTGAGCGATCGCCGGAAGGCGGCGACGACCGACCACCTGCACGACGTGCTGCGAGGGCTGGGCGACCTGACCTCCGCGGAAGTCGCAGCGCGCATGATCACCGGCGTCGAACCCGAGTCGATGCTCGACCAGCTGGCTGCCGAGCGGCGGGCGGTGCGCATGCGCATCGGTGGCGAGGACCGTTGGATCACGGCGGAGGACGCCGGGCTTTACCGCGACGCGTTCGGGGCAGTGCCGCCGGGCGGCCTGCCTGAAGCCTTCATCGAACCCGTCGAGGAGCCGTTCCTGCGCATCACCCGTCGCTATGCCCGGACGCACGGCCCGTTCACCACGCGCCAGTTGCAGCAGCGCTACGGCGTCGACCCGCTGCCGGCGCTGCGCGAGCTGGAGCGCGGCGGCGAGCTGGTGCGTGGAGAGGTGCGCCCGGGCGGTACCGAGCGCGAGTGGTGCGACACCGACGTGCTGCGGCGGCTGCGGCGCGCGTCGCTGGCGGCGCTACGGCGTGAGGTGGAGCCGGTCGAGCAACGCACGCTGGCGCGCTTCCTTGCCGAGTGGCAGGGCATCGACCGCGCGCCGCCGGGCGGCGCAGGAGTCGACCGGCTGCGCGAGGTGCTCATCCCGCTGCAGGGCGTGGCGTTGACGCCCGAGACCTGGGAACGCGATGTGCTGCCGCGCCGTGTCGGCGCCTACTCGACCTCCTGGCTCGATGAGCTGTGCGCATCCGGGGAGGTCGTGTGGATCGGCGCCGGCGCGCTCGGCCGTTCGTCGGGCCGGGTCGCGCTCTACTTCCGGGAGGACGCGCCTTGGCTCGGCCCTCCGACCGCCCGCAGTGAGCGGCCTATGGGCGAGCTCCACGCGCGGATCCGTGAGCGACTGCGGAGCGGCGCATGCTTCTGGTCCGATCTGCTGGTCGACATCGTGGAAGTCGACTCGGCAGAGCTGCAGGAGGCGCTCTGGGACCTCGTCTGGGCCGGCGAGGTGACAAACGATGCGTTCGCGCCGCTGCGGGCGCCGCGGCTCTCCCTCGTCCGCGCGGAACGAGCGCGCAACAACGCGCGGCGCCGCTTCGGCGCCCGCCGCTCCCCGCGCACGCCGCAGGTGATCGGCCGCTGGTCGCTGACCGATTCCCTGTTCGCGGCCGCGCCGGCCCACGGTGAGCGCGCCCGCGCGCTGGCGGAGGTGCTGCTCGAGCGCTATGGAGTGGTCACGCGCGAAACGGTTCGCGCGGAGGGAATCGCCGGCGGGTTCTCGGCGCTCTATGCGGAGCTCTCAAAGCTCGAGACGCTCGGGACGGCGCGTCGCGGCTACTTCGTCGAGAGCCTCGGCGGGGCGCAGTTCGCGCTGTCCGCCGCCGTCGAGCGCCTGCGCGCGCTCCGCACCGACGAGCGCGACGACACGGCGCTCGTGATCGCAGCCACCGACCCCGCCAACCCATATGGCGCTTCGCTGCCGTGGCCGAAGCGTGACTACAACGGGCGAGGACCCGCGCGCGTGCCGGGTGCCTACCTGGTCACGATCGGCGGCGACCCAGTGCTGTTCGCCGAGAAGAACGGCCGCAACCTCGTGCCGGTCGGCGAGCAGGACGAGGACATGTTGCGGACGGCGCTCGAAGCGCTCGCCGAGCACGTGCACAAAGGCCGGATCCGCCAGCTCGCTGTCGAGCGGTTCGACGGCGAACCCGTCGTCGGCTCGGCCATGGAGCACGTCCTGATCGAACTCGGCTTCCGCCAAGGGCCGCGCAAGCTGACGCTGACCGCGTGACGGACTGGGTGACGATCTCGTCGTTGGCGACCGCGGGCGGGACGCTCGCGCTGGCGGGAGCGACGTTTGCGGCGACGCAGTCCTCGAACCGGAACGCCCGCATCGCCGAGGTCGCGCTGCGTCAGCAACTGCGACCGGTGTTGATGACGTCCCAGCTCGACGACCCCGAGCAGAAGATCATGTTTGCCGGCGGGCACTGGGTGCGCGTCCCGGGCGGCGGCGCGGTCGTCGAGCACCTGGACGGGGTCGTATACCTGAGCTTGAGCCTGCGGAATGTCGGCAGCGGCATCGGCGTCCTGCTCGGATGGAGCGCCGACCTCGACTACGAGTACGGGCAGCCGCACCGGCAGGCAGGCCCGGACGAGTTCCGCTCGCAGATACGCGACCTCTGGATCCCAGCGGGAAGCATCGGCCTATGGCAGGGCGCATTGCGCGACGACAGCGAGGAGATTCACGGCCGCCTGCGCGACGTCGTTGCCAGCCCGCGCATCTTCCTCCTCGACCTCCTCTACTCCGACCACCTCGGGGCGCAGCGCTCGATCAGCCGCTTCTCCCTGGTCCCTGGACAGGAGGGCCGCTGGATGGCAGCGGTGGTCCGGCACTGGCAGGTAGATGCCTGAGGGCGACACGATCCGCACGGCTGCCAACCGCGTCGGCGCCGCGCTGGTGGGGCGATCCATCGAGGCGATCGAGACACCGCACCCGCGCTTCGGGCAGGATCGCTGGCCCGAGCGCCTGGCCGGCCGCAGCGTCCGCGCCGTCGATGCCCACGGGAAGCATCTGATGATCCGCTTCGAGGGCGGACTGACCATCCACTCTCACCTGCGCATGACGGGGTCCTGGGGCGTCTATCCGCGCGGGCAGCGCTGGCACCGGGGCCGCCACCGCGCCTGGCTTGTGATCCGGACGGCCGACGACGAGGTCGTCCAGTTCGACGGGCCGGTGCTCGAGCTGATGACAGACGGCCGTACGCGCTTCGACCCGCGGATCACGCAGCTGGGGCCGGACGTGCTCGCCGATGAATTCGACGAGGCGGCGTTCATCCGGCGGCTGCGAAGCGACGACGCGACGCGGGCGATCGGCGACGCGCTGCTCGACCAGCGGATCGTCGCCGGCATCGGGAACATGTGGAAGGCGGAAGGCTGCTGGCGCGCCGAAATCGACCCCTGGCGCCGGCTGCGCGACGTCGCCGACGAGGAAGCGCTGGCGATCATCAACGGCGTCCGCCCCGCGATGCAGGAATCGGTAGGGAACGGCTTTCCGAAGTCGGAGATGTTGATGGTCTACAAGCGTGCGGGCACGGCGTGCCCGCGGTGCGGCACGACGATCAAGGCACGCGGCCAGGGCGACGACAACCGCACCACATATTGGTGCCCCGGGTGTCAGCGATGAAGCGCGTTGGACACAAGGGCGCCGATCTGGTCGCGCCCGGCAACACCGTCGCCAGCTTCGAGGCCGCACTCGAGCACGACGTCGACATGATCGAGTTCGACGTGCTGCGCCTGCGGGATGGGCGGCTGGTGCTTGCCCACGACTACGAGGACGCGGCGGGGCGTGAGCCGCTCACGCTCGAGGAGGGCTTGGAGCACTTCGCCGGCGAGGCGTACGCCAAGGTCGAGCTCGACGTCGACATGAAGCTGGCTGGCTACGAGCGCGAGGTCGTCGACGGTCTGCGCGCTCGAAGTCTGGCCGAGCGCGCACTCGTGTCGTCGCACTACCTCGACTCGCTCGACGTCGTCGCGGAGCTTGCGCCTGACATGCGGCGAGGCCTGTCGGTGCCGCGCGTGCGCCGCGACTACACGAAGACGCCGCTGGCGATTCCCGCTTATGGCGTCGCTCGGGTCATGCGCTCGCGATTGCCGTCGAAGGTGCGGCCGCTGCTGCGCGCCGGTCGCATCCAGGCAGTGATGGCGCACTGGCTGCTGGTCAGCCGCCGGCTCGTCGACGTCGTTCACGCCGAGGGCGGCGAGGTGTACGTATGGACGGTCGACGACGCGCGTCAGATCGAGCGCCTGCGCAAGCTCGGCGTGCACGCGGTCATCACGAACGATCCGCGGCTGTTCGCGGCCTAAGGGTCGCCGGGGCGCTACTTGATCTCGCAGAGCGCGGCGGAGTACGTCTTCGGATCGGCGCCCTTGGTGTTGGGATGGCCGCCCCTTGTGAGCAGGTGCGCAGTCCGCACCAGGCGGCGCCCCTTGGTCCACTTGTAGTCGACGGTCCCGCGCAACATGAACGTCTTGCCACCCGCCGGCGGGTCGAACGCGAACGTGTAGCCGCCTTGGCGGCGCGCGAAGATGCCGGAGCCGACGTAGACCCACTTCGACACGCCGCTGCCCTTCACCTCGGTCCACAGCTGCTTGCCGCGGTCGTAGTACTGGGCGGTGAAGCGCATGTACATCTTCGTGTGATCGCCGTCGCCCGGCATGCTGGCGCGGACGCCCATCATGTTGTCGTGGACGCTCGTGTCGCAGAGGTTCACGGTGGCCCAGAGGTACCTCGAACGCATCGCTGCCGTCGCCGGGAACGCTGCTGCCGCGCAGCAGGCGATTGCGGCGACGGTGACGAACAATCGCTTCATCGACGGGTCAATTTAGCCATGTGATGGATTCGCCTGAGCGACGTAATAGGAACGTGAACGACGCTGCCACCGAGGCTCTGGGCTCCGCGCATGTAAGCCTGAACACACCTCAGGGCTTCGAGGATCTGTATCGGGAAACCTTTCCGCGGGTCTACGCGTACGTCGCCTCGCTGTTGCGCAATCGCGCGGCGGCCGAAGATGTGACGGCGCTGGCGTTTGAGCGTGCCTATCGCAAGCGCGGCCGCTTCTCGGCGCGGCGAGGCTCGGCGGAGGCGTGGGTCTTTGGCATCGCGCGCAACGCTGCCCTCGACGAGTTGAGGAAGCTCAAGCGGCGCGCGCGTCTCGAGTCGGAGCCCGCCGATGTGTGGGCGCCGGGGCCGGACGAGGAGGCCGAGCGCACGTTCCGGCGCGAGGAGGTGCGTGCGGCGCTGGGGTCGCTGGATCCGCGCGACCGCGACCTGGTCGCCCTGAAGTTCGCGGGCGGCCTGTCGAACGGCGAGATCGCGCGCGTGCTCGGGATCTCGGAGACAAACGTCGGCTCACGGCTACACCGTGCCGTCGAGAAGCTCAGGAAGGCCTGCCAGTCATGAAGGTGGAGACGACAACGATCCTGATCGACACTGCGCTCGCCTCCGGCACGGCGAGCGCGCTTGACCCGGAGGAGCGCACCCTGCAGGAACTGGTCCTCGCGGTCCGCGACGACGCCCCGGCGCCCGACGCGGATTTCGGGCTGCGGATGAACGCGCGCGTAGCGGCGGGCTTCCCGCTGCGCCGCGCCGGCTGGCGGGGCCGCCTGCGCGCTCTGGTGACCACGCGGCCGCAGCTGGCGGCGTTGGGTGCGGCGGCGTCGCTGTTGATCGCGCTGGTCGTCGCGCTCTCCCTCGGCCACGGTTCATCTAGCCCGTCTCAGAGCGTCTCCTCGACGGCTGGGCGCGCATCGGCGCCGAACGCAGCCGCCGCGCCGGCCGAGAAGTCCGTCGCTCCGTCCGCGTCGAACGGCGCGTCGGGTTCGGTCGCGGTCCCCGGACCGGTCCCGGCGCCGCCGGGCGGCGGCTTCGTCGGTGGCCGCAACCGCAAGGTCGAGCGATCCGCGGCCGTCGTGCTGGCGCCGGCGAAGGACAAGCTCAGCGAGGTCGGCGACCAGGTGATCGCCGTGACAGATCGCTACCGCGGCTTCGTACTGAGCTCGTCGGTCACGAGCTCGGCGGATCAGGGCTCAAACGGGTCATTCGACCTGCGCATCCCTGTCCGCAACCTCCAACCTGCGCTGCGCGACCTCTCGGCGCTGGCGGACGTTCAGTCGCGTACTGAGAACTCCGCGGACGTCACAGCCCCGTTCGTCAGCGCCCGCACACGGTTGCAGGAGCTCACCGCCGAGCGGCGCAGCCTGCTGCGCCGGCTCGAGAAGGCGAATACCAACCGCGCCGCAGCAGCCATCCGGGCGCGGCTCCGGATCGTGAACGCCCAGATCGAGGGTCAGACGCGAGCGCTCGCCGACCTGCGGCGGCGCACGAGCTACGCGGCCGTCTCGGTCACGCTCGAGCCCAAGCAGGGCGGTTCGGGGGGCGGTGGAATCGGCTCCGGAGCACGCGACCTGCGCGACTCGCTGGTCGACGCAGCCAATCTCGCCCTGCGGGTGCTCGGAGTGGCACTTCCGATCGCAATCCTGATCGCCCTGCTGTGGGCGGGCGGCGGATGGTTCAACCGACGCCGCCGCGAGGCCGTCCTCGATCCGGCTACGCCATCTCGCTCGTAGGCTCGTAGCCCGCTGCCCTGATCTCCGCGAGGATCTGCTGATCGTGATCGGGGCCGCGTGTCTGCAACACGAGCTGGACGGCGGTCTCCCGCACGTGCAGATCCATCCCGTCGCGCACGTGCTCCACGTCGATCACGTTTGCGCCCACCTCCGCGACCAGTGACAAGAGTGTTGCCAGGCCGCCGGGCCTGTCGGGGATCTTCGTCGACAGGATCATCCGCCGACCCGCCGCGGTCTCGCCCAGGCGGATCGCCTCGACCAGCAGTGCCGCGTCGACGTTGCCGCCCGACATGATCACCACCGTGGCACCGTTCGCGTTCGGCTTCACGCGCCCGTGCATCAACGCAGCGACGCCGACAGCGCCCGCGCCCTCGACGACCTGCTTGGACCGCTCGAGCAGATGCACCATCGCCTGCGCGGTCTCGTCGTCGGAGACCGTGACGATCTCGTCGACGAGCCTCTCCACCAGCGGCCGCGTGATCTCACCCGGGTGCTTCACGGCGATGCCGTCGCAGATCGTCGACGGGGCCGAGGCGGGCTCGACCCCCGCGTAGGGCGCGATTGCGTCCGACTGGACGCCGACGACGCGGATGTCGGGCTTGGCATCGCGCAGCGCGATCGCCACCCCCGAGATCAGTCCGCCACCGCCGATCGGCACGACTACGCACGAGACATCCGCTACCTGGCGCAGGATCTCGAGCCCCGCCGTCCCCTGCCCGGCGATGACCGCCGGGTCGTCGTAGGCATGGACGAACGTCCCGCCGTGTTCCTCCGCCTCGGCGCGCGCAGCCTGGAACGCGTCCTCGAGCGCCCCCGCGACCAGGCGTACCTCGCCCCCGTACTCGCGCACTGCGGCGACCTTTGCCAACGGCGCCTGGGCCGGCATGAACAGCACGGCCTTCGTGCCAAGGTGGCGCGCCGCCCAGGCGACAGCCTGCGCATGGTTGCCGGCGCTCGCGGCGAGCACGCCGGCCCTGCGCTGCTCCGGAGTCATCTGGCTCAGCCGGTTGACGGCGCCGCGCACCTTGAACGAGCCGGTGACCTGCAGGTTCTCGAGCTTCAGCCACAGCTCCCCGCCCACCTGCCGCGCGAGGCGCTTCGCGGGCAGCACCGGCGTCTCGCGCGCGACACCTGCGACCGCTTCGGCGGCTCGCGCGACGTCAGCGGGTTCCACCATCGATCAGTCCGGCAGGGCGACGACTGCGTCTATCTCGATCCGCGCGCCCTTTGGTAGCGAGGCCACGCCGATCGCCGCACGCGCAGGCGCTTCGTCATCCGCAAAGTAGGAGCCGTACGCCTCGTTGATCGCGGCCCAATCGCCCGCCAGATCAGTCGCATAGACCGTCAACCGCACAGCGTCGGCGAGCCTCGCGCCCGCCGCCGCGCAGACCGCGGTCAGGTTGTCAAGGCAACGGCGGGTCTGCTCGCCCGCGCCGCCCTCGACGAGCTCGCCGCTTCCGGGGTCAATCGGGATCTGACCCGAGCAGAACAGAAGTCCGTTGGAGACGACGGCGTGTGAGTAGGGGCCGAGTGCCTCAGGAGCGCCCTCGGCCCTCACGGGATGCCGGTGATGAGTCACGTAGGGATTATTGCCCCCATGACGACGATGCATCCCCGCCGCCGGGTCTGCCAGCATCCTCCGACATGGCGTCGCAGGACGAGACGGCCAGGCTGCTCGAGCGAACACCGTTGTTCTCCGGGCTCAACGCGACCGAGCTGGAGGAGCTCGCGAAGGTGGCCGTGCCGCGAAGCTACGAAGCCGGACAGGTGGTTTTTCGCGAGGGCGACGCCGGGGATACGTGCTTCGTCGTTCGCTCCGGCGCGGTGAAGATCACGCGCGAGCATGGCGGCCGCACGATCGCCCTGGCCGAGCTGCGCGCGGGCGACACCTTCGGCGAGCTGTCGATGTTCGGCGGTGAGGTGCGCTCCGCCACCGCCCAGGCGCTCGAGCCCACCGCGGCGGTCGCGCTGCTCGCCGGCGACATCCGCCGGCTGCTGGCGAGCAATCCGGAGATCGCGTTGAAGATGCTCGAGACGATGGCCAACCGGGTGCGGGCCACGAATCAACGGCTCGCGAACCAGTCGTTCCAGACCGTTGCCGGGCGCGTCGCCGGCGTCCTGATGCAGCTCGTCGACGCCCGCCAGTCCGAGGGTGCCGGCGAGCGCGACGTGCTGGTGGAGACGACCCAGGCCGACATCGCCCAGTTGGCCGGGGCGTCGCGTGAAAGCGCCAGCCGCTTCCTCGCCACGCTCGAGCGCGAAGGCCTCGTCACTACGCAGCGCGGCAGGGTCATCGTGCACGACCCGTCCGCGCTGCGGAACTACATCTACTGAGGGTCTGCGTGGCCGACTGGGCCGAGCAACGCGCGCTGATGGTGGAGCGTCAGCTGCGCGAGCGCGGGATCGATGACCCACGCGTGCTCGCAGCGATGGGGGAGGTCCCGCGCGAGGCCTTCCTGCCGCACGCCGTGCGCGGTGACGCCTATGCCGATGGAGCCCTGCCGATCGGCGAGGGGCAGACGATGTCCCAGCCGTGGATCGTCGCCTTCATGGCTCAGCTGCTCGGGCTGGAGGGCGACGAGAAGGTGCTGGAGGTCGGCACGGGCTCGGGCTATGGCGCCGGGGTCCTGTCGAGGCTGTGCGCGCACGTCGTCACCGTCGAGCGCCACGAGGCACTCGCCGAGGCGGCGAAGGCAACGCTGGCCGCGCTCGGCTACAACAACGTCGAGGTGCGTGTGGGCGACGGAACCGAGGGCGTCCCGGATCGGGCGCCGTATGACGGCATCAGCGTCACGGCGACGGCCGAGGGCGCGCCCCCGTCCGCGCTGCTGGGCCAGCTGGCGGAGCACGCGCCACTCGTGATCCCGATCCGCCGCCGCGGCCGCGAGCACCTCATGCTCATCCGCGACGGCAAGCAGGAGGCGCTGGTGCCGGTCCGCTTCGTGCCGCTGGTGGGGCCACCGTGATCCGCGAGTTCTCCGCGGGCGGGCTCGTCATCCGCAACATGCGCGGCCGTCCGCACCTGGCGACCGTGCTCGTGAAGGACGCGGCCGTTCACGCGCTGCCGAAGGGCAACATCGAGGCCGGCGAAAAGGGGGTCGACGCCGCCGTCCGCGAGGTGCGCGAGGAGACGGGGCTCCGGGCGGAGGTGGTCGAGAAGCTCGGCGACGTCAAGTACTGGTACGTGCGCAAGTGGTCGGACGGCGAGCGTGTCTTCAAGGTCGTGTCGTTCTTCCTGCTGCGCTACGTGTCAGGAAGCCTGCGTGACTACCAGCGCTCGGAGGTCGACGGGGCGGAGTGGATTCCGCTCGAGGACGCGCCGAGGGTCCTGAGCTACCGCGGCGAGAAGGACATGGCGAAACTCGCTCTATCGAAGCTGGCTGACTCCGGCTAGGCTCCCGCGCCGTGCTCGTCCTCAACTTCTACTCGCCGCTCTTCATAGATCAACTGCGGAAGGGTCGCAAGACGGCGACGATCCGCTTGGGCGACAAAACCCACAAGTACCGCAAGGGCGAAGTGGTGCTCGTGACGGTGGGCTACCAGTACTCGCCACGCGAGCGGATCTTCGAGGCGGTGGTCGACTCGATCGAGGTCAAGCGCGTCGGCGACCTCTCCCCGCGCGACATCGAGCACGACAATCCCGAGTTCCGCCGGCTCGACGAGGAAGTCCACTTCCTCGAGCAGATCTACGGCCGCTCGATCTCGAACGACGACACGGTCACAGTTGTCCGCTTCAGCCAGGTCTTCGAGCGCCGCCCGGAAATCGCCGAGCGCCTCTCCCCACAAGCACCGTCGCAGAACTAGCGGTTTTTCACATCCGTTTGGCACTCCCCTTGCTAGAGTGCCAAATCGCAAGTTCATGCTTTCAACGGAGGTCCACGCGTAATGAAGCTCAAGCCTCTCGGCGACCGGCTGATCGTAAAGCCGCTCGATGAGGAGGAGACCACTGCAAGCGGGATCGTCCTGCCCGACACCGCCAAGGAAAAGCCGCAGAAGGGCGAGGTCCTCGCTGTCGGCGACGGGCGTTGGGACGAGGACGGCGAAAAGCGAATCCCGCTCGACGTATCGGAGGGCGACACGGTCCTCTACTCCAAGTACGGCGGAACCGAGGTGAAAGTGGAGGGCGACGACCTGCTCGTCCTTCGCGAATCCGACGTCCTCGCCGTAGTCCAGTAACGAAGAACCAGACGGAGGACTGAGACCAGATGGCCCACAAGGACATCAAGTTCGACCAGGACGCCCGGTCCGCTCTCGAGGCGGGCGTCGACGCGGTCGCAAACGCGGTCAAGGTCACGCTCGGCCCACGCGGCCGCTACGTGGTGCTTGACAAGAAGTTCGGCGCCCCGACCATCACCAACGACGGTGTGACGATCGCTCGCGAGATCGAGGTCGAGGACGTATTCGAGAACCAGGGCGCACAGCTCGTCCGCGAGGTCGCCACGGCGACCAACGACGTTGCCGGTGACGGCACGACGACCGCGACCGTGCTGGCCCAGGCGATCGTTCGCAACGGTCTGAAGAACGTCACGGCCGGCGCCAACCCGCTCGCGCTCAAGCGCGGGATCGAGAAGGCCGTCGACAAGGTCGTCGAGAACATCCAGTCGCAGTCCAAGGAGGTCTCGGGCAAGGATCAGATCGCCCGCGTGGCCACCATCTCGGCCGGCGACGAGGAGATCGGCGACGTCATCGCCGACGCGATCGAGAAGGTCGGCAAGGACGGCGTCGTGAACGTCGAGGAGGGCCAGACGTTCGGCATGGACCTCGAGTTCACCGAGGGCATGCAGTTCGACAAGGGCTACATCTCGCCGTACATGGTCACCGACCAGGACCGCATGGAGGGCGTGCTGGAGGACCCCTACATCCTGATCGCCAACTCGAAGATCGGTTCCGTCCGCGACGTGCTGCCGGTGCTCGAGGCAGTGATCCAGAGCGGCAAGCCGATCCTGATCATCGCCGAGGACGTCGAGGGCGAGTCCCTCGCGACGCTCGTCGTGAACAAGCTCCGCGGCACCTTCACCGGCGTTGCCGTCAAGGCGCCGGGCTTCGGCGATCGCCGCAAGCGGATGCTCGAGGACATCGCGATCCTCAGCAACGCCGAGGTCATCACCGAGGAGATGGGTCTCAAGCTCGAGAACACGCAGGTCTCGCAGCTGGGCCGGGCGCGTCGGGTTGTCGTCGGCAAGGACACGACGACGATCGTCGACGGCGCGGGTGACCCGGTCGCCATCAAGGGCCGGATCAACCAGATCAAGACGGAGATCGAGAACACCGATTCGGACTTCGATAAGGAGAAGCTCCAGGAGCGCCTTGCCAAGCTGTCCGGTGGTGTTGCCGTGGTCAAGGTCGGCGCGGCGACCGAGACCGAGATGAAGGAGAAGAAGCATCGCGTCGAGGACGCGCTGCAGGCCACGCGCGCTGCGCTCGAGGAGGGCATCGTCCCCGGTGGCGGCGTCGCGCTGCTCGCCGCGCAGAAGGCCATCAATCTCGACCGGTTCGAGGACGAGGACGAGAAGACCGGCGCCAAGATCGTGCTGCGCGCGCTCGAGGAGCCAATGCGCCAGATCGCCGAGAACGCGGGCCTCGAGGGCTCGGTGGTCGTCAACGATGTCCGCAAGGCCAAGAAGGGTCAGGGCCTGAACGCGGCCAACGGCGAGATCGTCGACCTGGTCAAGGAGGGCATCATCGACCCGGCGATGGTCACGCGCTCGGCGCTCCAGAACGCCGCGTCGATCGCCAAGAACATCCTCACCACCGAGGCGATCGTCGCCGAGATCGCGGACACCAACGGCGGTGGCGGTGGTATGCCCGACATGAGCGGGATGATGTAGCCAGAGCGCGTTGATTGGTTTCCAACCGACACGG
>DATBDN010000041.1:0-15638 GCA_036269895.1 Thermoleophilaceae bacterium
GTCATCGGGGCAGGTTACCCACGTGTTACTCACCCGTTCGCGGCTTTGCCCCGGGCCGAAGCCCGGTTCGTCGCTCCACTTGCATGTGTTAAGCACGCCGCCAGCGTTCGTCCTGAGCCAGGATCAAACTCTCCGTAAAAGACTTGCGTGGTATCAGTCCCCTCCTGGCGGAAGGGCTCCACTGTCTAGTTGAGAGTTGTCAATCCGATACGGAGCCGCTTCGTACACCTTGCGGCCCCCAGATTGACGGGTACTACTGGCTTAGCCATCCCAAAAGGGATGGGTCGAACCTGGACGCGATCCGAGCCGGCAGGCTCAGACCGCACGCACTGCTGAGTTTTCAAAGACCGTCCGCTCCTCGACGCCAGGGCCTCTGGCGTTTTAAGGGGGCAGCGGAGTATAGACGTCAGCCGACACTCCCGTCCACGAGACGAACGAACCGTCTCCTGCCGAGCTGAAGGATAGCCCCCCGCAGCCGATCGGCCTCGAGATCCAGCTCGTCGCCCCCCAGCGCGTCTCCGTTCACCCTCACACCGCCGCCCGCCAGCAGGCGCCGCGCCTCGGCTCCTGAGACGCCGAACGCCTCTCGCAGCAGAGCCGGCAGATGCACGGAATCACCTGCCGGAAGCGGGAACTCTGGCATCTCCTCGGGCGCTTCGCGCTGCTTGAAGAGGCGGTCGAAGTGCTGTTCGGCAGCCTCCCCCGCCCCGTCGCCGTGAAAGCGGTCGACGAGGATCCGCGCCAGCCGCCGCTTCGCCTGGTTCGGGTGCTCGTCCCGGTCGAAGCGCTCGTGCGTGAGCAGCGAGTAGTAGAGCGGCATCGCATCGTCGGGAATCGACATGACCTTCCCGAAGATCTCCTCCGGCGGCTCGTCGACACCGATGTAGTTGCCGGACGACTTCGACATCCGTGCCACGCCGTCGGTGCCCGGCAGAATCGGCATCGTCAGGATCGACTGCGGCTCGACGCCGTAGGCCTGCTGGATCTCGCGGCCGAGCAGGAGGTTGAAGTGCTGGTCGGTCCCGCCGAGCTCGACGTCCGCCTTGATCGCGACCGAGTCGAATCCCTGCAGCAGCGGGTAGAGCAGCTCGAGGACCGAGATGGGCTGCTGCGCCTTCCAGCGGTTGGCGAAGTCTTCGCGCGCGAGTAGCTGGGCGACAGTGGCGTGGCGGGTGAGCCGAAATAGGTCCTCGGCCGGCATGTCCAGCCATTCGCCGTTGCGGCGCACCTCCGTCCGCTCCGGGTCGAGGATCTTGAACGCCTGGCGCTGGTAGGTCTCCGCGTTGTGGTCGATCTCCTCCCCGGAGAGCACCGGGCGCATCGCCGACCGGCCGCTCGGGTCCCCCACGCGCGCGGTGTAGTCGCCGATGATCAGCACCACCGTGTGACCGAAATCTTGGAACTCGCGCAGCTTCTCCAGGACAACGGTATGACCCAAATGGATATCGGGTGCTGTTGGATCGATACCGAGCTTTACCCGCAAGGGGCGGGCGCGCGCGAGCTGACGTTCCAGCTCTCCCGCGGGCAGCGCCTCAACCGCGTTGCGCAGCAGGTATTCGGCTTGTTCGTGCGGGCTCGCCACGGCGGCGCAATGCTACGCTCGCCCCCCGGACGGGCCGATTCCTGCCGCCTTGCCCGCCCTCGGGGACGCACCCCTCGTGAGCATGGAACCGCGCGTGCCAGATCTCACATACACAGAGCCGGAAAGCTCCTCCAACGGGGCTGGCACGATCGAAGACCTCTTCGCCCCGCCCCCGAACCCGGGACCATCGCCGGAGGTCCGCAAGCGCAAGCCCAAGCTGAAGAAACTGCGGCTGCTGCTCGTGTTCACGGGCCTCGGCGCGCTGGCATTGGTGTCGACGATCTTCGGGATGATGCTCTCGGTTTCGTCCGACCTACCGTCGCTCGAGAACCACGCCCAGCTGCGGGTGGCGCAGAACTCGAACATCTACGCGTCGGCAGGCAAGCTGGTCGAGCTCGCGAAGCTGACGGGCGCCCAGAACCGCATCCTTGACGACTCGGGTGAGATCTCACCGAACGTCAAGAACGCTGTCATCGCGATCGAGGACAAGCGCTTCTACGAGCACTCCGGGGTCGACTACCGCGGCATCGCGCGCGCCGTGACCCAGGACCTGCTGCGCAAGCGCGCGGCCCAGGGCGCGTCGACGATCACCCAGCAGTTCGTCAAGAACGAGCTCGAGGCGCAGGGCAAGCGGACCGTCTTCGAGAAGCTGCGCGAGGCGGCGCTCGCCTATCACCTCGAGCGCAAGTGGACCAAGGACAAGATCCTCACCGAGTACCTGAACACGATCTACTTCGGCAACGGCGCCTACGGCATCGAGTCGGCTGCCCGCACCTATTTCGGCTCGAACTCCTTGGAATACGACCCGCACGCGCGGAAGCGCGCGACCGACCTGCAGCCATGGCAGGCGGCGTACCTGGCCGGCATGATCGCCTCCCCGTCGGCGTACGACCCCGTCCAGCACCCCGTCGCGTCGCACAACCGCATGAACCTCGTGCTGCTGAACATGGTCGCGCAGGGCATGATCAGCCGGGCGCAGTACGACCAGCAGCGGAACTTCTACATCAGCCCGAAGAGTGTCCGTCCGCCGCAGCCCGATTCGCGCGTCCCGTACTTCTCGAGCTGGGTCACCCAGCAGTTGCTCGACCGCTACCACTCCACCGGGCTCGTGTTCGGCGGCGGGCTGAAGGTCACGACGTCGCTGGACTCCGACCTCCAGGATGCGGCTGAGCAGGCCATCCAGGGCCGGCTCGGCGGCATCGGCCCGTCGGCGTCGCTTGTCGCGATCGACAACAAGACCGGTGAGGTCAAGGCGATGGTCGGCGGATCCGACTTCGAGCACCGCCCATTCAACTTGGCGACCAACGGCCATCGCCAGCCCGGCTCGTCGTTCAAGCCGTTCACCCTGATCGGGGCGCTCGAGAAGGGCGTCAGCCCGGGCCGCACGTTCTCGTCGGCGCCGCACTGCTACCGGGTTCCCCACTCCCCCGGCGAGAGGTTCTGCCCGAAGAACTACAACAACGCGTACGCGGGCGTGACCACGCTTCAGAACGCGACGGTGGAATCCGACAACTCCGTTTACGCCGAGCTGGGCCTGAACATCGTCGGAACGAACAAGATCGCGCGCGTCGCGCATCTGATGGGAGTGCGGACGCCCCTGTCGCGGAATCCGGCCATGGTGCTTGGCGGCCTGAAGGAGGGCGTCACGCCACTCGAGATGGCTTATGCCTACTCGACACTGGCGAACAACGGCGAGCGCATCTGGGGGACCATGGGCCCGTCGAGCCGCTCACCGGTGGCGATCCAGAAGGTCCTGGACTCCGACGGCCACACCCGTGACGTCAATCACATCCGCCACACGCGCGTGATGCCCTACGGGATCGCGCAGACGGCGAAGGGCATCCTGGCCCAGGTCGTGACGTCCGGTACCGGTACCGCCGCTCAAATCGGCGAGTTCGCGGCCGGCAAGACCGGTACGACCGAGAACTACGGCGACGCCTGGTTCGTGGGCTTCAACAAGGACCTGACGGTGGCCGTTTGGGTCGGCTATCCGGACCGGCTCAAGCCGATGCTGACGGAGTTCCACGGCGGCCCGGTCGCGGGCGGCACGTTCCCCGCCGAGATCTGGCACGACTTCATGACGTCGTGGATCCACATCCGCGACACCCGCAAGGCTGCGCGGCTGCACAAGCCGCTCAGCGAGATCACGGCCCCGACCACGACGCCCTCGCCGGCACCCGTGAGCACGCCCGCGCAGAGCGCACCAGCGCCGACGCAGACAACCCCGGCGGTGCCGCCCGCCCAGGCACCGCAGTCGACCCAGCCGGCGCAACAGGCGCCCGCTCAGCCTCCGGCCCAGCAGCCGCCTGCCAGCACGCAGCCGGCTCCGACCACCGGCGGCGGTGGAGGCGCCGGCACCCCACCAGGGGCGGCGACTCAGGGGACGGCCGGAACGGGTTAGCGGACGGCGAGCGCGCGCTTGCGCATCGCCGCCGGCCACGGCCGCGACACGTAGCGGCTCGTGGCGTCACAGAAGCGCCAGGGAAGATCGACGGCCTTGGTGATCCCGATGCGCTCGCCCGTGACGATCTCCGGTGCGCGCGTCGACGGGTCGCGCGGCTCGATCCGGATTGGCCCCGTCTCGAGGTCGGCGCCGTTCAGTTCGAGGCCGATGCCCAATGCCTCGGTCAGCTTGCCCGGCCCGTTCGTCAGCTCCAGGTCCGACGCGACGCCGCGGCGCGCGCGCATGACTTGGATGCCCTCGAGCGGCTCGATCGCGCGGATCAATACCGCCGCGCCGACTCCATCCTCCCCGGCGACCGCGTTCAGCAGGGCATGGATGCCGTACGAGCGGTAGACGTAGGCAAAGCCGGGCGGACCGAACAGCACCTCGGTGCGCGGCCGCGGACCGATGTAGGCGTGGCAGGCGGGCTCCTCCTGGTGGTAGCTCTCGACCTCGACGATGCGCCCGGCCGTGTCGCCATGGCGAAGCGTGGCGCCGACGAGGTCGCGGGCGACCTCGTGGACCGAGCGTGCGTAGTTCATCGCGTGAGGCTCGCCTGCTCTTCGAGGACGTCGCGTGCGTGGCCGAGCTGCTCGCGTATGCGGTCGAGCGCCGTGCCGCCGGCCGACACCTTCGACTCCAGCCAGCTCGACTGCGCGAGGACGTCGTAGTAGCCCGAGTCGAGCGACGGCGCAAGCTCGCTGAGGTCCTGCGCGGACAGGTCCGACAGCGCGACGCCCCGCTCGATCGAGTGCCGCACGAGCCCGGCAACGACGCCGTGGGCCTGCCGGAACGGCATGCCGCGTTTCACGAGCAGGTCGGCAACGTCGGTGGCAGCGAGCATCTGGTCGCTCGCGGCCTTCGCGAGCCGTTCACGGTTGAAGCGGACGCCGTCGATCATCCCGCTCGCGGCATTCAGCGCCAGCTCCAATGTGTCGACGGTGTCGAAGAGGTGCTCCTTGTCCTCCTGCAGGTCTTTGTTGTAAGCCAGGGGCAGGGCGTGCATGACTCCATGGAGCGCGGTCAGGTGGCCGACGATTCGCGGCGCCTTCGCCCGTAAAAGCTCGGCGGCGTCGGGGTTCTTCTTCTGGGGCATGATGCTGGAGCCGGACGCGAACGCATCCGGCAGCTCGCAGAAGCCGAATTCCTCGCTGGACCACAGCACCAGCTCGCCGCCCAGCTGCGAGAGGTGCGTGGCGCAGGTGGCCGCGGCCGACAGGTAGTCGAGCACGAAGTCGCGGTTCGACACGGCGTCGAGCGAGTTCTGCGCCACCGACGTGAAGCCGAGCTCCTCGGCGATGCCGTCCCGGTCGGTCTCGAAGTTGACGCCCGCGAGCGCACCCGACCCAAGCGGCATGACCTGCGCCTGATGCGCGCAGAACTGGAAGCGCTGCGCGTCGCGGCGCAGGCGCCAGAAGTGGGCCATCAGGTGATGTGACAGGTAGACCGGCTGGGCGCGCTGCAGGTGGGTGTAGCCCGGCATGGGCCAGTCGAGGTGCTCCTCGGCACGCTGCGCAAGCAGGGCCATGAGCTCGCAGATCATCTTGCGGGCGACGTGCGCGCGCTCGTGCACGAACAGCGTGACATCGGTGGCGACCTGGTCGTTGCGCGATCGCGCCGTGTGCAGCTTGCCGCCCACCGGCCCGACGATCTCGGTGAGTCGGCGCTCGATCGCCATGTGGATGTCCTCGTCGTCGTCCTTGACGTCGAAGCGGTTGTCGTCGATCTCGGCGCGGACCTGCGCGAGGCCGTGCTCGAGCTCCGCGAGCTCGTCCTCATCGAGGATTCCGACGCGCGCGAGCATCCGCGCGTGCGCCACCGACTGGTCGAGGTCGTGGGGAGCGAGCCGGTAGTCGAATCCGATCGAGGTGTTGATCGCGCGGAAGCGCGGATCCTGGGGGTCGGCGAAGCGGGACATCGCGCGCCAGTCTAGGAATCCGCGCGCCGTGGCCGGATGGCCCGCGCGTGGCGGCTAGCGCGGCCGGTCGAGCAGCCCGCTCAATGCCTCGCTCACGCGCGCGACTTGCGACTCGGTGATCCCCGTGAAGAACGGGAGCGCGAGCGAGCGCCGGCTGATGTCCTCGCAGACCGGGAACTGACCTTCGCGCCAGCCGAATCGCTCGCGGTAGAAGCTCATCAGGTGGATGGCAGGCAGGTACGGCTTCGCCTCGATCCCCTGCTCCGCGAGCTTGACGATGGCTCCGTCGCGGTCGACGCCCGGCGGCAGATGCACGACGTAGACGAACCACGACCGCTTTACAGCGCCCTCGTCGGGGCAGGGCAGGGTCAGGCCTTCGATCCCTGCCAGCGCCTCGCTGTAGAGCGCAGCGGCCCGCTCGCGTCCAGCGAGCAGCTCCGGCAGGCGTTCGGCCTGCGCGACGCCCAGCGCGGCGGCCACGTCCGACAACCGGTAGTTGAAGCCAAGACGGTCGTGGTCGAGCCAGTCCATGTTCGGAGCCCGGCCCTGGTTGCGCTCCGAGTCGATCCGCGCCTTGTCCGCGGCGTCGACGCAGAGCACCGCTCCGCCCTCCCCCGTGGTCATCTGCTTGTTCGGGTAGAAGCCGAACACGGCGCGGTTGCCGCGCGTTCCGACCAGCGAGCCGTCCTCGTGGCGCGCGCCGAGCGCCTCGCAGCTGTCCTCGACGATCCACAGGCCACGTGGCCCCGCCAGCTCCTCGAATCCGGCCGTGTCCGCGGGCCAGCCGAAGATGTGCACCGGAAGCAGGCCCGTGGTGCGCTCGGTCACGGCGGCTTGGGCTGCCTCCGGTGTGATGTTCAGCGTCCTCTGGTCGATGTCGACGAACATCGGCGTGGCGTTCTCGAACAGCAGGCAGTTCGCGGAAGCGACGAAGCTGAACGGGGAGGTGATCACCTCGTCCCCGGGCTCGACCCCCGCGGCGCGGATCGCGAGGTGCAGGCCGGCGGTCCCGCTCGACACCACCGACACGTGTTCGCTGCCGAGGAAGGCGCCGAGTGCGTTCTCGAATCGCCCGAGCATCGGCCCCAGCGAGAGCCGTCCCGAACGCAGCACCTCGAGGACGAGCGCTTCCTCGGCCGCCCCGATGGACGGCCGCGAGAGCGGAATCCGCTCTGTCACCGTGAAGCGGATCTCGTGCGGGTGCGCTCGACGCGGCCGGGCAGCATTCCCGCCTCGAGGGAGTCAACGAGCGCTTCCCAGCTCGCCTCGATGATGTTCTCGGACACGCCGATCGTGCCCCAGGTCTCGACGGCGTCGGAGGAGTCGAGCAAGACACGCGTGATCGCGGCTGTTCCGGCTTTCTCGTTCAGGATGCGGACCTTGAAGTTGACGAGATCGATGTCGCGGACATGCGGATGCAGCGTCCCGATCGCCTCGCGTAGCGCGCGATCGAGCGCGTGCACCGGGCCGTTGCCCTCCGCGGTCCGCACGTGGCGCTCGCCCTCGAGCCAGATCTTGATCGTTGCCTCGGTCTCGACGCGCCCGTCGGCGCGCTTCTCGACGATCACGCGGAACGACTCGAGCGTAAAAAGCGGCTCGTAGTCGCCGGTCTCCTTGCGGATCAACAGGTCGAACGAGCCGTCGGCGGCCTCGAACTGGTAGCCGTCGTGCTCCAGCCGCTTCAGGTCGTCGACCAGCCGCGAGGCCGCGGCGTCGTCGAGCTCGAGCCCGCTGTCGGCCGCTCGCTGCTGCACGGTGTTGCGGCCGGCGAGCTCGGACACGAGCAGCTCGCGCCGGTTGCCCACCTCGGCCGGGTTTATGTGCTCGAAGGTCCGCGCGTCGCGCGCGATCCCGGCCACATGCATGCCGCCCTTGTGCGCGAACGCGTTTCGCCCCACGTACGGCTGGTTCGGGTTCGGCGTCACGTTGCAGATCTCGTCGACCATGTGGGCCGTCGCGGTCAGGTGCTCGAGCTGGTCGTCCGAGACGGCGTCGTAGCCCATCTTCAGCTGCAAGGCAGGCAGGATCGTCACGAGGTTGGCGTTCCCGCAGCGCTCGCCGTAGCCGTTCATCGTCCCTTGGACGACACGCGCGCCCGCATCCACAGCCGCGAACGAGTTCGCCGCGGCGCAGCCGGCGTCGTCGTGCGTGTGGATTCCCACCTGCACCGAATCGCCAAGCTCGCGGATGACGTGCGCAGTCGCCTCGTGGATCTGGGGCGGCAGTGACGACCCGTTGGTGTCGCAGAGCGTCACGTTGTCGGCACCCGCTTCGGCGGCGGCGCGCACGCAGCGGATCGCGTACTCAGGGTCGTCGCGGTAGGCATCGAAGAAGTGCTCCGCGTCGTAGATCACGCGCTTGCCCTGCTGGGCGAGGAAGCCGACCGAGTCGGCGATCATCGCGAGGTTCTCGTCGGCATCGACCTTCGTGACCTTCTCCAAATGCAGCTTCCAGGTCTTGCCGACCAGGCAGCAGACCGGCACCCACGACTCCGCCATCAGGCGCATACCGGCGTCGTCGGAGGCGCGCAGGTCGCGCCGGCGCGTCATCCCGAACGCGGTGATCGCCGCGTGCGCGAACTGTTCGCTCTCGAGTAGCTCGAAGACGCGCTCGTCCTTCGGGTTCGAGCTCAGGAAGCCGGCCTCGATGAAGTGCACTCCCAGCACGTCGAGCGCGTGTGCCACGCGCACCTTCTCCTCGGCGGACAGCGACATCCCCTCGCCCTGCATGCCGTCGCGCAGGGTCGTGTCGTAGATCTGGACCGAGGTCATGTCTGGGCGGGGATCGGCACGACGTCCAGCCAGTGCGCGTAGCGCTCGCTGCGGCCGTGCAGGGCATCCTCGAAGACGCCCTGGATCTCGCGCGTGATCGGCCCGGGTGGCCCGATCTGGATGGCGTCGATCTCGCGGACCGGCGTCAGCTCGGCGGCCGTGCCCGACAGGAACACCTCGTCCGCCAGAGCCAGCTCGGCACGCGTGATGTCGCGCTGGACGACCTCATATCCGAGATCCTTCGCGATCTCGATGATCGACATGCGGTTGATGCCCCAGAGGATCCCGTTGGCCGCTTGCGGCGTCGCGATTACGCCGTCGCGCACGACATAGATGTTCTCGCCGGTGCCCTCGCAGACATAGCCCTTGTCGTCGAGCAGGATCGCCTCCTCGTAGCCCGACTTCTGCGCCTCGATCTTCGCGAGCACGGAATTCAGGTACTGGCCGGAGGCCTTGGCCATCGGGATCAGGCTGTCGGCCGAGATCCGGCGCCAGCTCGACACGCGCGCGCGAATGCCGTTCTGCTTGCCCTCGTCGCCGAGGTAGGCCCCCCACTCCCAGCAGGCGATCATCGCCTCGACCGGGTTGTCGAGCGGGTTGAGGCCCATCGGCCCATGGCCGCGATAGACGAGCGGGCGGATGTAGCAGGAGCGGAAGCCGTTGCGCCCGATCAGCTCGTGCGTCGCCTCGCGCAACTGCTCGCGCGAGTAAGGCATGTCCATGTAGTAGAGCTTCGCGGACCGCTCCAGGCGATCGAGGTGATCGTCGTGGCGGAAGATCGCCGGACCACGACCGGTGTCGTAGCAGCGCTCACCCTCGAACACGCCGGTCCCGTAATGCAGCGCGTGTGTCAGTACGTGCACCTTGGCGTCCTCCCATGCGACGAACTCGCCGTTCATCCAGATGAGGTCCGCGGTCTGCACGTATTGCCTCCTCAGAGGTTCGAGAGGACGGCCTGCACGGCGTCCTCGGTGGTTGCTTCGCCGCCGAGATCGGGCGTCCGTAGCCCTCCCTCGAGTGCGCGGTCTATCGCAGATTCTAGGGCTGCCGCCTCGGTGTCCAGCGAGAACCCGTGGCGCAGCATCATCGCGACGGATCCAAGCATCGCGAGCGGATTTGCCTTGCCGGTTCCTGCAATGTCCGGTGCGGATCCGTGGACCGGCTCGAACAGCCCGGGCCCGTCGGCGCCGAGCGAGGCGCTCGGCAGCATGCCGATCGAGCCCGTCAGCATGGCGGCCTCGTCGCTGAGGATGTCGCCGAACATGTTCTCCGTGAGGATCGTGTCGAAGTGGCGCGGCGCGTTCACGAGCTGCATCGCGGCGTTGTCGACGAGCATGTGCTCGAGCGTGACCGTGGGGAACTCCTCCGAATGGACGCGCATCACGACCTCGCGCCACAGGCGGCTCGATTCGAGCACGTTCGCCTTGTCGACGCTCGTGACCTTCGCCCGCGCGGTCGCGAACGCGATGCGCGCGATGCGCTCGATCTCCCCGACGCTGTAGATGCAGGTGTCGTAGGCGACGTCGACGTCGCGGCCGCGCTGGCCGAAGTAGATGCCGCCTGTGAGCTCGCGAACGACGATCAGGTCGGTGCCCTCTATGCGGTCACGCCGCAGCGGGCTCGCGTCGTAGAGGGCTGGCACCGGCCGCACCGGCCGCAGGTTCGCGAACAGCCCGAGGTCCTTGCGGATCGCGAGCAGGCCCTGCTCGGGCCGTGGCGCGTCCGGGTCGGTCGTGTCCCATTTCGGGCCGCCCACGGCGGCCAGCAGCACGGCGTCGGCGTCCTTGCACGCGTCGAGCGTGGCATGCGGCAGCGGCTCACCGGTGGCGTCGATCGCCGCGCCGCCGATCAGATGCTCCTCGGTTTCGAATTGCCCGAGCCTGTGGAGCACCTGTAGCGACGCCTCGGTGATCTCCGGGCCGATCCCGTCGCCGGGCAGGAGGACGATCTTCACGCAGTGGCCTCCATGTTCAGCCGCACGTAGTCGAGGTGGTCGACCTGCGCGGCGACGCGCTCGGCGTTGGCATGCCGGTCAGGGTCCTTGTGCAGGATCACAGTCTCGACGAACGCGACCATGTCGCTCGGCACCGTCGGCTTCGGCTCGAGCCAGGCGCGCGCCTGGCTGAAGCCGGCCGCCTGCAGCCGGTCCTCGGTGTCCTCCGGGTTCGCATAGAGCCAGCGGCCCGGCCGCTCCCCGACGATGTCGAGGACGTTCTGGATGTTGCCGTGGCCGCCGCACTGGGCGACCAGGCGGCCGCCCGGCTTGAGCACAGCATGTAGGCGCTCGAACAGGCGCCCGTGATCGGTGATCCAGTGGAAGACCGCGCACGAGAAGACAACGTCGACCCTCTGGTCGATGTCGAGCGCGAGCAGGTCCTGGTGATGGACTGGCACCGACTCGGGCAGCGATGCGCGCGCCTTCGCGACCATGTTCGAATCCGCGTCGACGGCGATCACGTTCGGCGTCAGCTCGAGCAGCTTGCGCGTCACGCGCCCGCCACCGCAGCCGGCGTCGAGCACGACGTCGCCGTGCCTGATCCCGGAGCGGGCGATGATCTCGTCGGCCCAGGCGGACTGTGGGTCGGCGACCTTCTCGTAGGTCGTGGCGTCCCAGGTCACAGCGCAGTCGTGACGGGGCCTACCCGCTCACGCTCCCGCTCGTATTCGGTGATCTGGTCCTCTTGCTGCAGCGTCATCGAGACGTCGTCGAGTCCGTTCAGCAACCTGTGCTTCACGTCGGAATCGATCTCGAACTGGAACTCGTCGACTGTCTGCGCCTCGAGGTCGACCCGGACTGTGTCGCGCTCGGCAAGCGCCCGGCACTGGTCGGCCGGCAACCGGATCGGCAGCAGCCCATTCTTCGTCGAGTTGTTGCGGAAGATGTCGCCGAAAGACGGCGCGATGACCGCCTTGAACCCGTAGTCCTGCAGCGCCCAGACAGCGTGCTCGCGACTCGAGCCGCAGCCGAAGTTGTCACCGGCCACCAGCACCGGGTTGACCTCGAGGTCGAGACCCCTCTCGCGCCACTCCTCGAACAGGAAGTCGCCGTAACCCGTCCGCTCGATGCGCTTCAGGTACTTGGCCGGAATGATCTGGTCGGTGTCCACGTCGTCGTTCGGCACGACGGTGACGCCGCCCTCGATGATGTTCACGGGCTCCATGGTCAGCTCCAGTCGCGGATGTCGACGAAATGGCCCTCGATCGCCGCAGCGGCGGCCATCTGGGGGCTGACGAGGTGGCTGCGGGCTCCGCGGCCTTGCCGTCCCTCGAAGTTGCGGTTCGAGGTCGACGCGACGCGCTCGCCCGGCGCCGCGACGTCCGGGTTCATGCCGAGGCACATCGAGCACCCGGCCTCGCGCCAGTCGAAGCCGGCCGCGCGGAAGACCTCGTGGAGCCCCTCCGCCTCGGCTTGCGCCTTCACCTGCTGGGAGCCGGGCACGACCATCGCCACGACGTCGTCGGCCACCCTGCGGCCGTCGAGCACCGAGGCCGCCGCGCGCAGGTCGCCGATGCGGCTGTTCGTGCACGAGCCGATGAAGACCCGATCGAGGCGGATGTCGGTCATCGGCGTTCCGGGCTCGAGGGCCATGTACTCGAGTGCCCGCTCGTCGCCCGCATCCTTAGGGTCGGGCACCGTCTCGGTGACGGCGACCACCATCTCCGGAGTCGTCCCCCACGTCACCTGCGGGCTGAGCGCGCTCGCGTCGACGACGACCTCGCGGTCGAAGCCGGCGTCGTCGTCGGTGTGCAGTTCGCGCCACCCGGGGTCGATCTCGACACCGCGCTCGTCGAGCCAGGCAAACGTCGTGTCGTCCGGCGCGATCATGCCGGCGCGCCCGCCGCCCTCGATCGTCATGTTGCAGATCGTCATGCGGCCTTCCATCGAGATCGACGCGATCGGATCGCCGGCGTACTCGACCACGTGCCCGACCGCGCCGTTCGTGCCCATCTGACCGATCGTGCCGAGGATCAGGTCCTTCGGCGTGACGCCGTTGCCGAGCTCGCCCTCGTAGCGGATCAGCATCGACTTCGGCTTGTTCTGGATGAGCGTCTGAGTGGCGAGCACGTGCTCGACCTCGCTCGTGCCAATCCCGAACGCCAGCGCGCCGAACGCACCGTGCGTCGCAGTGTGTGAGTCGCCGCAGACGATTGTCATCCCGGGCTGCGTGACGCCGAGTTCCGGGCCGATCACGTGCACGATCCCTTGACGGTCGGAGCCGAGGCTGTAGATGGGGATGCCGAACTCGGCGCAGTTGCGCTCGAGCGCCTCGACCTGCACCCGGCTGAGCGCGTCCTTGATCAGCGCGGCGGTCGGCGTGCCGTCTGTGGGCGTGTTGTGGTCGGCGGTCGCCAGCGTGCGATCCGGACGGCGCACGCTGTGGCCAGCCAGCCGGAGACCCTCGAACGCCTGCGGAGAGGTGACTTCGTGCACCAGGTGCAGGTCTATGTAGAGGAGCCCGGGCGCGACCTCGTGGGCCTCCCAGATCTTGTCGAACATCGTCTTCGGCATGTGCTTTTAGCTCCTTCTCAGGCCGGCGGCGACCACGGCGAAGAAGCGCGCCTCGCTGCCGTCGGGGTTTTCGAAGTGATGCGGGAGGTCGGCGTCGAAGGTGACGCTGTCGCCCTCCTCGAGGTCGTAGGTCGCTCCATCGCAGACCAAGCGAAGCCGGCCGCCGGTCACGACCGCGGTCTCACGCGCGCCCGGTTCGTGGATCGGCGGGTCGTCCGCACCGCCAGTCGCGGCACCGGGCTTCAGCACGTGCAGCGACACCTCAGCGCGCTGTCCCGGCAGCCCCGGGGTGACGACCTCGTACGCGTGCCCGCGCACGCCGCCGCCGCGTAGACGGCTGTCGGCCGGCACGACCGAGACCGAGCCGCTCTCGTCCAGTCGGAGCAGCTGCGACAGCGACAGCTCGAGGCCGGCGGCGATCTTGGATGCCACCGCCAGCGTGGGGCTTGTCTCGCCGCGCTCGACCTGCGAGAGCATCGGCGCGGATACCCCCGAGCGCTCGGCGAGGTCGCGCAGCGAGTAGCCCATCCCCTCGCGCAGCGCACGGATGCGAGTGCCGACCTCGACCATACGTCCGTATGTTATCGCATACGAGCGTATGTCACATGGCGGCGCGCAGCAGCTCTTCGAGCTCGTCCTCGCCTGGCGGCTCCGGCGTGTTCTGAAGCTCGGCCCTCGCGGCCGCCTGGCTGGCGATCTCTGGCACGTGCTCCTCGGTCACCCCGAGCGTGGAGAGCCTGACGACGTGCGCCTGCGCCGCCAGGTGCGCCGCCCGCGCCGCCGCCAACTCCGGCCGCGGGTCTCCGGCGCCGAGGGCCGCCGCCACACGTGTCAAAACGTCCGGTAGCCGCGGCTCGAGCAGGTGCAGCCCGTGCGGCAGGATCACCGCGTACGTTTGGGCATGCGGCGTGCCTGCCACCCTCACGGTGGTCTGGCAGAGCACGTGGATGAACGCGTAGCCGGTCGAGCCGGACGCCCAGCCGGCGAGCAGCGCTCCGAGCGCGAGTCGTGTCCGGTCGGGCTCTGCTTGCCCCAGCCCAGCGGCGATCAACTCGATTCCCTTCAGCCCGCACAGCTCCGCCCCGGGGTTCGTCAGCGGGGTGTAAAGCGCCTCTACAGCGTGCGCCGTGGCGTTCAGCGCGCTTGCCGCGAGCCCGGGCATCGGCTGCGAGCCCATCAGCTCCGGATCCGCGACGACGACCGCCGGACGCACGAGCGTGAACTCGTCGACTCCGGCGGGCATGCGGTGAAAGCGCGTGTACTCGGCGCCCGACAGCGTCGTCGGGATCGCGGCCACGGGCAGTCCGTCCGCGCCTCCGATCGCCTTGGCGGAGTCGATGACGCGGCCGCCGCCGAGCGCGACGATCGGCCGGCCCCCCACGCCGTCGCGGGCCGCGGCCGCTGCCTCAGGCACGCCCCCGCTCGCCACATTCAGCACCACGTCGGCGGCGTCCACGACGCCGGGCGCCTGGGCTCCTGCCCGTTCGGTCGTCAGTAGCGCAAAGCGCTCGAAGCCACGGCCGGCGAGCAAGTCGGGAACCTCGGCGATGACGCCGACGCCGTAGCGAATGAGTCGCTCCCCGTCGATCCAGGTGAAATTGCCGCGCGGATCCACGCGCGACAGGCTAAGGCGTGGTTGCCGCCACGGCCTCCGGCGCAGCCTGCGTTGTCCGCGCGACCGCCGCGATTGCGTTGGACAGCGCCCGCAGATACGCCCGCCCGGATGCCTCGAGGATGTCGGTCGACACGCCCTGGCCACTCGCAAGCTCACCGTCGAGCTCGAGCAGGACGGTCACCTCGCCCAGAGCGTCGCGCCCGCCGGTGACGGCGCTCACGTGATACTCCTTGAGCCGCGCGTCGTAGTTGGTAGCGGCGTTCAGCGCGCTGAAGAAGGCGTCGACCGGACCGTCACCCGTGAAACTGCCCTCGGACAGCTGGCCGCCCGGCATCCGCACCGCCACGCGCGCCAGGGGACCGCGGACCGACGACGCCTCGATGTCGAACGACTCGAGTTCGAACGCCGTCGGCGCGCGCATCATCTCGTCGGAGACGATCACCTCGAGGTCCAGTGCGGTGACCTTCTTCTTCTTGTCCGCGAGCTCCTTGAAGCGCTTGAACGCGAGGTTCAGGGCCGCGCCGTCGACCTGGAAGCCGAGCTGCTCCAGCGCGTCGCGCAGCGCGTGGCGGCCCGAGTGCTTGCCGAGCACGATCGAATTCGACTCGAGCCCGATCGTCGTCGCGTCCATGATCTCGTAGGTGGTGCGGTCCTTCAGCACGCCGTCCTGGTGGATGCCGGCCTCGTGCGCGAAGGCGTTGCGGCCGACGATCGCCTTGTTCGGCTGCACCTGGTAGCCGGTCAGGCGCGAGACCAGGCGCGACGTGCGCGCGATCTCCCGGGTGTTGATCTCGGTCCA
>DATBDN010000042.1:0-3127 GCA_036269895.1 Thermoleophilaceae bacterium
CAGCGCATCCGGCAGCCCGAAGCCGCCTGCCGCCTCACCGGGCGTGACCGCCCGCGGCAGCTCGAGCAACGCCAGCGGGTTGCCGTGCGTCTCGGCGACGAACCGCTCGCGCACGCGCTCGTCGACTGGGCCGGTGAGCACCGAGTCGAACAGTGCGCGCGCGTCACTGTCTCTAAGCCCCTCGACGGGCAGCTCCGGAAGTCCGCTCAATTCTTCGCTCTGCTCCCGCGTCGCGAACACGATCGCCACCGAGTCCGCCAACAGCCGGCGCGCCACGAACGCTAGCGCCTGCGCCGAGGCGCGGTCAAGCCACTGCGAATCGTCGATCACGCACAGGAGCGGCTGCTCGTCGGCGACCGCCGACAACAGGCTGAGCACGGCCAGCCCGACCAGGAAGCGGTCCGGCGGCTCGCCGGCATGCAGTCCGAACGCGACGCCGAAGGCATCGCGTTGCGGAGCCGGCAGTAGCTCGAGCCGATCGAACATCGGCGCGCACAGCTGCTGGAGCGCCGCAAAGGCAAGCTCCATCTCCGACTCGACGCCGGCGGCGCGGGCGACCCGGAACTCCGCGGCGGACTCGACCGCATGCTCCAACAGCGCGGACTTGCCGATCCCCGGCTCGCCGCGCAGCACGAGCGCCCGGCTCTGACCTGCGCGAACGGCCTCGAGCAGCCGCTCGAGCGTCCTCAGCTCTTCCTCGCGGCCTCTCAGGGAGCCAGGCATGGCCACTCCACCAGCGCCGACGCTACTCCGCCCTTAACTGCCCAGCCAAGTCGGGCGCTGGCCACCCACACTGGCCGGGACTGGCCACCCACACTGGCGTCTTGCCGATTCGAGCGCGCCTCGATGGCTGGACACTCCCGCCATGCACTACGGCCACCCACAGCCCGCAGCCGAAGTCCACATCGCGTTCGGGATCATCGAGTGCTCGATCCCCGCCGAGCTCACGATCGCCGAGTGGCGGCAGGGTCGCTGCCCAGCGCCCCCGCACCACTTCTACCGGCTCCGCAGCTTCCTGCGGGCGCGCGGCGGCTAGCCATGAGCGACGAAGGTCTGATCGCCGGCCGCTACCGCCTCGGCCGCCTGATCGGCGTTAGCGGAATGGGCATGGTCTACCGAGCGCGCGACATGCTGTCGGCGCGCAATGTGGCGATCAAGCTCATCGCGCAGGCGCTCGCAGCGGACGAGCTGGCGCTCCGTCAGTTCAGGCGCGAAGGGGCGCTCTACGCCTGCCTGTGCCATCCGAACATCGTCGCCGGACTGGGCAGGGGCTACGACGAGCTGTCCCGGCGCCACTTCATCGTGATGGAGCTCGTGGACGGCGACGATGCCGTGAAGCTCGCCCGGACAGGACGCCCGCTTCCGGTCGCCGACGTAGTCGAGATCGTCGCGCGGACCTGCGACGCGCTGACGCACGCGCATCGACACGGGATTGTCCACGGCGACGTCGCGCCAGCCAACATCCTCGTCCGCCGCGCCGACGGCCTGGTGAAGCTCACGGACTTTGGGCTGGCGAGGATGCGGTGGTCGGCGCGCGCCGGTGGTCGGACACGTCCGCGCGGTACGCCTCGCTACCTCGCACCGGAGGTTGCCGAGGGCTACTCGGCTACGCCTCTCTCGGACCTCTACTCGCTGGCGGCAGTGGCCCATGACCTGATCGCAACCAATGCACCGCGCGTCGCGTGCGCCGACCGCTCGACCGTCGAGCTCGACGCGCTAACCGAGCAGAGGTCGCCGCTCGCGGCCCTGCGACCCGATGTTCCCGGGCCTGTCGCCGCCGCAATTGCGCGCGCACTCGAGAACGATCCGCGCGAGCGGCAGAGCTCGGTCGAAGATTTCCGTTCGGCGCTCTGCGGCGGGTGCGACGAGTCGTTCACGAGCATCCCAGCGTGATGACGGTTGACTGGCCACTCACAACTGGCGGCTTGCCGATGCGAGCGCGCCTCGACGGCGGAACACTCGCTCCATGCAATACGCGCTTCCGCCACTCCCATATTCCTACGGCGCGCTTGAACCGACGATCGACGAGCTGACGATGAGAATCCACCACGACAAGCACCACGCCGGCTACGTGGCAAACCTGAACGCCGCGCTCGAGCGGACCGAGTGGGCGACCCGCCCGCTCGAACAGCTGCTCGGCGAGCTCGACCGGCTGCCGGACGAGTTGCGCACCGCCGTCCGCAACAACGGCGGCGGCCACGCGAACCACGCGCTTTTCTGGGAGCTCATGACCCCCGACGGAGGCGGCGACCCATCGGGTCCGCTTGCCGACGCGATCGAGGCCGACTTCCAGTCGGTACGGGATCTGAAGCGGCAGGTCAGCGCCGCCGCGGCCGAGCAGTTCGGCAGTGGCTGGGCGTGGCTGATCCACGACGGCGCCGGCCTCGCTGTCACGTCCACCCCGAACCAGGACTCGCCCTTGATCGACGGCCACACGCCACTGCTCGGGATCGACGTCTGGGAGCACGCTTACTACCTCAAGCACCAGAACAGGCGGGCCGATTACCTCGAGGCTTGGTGGAACGTGGTCAATTGGCAGCGCGTCGCCGAGCGCTACGAGGAGGTCCAAAGTGGCTACCGCGGTTGAGACGAACCAGGGGGACGTTCCGATCCGCGGGATCGCCGCGGTGCGCCCACTCAGGCCCGCGCTCGTCGCCGGTGACGCAGCGCCTGCGCCGGCGATCCGCGTGCTGCTCGCCGACGGCCAGGCGCTCGTGCGCGCCGGCGTGCGGCTGCTGCTCGAGGTCGATGAGCGGATCACGGTCGTCGGCGAGGCGGCCAGCGGCGAGGAGACGCTTGCCCTGGTCGCAGAGATCGGCCCCGACGTCGTGATGATCGACACGCGCCTGCCGGGCCTCGACAGCGTCGAGACGACGCGCCGCATCGCCTCCGAGGCGGGCGTCGCGGTGATGCTGCTGACCGCCGGCGAGAGCGACGAGCGCATCTTCGCCGCGCTCAGGGCCGGCGCCAGCGGCCTGCTGCCGAAGGACACGCAGCCAACCGAGCTCGTGCAGGCGATCGAGGCGCTGGCACAGGGGGAAGCGCTGCTTTCTCCCGGCCTCACGCGCCGGCTGATCGACGAGTTCGCGGCGCGCGCCGAGCCGGCGTCGCCCGACCCCGAGCTCCT
>DATBDN010000043.1:0-10589 GCA_036269895.1 Thermoleophilaceae bacterium
TCGAGGATCTCGGCGTCGGACACAGCACGAATCTGGCCGCGTGAGCTGGTCACCGCGTCCATCGCCTCCTCCCAGCGCGCCGGATTTCCGATCCTGATCGCGGACGCCACCGTCTCCGGATTCTCGACCGGCGCTCCGTGCACCAGCGGCGCGGCCCCCTCCGCCTGGAAACCGAACAGCCGCGGCGCCACCTGGTACTCCTTGAACCCCCGCCACCACGCGGTGATGTTGCCCGCGTTCCCGACCGGTATGCACAGCGTGTCGGGCGGATCCCCCAACTGGTCGCACACCTCGAACGCGGCGGTCTTCTGCCCTTCGAGCCTGTACTCGTTCACCGAGTTGACGAGCGCGATCGGATGCCTGGAGGCCAACTCGCGCACAAGCGCCAGCGCCTGGTCGAAGTTGCCGCGCAGCGCGACCACACGCGCACCGTGCATGAGCGCCTGCGCGAGCTTCCCGGTCGCGATCTTGCCCTCGGGCACGATCACCGCACCCCGCAAGCCCGCGCGCGCGGCGTACGCCGCCGCGCTCGCGGCGGTGTTGCCCGTCGAGGCACACACCACCGCCTCGGCTCCTTCGCCCACGGCGGCCGACACTGCGACCGTCATGCCGCGATCCTTGAACGATCCCGTGGGATTAGCGCCCTCGATCTTCAGCCAGACATCGGCGCCCGTGCGCTCCGACAGCCGAGGCGCACGCACGAGCGGCGTGCCCCCCTCCTCGAGCGTGACCAGCGGCTCGACCGGAAGGCGGTCGCGATAGCGCCAGAGGCTCAGGCCGACACCTCGAACTGCTCCTCGATCACCCGCAGCACCCGCGGCCGGGCACGCAGGAAGTCGAGCCCGCCGATCAGCTCGACCGCAGCCTGGAAGTGGGACTCGAGCACCGGGTGCGTGACCATCACGAGCCGCGCGTCCTCCCCAAGGCCCTTCTGCACGACGGACTTGATGGACACACCCTGCAGCCCGAGGATCTCCGCTACCCGCGCGAGCACGCCCGGCCGGTCGGCGACCTCCACGTAGAGGTAGAACGCCGATTGGATGTCTCGCACCAGCGGTATCTCGGTCGCCGGCGGCGGCAGCGTCGGCGGCGGGATCATCGCGCTGATCACGTCGCCAAGCACGGCGGACGCGGTCTGCGGGCCGCCGGCTCCCGGCCCGGACAGAGTGATCTCCGTGATCGCCGGCGACTCCACCGTGACTGCGTTGAAGGGCCCGTTCACCGCCGCGAGCGGATGCCCCGGATACAGGAACGCGGGATGCACGCGCACCGAGATGCCGCCGTCGCGCCGCTCGGCCGTGCCGATCAGCTTCAGCGACAGGCCGAGATCCTTCGCGTACTCGATGTCCTCGGCCGTCACGTGCGTGATGCCCTCGTACTTCACGTCATCCAGGTGCACCGGTGCCCGGAACGCCAACCGCGCCAGGATCGCCATCTTCGCGGCTGCGTCCTTCCCGTTCACGTCCTCGCTGGGATCGGCCTCGGCGTAGCCGAGCTCCTGCGCCTCGACGAGCGCCTCCTCGTACGAGGAACCGGTGGCGGTCATCTGCGTGAGGATGAAGTTCGTCGTGCCGTTCACGATCCCGTGCACGCGCTCGATGTGGGCGGCGGCGAGGGTCTCGTGGATCACGCGGATGCACGGGACCACGCCGCCGACCGCCGCCTCGAAGCGCAGCTGGACGCCGGCTTGGCGGGCCGCTTCGTAGACCTCCTCGCCGTGCTGCGACAACACCTGCTTGTTGGCCGTGACGACGTGCTTGCCCGCGCCGATCGCACGCAGAATGTAGTCGCGCGCGGGCTCGACGCCGCCGATCAGCTCGACGATAAGGTCGCTGCGCTCGAGGATGTCCTCGAACTCGCCGCGCGAGCGTGTCAAGACGCCTGACAGCTCCGGCTTCATCCCCGTCGAGAACTCGATCGAGTCCGCCCGTTCCTCCAGCAGTGAGTGGAACGCGCCGCCGACCGTGCCGTGGCCGAGCAGCCCGACGCTAAACGACGTCACGTGCGGTCAGGTCCTCGTAGGTCTCGCGGCGCACCACCACGCGCGCCTGGCCGTCGCGGCAGAAGATCACGGGCGGCCGCGGGATCGCGTTGTAGTTGTTGGCCATCGAGTGGCCGTACGCGCCGGTGACCGGGATCACCAGGATGTCGCCCACCTTCGGATCGTCCAGCGGCACGTCACGGATCAGGATGTCGCCCGACTCGCAGTGCATCCCCGCCACGGTCACGACCTTCTCGCCCCCGAAGCGATCCGCGACGTCGGCCTCGTACTTCGCGCCGTAGAGCATCGGGCGGAGATTGTCGACCATCCCTCCGTCGACGGCGATGTAGGTCCGCACCCCCGGGATCTCCTTGACCGTGCCGACCGTGTAGATGGACACGCCGGCGTTGCCCACCAGCGAGCGGCCCGGCTCGCACAGGACGGTCACGTTGTCCGGCGCGTTCTTCAGCAGCGCGTCGACATAGTCGTCCACCGCCGGCGGCTGGTCCTCGTGCGTGTACGCAATGCCGAGCCCGCCACCGAGGTTGAGCTTCGGCCAGTCGCCGACGCGCGAGAGGATCTCGCCGAGCTTCGCGTACACCTCGAGGTCGAAGATCTGCGAGCCGATGTGGGCGTGCAGCCCGACCAGCCACAGCCGCTTCATCATGTGGATCGCGCGCGGGATGTCGTCGATTGCGAAGCCGAACTTCGAGTCGACCTGCCCGGTCTGGATGTACGCGTGCGTCGTCGGCCGGATGCCCGGCGTCACCCGCAGCATCACCTTCTGCCCCTCGGGCGCGATGCGCTCGAGCCGCTCGATCTCATCGAACGAGTCGACCACGATCGTTCCGACGCCTTGCTCGACGGCGTAGCGGAGCTCGGCCTCGGTCTTGTTGTTGCCATGGAGATAGATCCGCTCCGGCGTGAAGCCCCCCTTCAGCGCCAGGTGCAGCTCGCCGCCCGAAGCGCAGTCGCAGGAGATCCCCTCCTCGGCGAACAGCGTGTAGACCGCCGTCGCGGGGAATGCCTTGCTCGCGTAGATGACCTCGAAGTGCTCGGTCCGCGCGCGGAACGACTCGACGTACTCGCGCGCGCGTGCGCGCATGTCGCTCTCCGCGTAGACGTACGCGGGCGTCCCGAACTCGCGGGCGACGTCGAGCACGTCGCAGCCGCCGATCTCCAGATGACCGGCCTCGTTGAGCCGGGCATCGGCCGGATAGACGTGCGACAGCGTGCGAGCCGCGGCGGGCATGATGCTCATTATGCGCACCCCTCTGCCAACGCCGGAGCCGCCGCAGCTTGGCGAGCGCAACGGGCTTGCCTACGCGCTCTTCGTCCCGGACGGCGAGCCAACTGCGGGAGTGGTCATCTGCCACGGCGCCGGATCGGCCAAGGAGTCCCACTTCGACTTCGCCCGTGTGGCGCGTGGAGCGGGCATGGCGGCACTCGCCTTCGACGCGCGTGGCCACGGCCACTCGGATGGGGAGTTCGGCCCGACCGCTTTCGCTGACGTCGTGGACATGGTCGAATTGATGCGCGAGCGCACGCCGCATGTCGCCCTCCGTGGGTCGAGCATGGGCGCCTTCCAGGTCCTGCACGCGGCCGCTATTGCCAACCCGGCGGTCGTCGCCGTCGTCGCCATCTGCCCCGCCCCCGAGGACCTGCTGCTGCGCGGCGTGCGCTCGGGCCGGCTGGTGGAGTTCCGCATGGACCGCGCGTCGATCGAGCCATGGCTCGAGACGCTCGACATCCGCAGGGCGGTCGCGTCGCTGGCCGGGAAGACGGCGCTCATGTTCATGCACGCGCAGGGCGACGAGCAGGTGCCCTACACGATCAGCGAGGAGCTCTTCCTCATCGCGGGCGAGCCGAAGCGGCTTCTACTCGTCCCCGGAGGGCACCATCGCTCGCTCCAGCACGACGGCGAGATGCAGGCGGAGACGATCCGCTTCATCGAGAAGTCTCTTACGGCAGCGGGAGCTGGCGGACGGTCTCTGCCGCCGCCTGACCGGTCGCCGCAACGGCCCCGCCAAGCTCCGGACTGACTTGACCAAGGGACACGCCCACCGAATCCGTCAGCCCCTGCACTCCATCGGCGACGCGCGAGGTCGTCGTGCTGGGATTGGAGATCGCGTCGACGACCGGGTTCGCCGCGTCCTGCACCGGCTGCAGTGGTGCGGTTGCCGGCGGCGGCACCGCCGTGATCGGCCGCACCGGTGCCGGGGACGGCGCCGGTGACCGCGCCGGCGCATTCAGCCCCGCCGTGATGCGCCTGCCGCCGACGGTGCCAGCGGCGGTCGTGCCGCCCGCTACCGCCGCCGCGCGCGCCGCCGGAGCGCGCGTCGCCGGATGCCCAGCCACGCGCGCCGGCACGCGCGGGCTCACGCGAACCGGCGCCGCCTTCTCGCGCAGCGTCAGCGTCTGCACGCGCGTGGAGCCGTTGCCGCCGGGCCAGTGGTCGAACGCCACGACGCCGCTGACGACCGCCAGCATCAGGACCGATGCCGCCAGCAGAACGCCAGTGGTGCCGAGACTCGCGATGTAAGCCTTCGTGGCCCTCATGAGACGTGCCCCCGTGTCGTCCATCGACGCCCCTGCCGGGTGCCAAGGGGAATTATCTCCCTGACGCCACCTGCGCGCAAGGCGGCCCTATGGATCGTGCTCCCGCTGGACGCGTGATGCATGGCCGGTGGTGAACGGGGGTAATGGTCCTTCAGCAGGACATTGACCTACGGTCCCGGAGGGCCGGCGGCTAAGCTTCTGCCTCCTCCGCGCGGCGGTTTTTGTTTCGCCTTTCTTTACGCCGCGCCCGAATCATCCAGCCGGGGACAGTGGAACTGAACGCTTCAACGAACGGTGGCGCCCCACAGCGCCGACACCTTGTAATCGGGGGTGGCCCTGCGGGGCTTACCGCTGCCTACTACCTCGCCAAGCGCGGCGAGCCGGTCCTGGTCGTCGAGGCCGACGAGCAGCTGGGCGGCATCGCCAAGACGAAGGAGCACGACGGCTACCGCTTCGACCTCGGCGGCCATCGCTTCTTCACCAAGGCGAAGGAAGTCGACGACATGTGGCACGAGGTGCTCGACGAGGAGTTCCTGCTGCGCCCGCGCATGTCACGCATCTACTGGAACAACAAGTTCCTCATGTACCCGCTCGAGGGCATGGACGTGATCAAGAAGCTCGGCCCGATCGAGCTCATGCGCTGCGGCCTCTCCTACATGTGGGCGGCGATCAAGCCGAAGGGCCGCGAGGATGACCTCGAGACCTGGGTCTCGAACCGTTTCGGCAAGCGGCTCTACCAGCTGTTCTTCAAGACCTACACCGAGAAGGTCTGGGGCGTGCCCTGCACCGAGCTGCGCGCCGAGTGGGCCGCGCAGCGCATCAAGGGCCTGTCGTTCTTCAGCGCCGCCAAGGCTGCGTTCTTCGGCAACCGGGGCAACAAGATCAAGTCGTTGATCGGCCAGTTCCACTATCCGCGCTACGGCCCCGGCCAGCTGTGGGAGGCGATGGCCCGCGAGATCGAGAAGCGCGGCGGCGAGGTGCGCCTGAATGCCACCGCCGAGCGAATCGTGCTGAACGACGACGGCAAGACCGTCAAGCAGGTGATCGTGAACGGCGAGCCGATCGAGCCGCTGCACGTCATCTCGTCGCTGCCGCTGCGCACGGCCGTCGGCATCACCGAGCCGAGCCCGGTCGCGAACGTCCAGGAGGCCGCGACGGGCCTGCGCTACCGCGACTTCCTGACGGTCGGACTGGTCATCGACGGCAAGGATCTGTTCCCCGACAACTGGATCTACATCCACGAGCCGGGCGTGCGCGTCGGCCGCATCCAGAACTACCGCTCGTGGAGCCCGTGGATGGTGCCGGACGAGTCGAAGGCCTGCGTCGGCCTCGAGTACTTCTGCTTCGAGGGCGACGACCTCTGGACGATGTCTGACGACGACCTCGTCAAGCTCGCCACGCGCGAGCTCGCACAGCTCGGCCTGGCGGATCCATCGAAGGTCGAGAAGGGTTACGCCGTGCGCGTGCCGAAGGCCTACCCGATGTACGACGCCGAGTACGCCGATCGCGTCGAAGTCATCAAGGACTGGCTGGCAGGGATCGACAACCTGCACCAGATCGGGCGCAACGGCCTCCACCGCTACAACAACTCCGACCACTCGTCGCTGACCGCGATCCGGACCGTCGAGAACATCTGCGACGGCACCGATCACGACATCTGGGGCGTGAACGCCGAGTCGGCCTACCACGAGGAAGACGCGAGCCACCACGACGAGTTCCAGCCGTACAAGGAAGACAAGATCCCCGAGCCTCCTTCGATGGAGAAGCCGCTTGCAGACGTCGGCGCCAAGGACTGATCTCGGACACCTCCCCGAGGAGTTCGAGCATCCGCCGCACGAGGTCGAGGCGGCGGTGACGCCATCGCGGCGCGGTCGCACCATGCGGATCGTGTCGACGGTCGTGTCGGTGGTCTTTTTCGCGGCGGCCGCGTGGTGGATCTCGAAGCAGAAGATGCCAACGATCCCGTCGGGGACGCACGCTTACCTCTCGATCGCCGGCGCGCTTCTTCTGTACGCACTCGCAACGCTCTGCCGCGGTGAGCGCTGGCACCGACTGCTGGAGCAGACGTCGATCCACCCGAAGCGGATCGACTCCTACGCGATCACGATGGTTGGCTACGCCGGCAACAACATCCTGCCGGCGCGCGCCGGCGAGGCGCTGCGCGTCTTCCTCATCTCGGGACGGACGCTGGCGTCGAAGCGCGAGGCGCTCGGCACGATCATCGCCGAGCGCGTGCTCGACGCCGCCGTGCTGGCGATCGCGTTCGCCTTCGGCGCGTACGGCACCCTCGTCAGCGGCAGCCCGCTCGCGCTGCTCGGGATCGTGGTCGTCGGGATCGGGGCGGTCGCGTTCTTCCCGACTCGCTTTCGGCCGAACCCCAGGCACCCACGCGTCAAGTGGGTCGTGGACTCGGTTGGCCGCCTGCTGGCGCCCACGCGGAACCTGGCCAGTCGCGAGGGCTTCCTGCTCTTCGCACTGACGTTCGTCATCTGGGCGATCGAGGCAAGCACTTACTTCCTCGTCGCCCACGCCGTCGGGCTCGGCGTCTCGTTCGGCGGCGCCGTCTTCATCATGGTGGTGGCCAACTTCGTTGCGCTCATCCCCGCCGGTCCGGGCTATGTCGGTACCTTCGACGCCGCCGTCCTGTTCGCGGCGCGCAAGCTCGGGCGCTCGCATTCGGCCGCGATCTCCTTCCTTCTGCTCCTTCGCTTTGTCCTCTTCATCCCCATCACGCTCACAGGACTTCTCCTCCTTGTCGGACGCTACGGCGGACTCGCCGGCTATCGCGCAGCTCGAATCCAAGCGGCAGAGGCTTAGTCCTCCAGGGCGAAGCCCGGTCGCGAAGGGCGGAGCCGGGTTACGGCCATTAGCGATCCTGGGGATCGTTCTCGGGCTGGCGCTGGTCGCGTGGTCGATCTACGTCCGCACGCGCGCGTTCAAGGAGGCGTACTGGATCGACGAGGGGCTGTCGATCGGCATCGCGCGCCACGCGTTCTTCGACATCCCGGGCGTGCTGCGCCAGGACGGGTCGCCGCCGCTCTACTACATGCTGCTCCACTTCTGGGTGGAGCTGTTCGGGACTAAGGAGAACGCCACCCACGCGCTCTCGCTGATCTTCTCGACGCTCACGATTCCGGTGGGCCTGTGGACGGGCTGGAAGCTGTTCGGGCGCTGGACTGGAATCGTCACCGCCATCCTCTGCGCGGCTAACCCGTTCCTGACGGGGTACGCGCAGGAGACCCGCCAGTACTCGCTCGTCGTCCTGCTGAGCCTGCTGTGCACGTCCTTCTTCCTGTTCATCTTCGTGCAGCGCGAGCGCAAGTACCTGCCGTTCTTCGCGGTGTCGCTCGTCGCACTGCTCTACACGCACCTCTGGGCCGCGTTCTTCGTGCTCGCCGTCGCGGTGACGATCCTGTGGCTTTTGTGGCGGCATCGCGACGAGCGGCGCGAGCTCTTCCGGGATGCGCTGCTCGGCTTCGGCGGGGCGTTCGTGCTGTACCTCCCGTGGTTGCCGACGGCGCTGTACCAGGTGAAGCACACGGCGGCGCCGTGGGCGCTGGGGCCGAACTACCGCGCCTACCAGCAGATCCCGCACACCCTCGCCGGAGGCAAGTACGAGGTGCCGATAACAGCGATCGTCGTGGTGGTCGGCCTCTTCATCGCGTGGCGTGTCCGCAGGCGCGGCGGCGAGGCGGCGAGCTCCGTCGGCGGCACCGGGCGGTTGTCTGTGAGGAACGACCGTGCCGGCTGGGTCACGTTCGGCCTGCTGGCCGCGATGGTGCTCCTCGCGTGGACGATCTCCAAAGCATCGGGCGTCTGGGTCCCCCGCTACTTCGCGATCTTCGTCGGGCCGTTTCTGATCTGGGCCGGCTGGGCTTTCGCGCGCGCGGGCGTAATCGGGATCGCCGGCCTCTTGATCCTCGTGATCGGATTCCAGTTCTATCCGCACACCCCGGAGAAGCTATTCCTCAAGAGCAATGTCAAGTTCGTTGCCGCCGACGGTGCCGGGCGGCTGCACCGCGGTGACATCGTCCTGTCGACCCATCCCGAGCAGATCCCGCTGATCTACCACTACATGAACGAGAGCGGCCAGCACGACCTGCGCTACGCGACCCAAATGGGCTGGGTTCCCGACCCGCAGGTGATGGACTGGCGGGACGCGACCGCACGGCTGCGCAAGACGCGCGCAAGCCGCAATCTCTTACCGATCCTCGACCACATGAGGGTTGGTCAGCAGATGTACCTGATCCGCCCGATCACGAGCCGCAAGAACGAGTGGACCGCCCCATGGACCTCGCTCGTGAAGCGCCGCTCGCTCCAGTGGATCCATGCGGTGGAGCGCGACAAGCAGTTCAAGCTCGAGAAGATCTCGAACAACTTCCTGCAGGTCGGACACCGCAACGGCGCCGTTCAGGGTCGCCTCTATATCAAGACCAGCGGCTGAGCATGTTGCGACGCCACTGGCCGTTCGCGCTGGTGCTTGCGGCGGGTGCCGTGCTGCGGCTGGCGGCCGAGGCGGCCTACCGGCCGGCGCTGTTCTACAGCGACTCGTGGGGCTACCTCTCGATGGCCCACGGCACGGGAATCGTGAGCTTCGCGCCGCTGCGGCCAAGCGGCTATCCGCTGATCCTGAAGGTTCTGCACTGGCTGACGCTGACCACGGTCGTGCAGCATCTGGCCGGGCTGGCGACCGCGACGCTCGTGTACGCGACGTGCAGCGCGCTCGGCGTGCGCCGCTGGCTGGCGACGGTCGCCGGCGCCCTGGTGGCGCTCGATGCGTGGGCGATCGCGCTGGAGCAGTACATCCTGGCCGAATCGTTCTTCGCGCTCGCGCTGATGCTCGCGGTGTGGGCGACGGTCGCCGGGGCGGTCCGCTTCGAGCTGTCGGATACGGGCGAATCGGGCCGCTGGTCGTCGGGGCAACGCCTGCGGCCACGCGGATCAGCGGCGATTGCGCTTGGTTTCGCGGGCCTCTGCCTGGCCGCGGCGGTCCTGATGCGGCCGGTCGGGCTGTTTGCGGTTCCGGCTTGGGTCATCTGGATGATCTGGGTTCGGCCGGGTATCCGGCCCGTGCTGGCCGGGCTCGCCTGCCTGGCCGTGCCGCTGCTCGTCTACTCGCTCGCGCATTCCCATGTCACGGGTACGTTCGGCCTGACGCAGGCGAACGGCTGGTTCCTCTACGGGCGCGTCGGGTCGATCGCGTCGTGCAACGGCATCGATGTGGCGCGGGACGCCCGCAAGCTGTGCAACCGAACGGCCGAAGCTGACCACGAGAACCAGAGCTGGTTCATCTTCAACCGCCGCAGTCCGGCACGGCAGGCGTTCGGAGGCATCAGTGCCGACTCGAGCAAGCAGTCGCGCTCCGATCGCATCCTTGGCCATTTCGCGCGTCAGGTGATCGCCGAGCGGCCCGGCGCCTACCTGAAGCTCGCGGGGACCGACCTCCTGAAGTACTTCCGCCCCGGACCGCACGCGCTCCACCGTGAGGACGACACCGTCGAATTCCCGCGCACCGCGCGCATCCGCTTCGACGACCCGACGATCCGCCACCGCCTCTTCCCGGGACTCCGGACCCACGCCTCGGCCCCCGCCGGCGCCCTGCGCACGTATGCCGGCGTGTTCCACACGAGCCGCGTGCTTGTCGCTCTGATCGTCCTGGCGGGGCTCGTCGCGCTCGTCCTCGGGTTCACCACGCGCGATCCCCGCCTGCCGGCACTTTTCCTGACGCTCGGCGTGGGCGTCGGACTCCTGCTGGGCGCCGCTCTCGGAGCAGGCTTCGCGCTGCGCTATCTGGTTCCCGCGGTGCCGGCTCTGGCGGCCGCGGGCGCGCTCGCGGCCGAGTCACTGGCGTCGGCCGCCAGGCGATGGCAGAGTCAGCGTGCGCAGCCAATGGCCGCGACGTGATGGCAACGCTTCTCGCATATCTCGAGCCCGGCAGCGGCAGCATGACGTTGCAGGTCGTCGCGGTCGCCGTTGCAGCCGCGGCCGTTGCGATCGCTGCGAACTGGCGCCGCCTCCGCGGACAAGCCCTACGGCGCGGCGCCTAGTC
>DATBDN010000044.1:0-13690 GCA_036269895.1 Thermoleophilaceae bacterium
CCGTAGACGCGGCCGACCGTAGGATCGTCCGATGGCCAGCGCGAATAGCACTCTGGCCCTGGCGGCGATCGACGCTTGGGCCCAGCGGGACAAGGAAGCGCTACTGGCCTGCTTCAGCCCGGACTTCGAGTTCATCCTCTCCGGACAGATCCCGGATCAGCCGCTCGAGATCCACGGCCATGCCGAGTACTCGCGGTTCTTCGACACGTGGCTTGCCTCGTGGGAGACGTTCTCGTTCGCGGCAGTCAGGATTGCCGATGTGGACGAGGCTTGCGTGCTGTTGAAGACGACCCAGTTCGGGATCGCCCGCGATGGCATGAAGGTCGACCGCGTCGTCTGGTTTGTCGCCGACGTCGCCGACGGCCTGATCGCCCGCTATCGCGCCTTCATCGACGAGCAGGCGGCGCTCGCTGCGGCCGGAGTCGACGCGTGGCCGCCGGATTCGGAGCTATCCGGCGCGGACGAGCCGCCGGCAATCCAGGGGCTCCGCAGTGGCGGCGGTTCGTCGAGCTCGCGGCTGAGCAGGTAGAGCCGGGCAGCGCTAGCGGTTCGTCGCGCTAGCGGCTGAACAGGCAGAGCTGCGTTCCCGCCTCGACCGCGCCTCCGCGCTTTCGGGGCTTCGACGCCGTGCCGCGCATTGCCGCTGTCGGGCGGACGGGTGCGCTCGGATGAGCGGGGCCGGCCGCTCGGCGGCGCGGCGCGCTTGGGATGACTGCCTTCGTGCCGGGCCTCAACGCCGGCCGTGCCGCCTTTGGCCCCAACGCCGGCCGTGCGGGCTTGCGGCGGGCCGCGACGCGCGCCGCTGACTCCGCCGCCGCGCGGGCGATGGCCGTGGAGGCCGGCGGCAGCAGCGTGCGATCGAGCTCCGTGGCGGCTAGACGAGCGGGACGGCGAACAAGCGGAGCGGCCTGGAAGAGATCGGGAGCGGGGGAGGCGTCCGCCTCCACGAGCCGGAATTCGCCGAGCGTGGCGAACTCGACGGCGACGTCGAGGCCCATGAGGAAGGTCCCCGCGATGCGGTCTGTCATCGATTCGAACATGCGTTCGCGAAGCTACGTGGCGCGGCGGACGGAAGCGGCCGCACGCTGCAAGACCCGTTGCAGAGGCGGACCTAGACGGTCGAGCCGAGCGACGACCAGATCTCGACCTTCGTTCGAACGCGCGAAACGACCTCGTCCGTGAACTCAGACATCGTCGCCGAACCGCCGAGGTCAGGCGTCTTGATGCCTGTGGCACAGGCCTCGAGCACCGCCTCGTAGATGCCACGCGAAGCGATGTGCGCACCCGCGTGGCCGAGCTCCCCGGCGTAGTGCATCGTCGCCGCGGCGGCCATGATCATCGCCATCGGGTTGGCGATGTTCTTGCCCAGAAGCGCCGGCGCGGTCCCGTGCGGCGCCTCGCTCATCATCGCCTTGAGCTCGTAGTTGTCGTCGAAGGCCAGCAGCACCGACTCGGCGCCCGCGATCGAGCCGAACAGCGGCAGCACGAGGTCAGACAGGCAGTCGCCGTCGCGGTTCAACGCCGGGATGACAATGGGCGCGTCCGCCGCACCCGAGACCAGCCCGGCGTACGTCGCATCGATCAGCACCGGCTGGTACGGGACGTCCGAGTAGCGCTCGGAGGCAGCGTCCAGCTCCTCCTTGAGCATCCCCTCGTACACGGGCGACACGGTCCACTTGGGGCCGCCGTACACACGGCCGTGGATCTTCTTCGCCGTCCGGAAGCTGTACTCGGCCACCGCGCGGCACGTCGAGCGCGTGATGCGTTCGGTGCGGTACGCGATCTCGTCGCCGTCCTCGGTCTCGCGCCACTGCTTCGCGCCGTAGGCGTCGCCGACTGCCATTCGGCAGACGGAGATCGGATAGTGGATGCCGCCGATCGGCGCCACACCCGGGATGCGGCGGCCGGTGCGGATGATCACCTTGCCGTCGATCTCCTCACGCAGGATCCGGTTCGGCGAGCCCACGTCGTCGGCACCCTCCGGCGTGATCGTGGCTGCCTTGATCGACAGCCCGGCTTCGCGGATGGCCGCCGAGGCTTCGGTCACGACCTCGTTCTCGGTCTTGCGGCGGTTCTCGAGCGACAGGTCGAAGTGGTCGAGCGCGACGTCGACCTCGGTCACGCTCGGGTCGAGCACGCGCAGTGCCTGCTCGAGCAATTCCTGCCCGGTCTCGTCTCCGTCGAGCACGACAATCCGCAGGTCCGCCACGTAGCGTGATGCTAGTGAGCGAGGAGCGCTGCAGCTGGTGCGGGACGGAGGTCGAGCCCGGCGACGGCTGGCGCGCGGCCCAGCCCGCCGGCGAGCGAATGGCGGTGTTCTGCCGGCTGGAGCACGTCGTGCCGTGGTCGATCCAGGGTCCGCGCTGGGAGGCCGGCACGGCGAGCGAGCCGCCGGGGGTTGCAGACCCGCTGAGCGCGTGCGGCCAGTGCGGCGCAGCGCTGGGGGACGACTACGTGCTGATCGTCCGCCATCGCGGTGCGCACCGCATCCCCGACGCCTTCTGCTCCGCCGACCACATGGCGGAATGGGCTAAGCGGGGTGGTCGCTGGGCTCCTGCTGGCCCCTGAGGCCCAGCTCGTCCGCCCGGGCTTCCATCGCATCGATCACGCGCTGCACGTGCTCGTCGAAGTCCACACCCATTTCGTCGGCCGCGCGACGCATCTGCTCGCGGTCGACCGCCGCCGCGAAGCTCGGCTGCTTCAGCTTCTTCTTGACCGACTTCGGCGTGAGGCCGACGATCCCGGTCGGCCGCACGAGCGCGCATGCGGCGACGAACCCGGAGAGCTCGTCGACCGCGAAGAGCGTCTTCGCGAGCGGGGTCGTGCGCGGACGGTTCAGGAACTCGGCATGCCCGGCCACCGCGTCGATCAGCTCCTCCGGGTAGCCCTTCTCCGCCAGGACCCTCAGCGCCGTGCGCGGATGACCGTCCTCGGCGTCCATGTCCGGATGCCTCTCGTAGTCGAGGTCGTGCAGGATCCCGGTCGCGGCCCACAGGTCCTCGTCCCCGCCGTAGTCGGGCGCGTAGGCCACCATCGCGGCTTCCACGCCGAGCACGTGCTTGCGCAGCGACTCGGACTCGGTCCACTCGCAGAAGAGGCGCCAGGCCTCGTCACGGTCGACTTCGCTCATGCTCTCGACTCTAGGGCGAAGCCCGATCAACCACGGCCGCGTCGCGCGTACGCCGAGCGAAGCTGCTGCACGCCGCGCGCGTACGACTCCGATGTGCCGCGGAGGTTCCAGTGGACAGTCAGGGTGCCGCTACGGCTGGGAAGCAGCACGGCGCGGCCGTCCTTCTCGAGGTTGTCGGCCTTCACGTCCTTGGCGAACTCAGGCAGCGGCCATCGGATCGGAGTCCCAGCGGGGACGTCCGCGTGCCAGCGAAGCCGGGCGCCGTGCACTGTCGGCCGCAGCGTGAAGGAGACCTTGCCGTAGGTGGTCGGAGCGTCGTGCACGGAGACGTCGCGCCCGGGCTTGAGCCACGCCCGCGACAGCGCCGACATCAGCGCGATCCCATCCGGGCGCTCGCGCACGAGCATGTTGCGCAGTAGCGACACGTACTCGGCCGCGAACCAGCCGTGGGGCGTCATGTTGTCGTCCACGGCGCGCGAGCCGTAGACACGCACACCCGTCTCGAAGCCGCCGTTCGTGGCCGTGGTGTGCGCGAGCTCGGCATAGAGGCCATCGACGGCGCGCTGCTGGTTGCCATCAGCGAGGTCGGTCTCGAAGACGCGGAAGCCGAGGTAGTCGTGCAGCAGCCGCCCGTCGAGGTAGGTGGCGATGCCCTCGCGGAAGCGTGCCCGGGCGTGCCGCATCGTGCGCTGGACCATGTCGTCGGACGCGGAGTAGACGCCGGTCGGCCAGACCGGCCAGAGGTTGCCCCAGTCCTGGCCGCCCTTCTGGTCCACGGCGGCCGGGATCCAGCCGCCCGTTCCCTTGACCGCCTGGCGGATCTGAGCGTCGAGCGTGGCCTGATAGGCAACGGCATCAGCCGCCCAGCGGTCGGCAGTCTGCGGGTCGCCGGCCGTCCGCGCGATCATCGCGGCTGCCCGCGCACCCGCGACGCCCCAGAGGTTGTCGCCAACCAGGTGGCCCGCGATCTGCTCGTTGTCATGGGGGTCAGACGGCGGGAGCAGCCCGAGCGAGTCGGCCGCGCGCGCCTTCTCGAGCCAGCCCATCGCGCGGTTGACCGCCGGCAGGACACGCTGCGCGAACCCGGCGTCACCCGTCCGCCGCACGTGATCGCCGTATGCCCAGAGCGCCTGGCCGAAGCCGTCGTACTGGCCCGGACGCGAGATGAACAGCCCGTCGGGCTGCTGCCACGTCTCGAAGAACTTCAGGTCCTGGGCGGCGATGTCGTGCAGCCCGACCTGGTCGAACATCGAGCTGATCATCGCCGTGTCGCGCAGCCAGAAGGCGTGGTATTGCAGCTCGTTGACGGTCTGCACCCAGTAGCCGCCCTGCCTGTAGCGCGACAGCAGCAGGTTCATCAGGCTGGCGTAGAAGGTGTCAACCACCTTGCTTTCGGGCACGTGCACGCCCATCGCGCGCCCGAGGAGGCGACGCCAGTTCCCGACCACGCGGGTGCGGTAGTTGTCGTAGGAGGCGGCCGCGATCGTCGTGTAGGCCTTCGAATTGGGCGCAACGGGCACGGTCGGAACCGTGAAGTCGAGCACGACGCTGCGGCCCGGGCTCAGGCGGCCGTGGTACCGGGTCACGCCCACGAGCGAGGTGGGCGCTGCGTGGCGGACGCCGCGCACCCTGCGTGAGTGCAGCCCCGCCGGGGTGCCGTGGGCGATGTAGAGGGCGCGGCCGTCGCGCAGGAACGCGCCGCCGGCGAAGCGCTGCACGGAGTGCGCGTTGAAGCCGTAGCCAGGCTGGTAGTAGAGACCGCTGCGCACCGGGGTCGCCGGCCGCGCAAAGCGAAAGCGGCGTCCGCTGCCCTTGCGCTCGCCGCCGGTGTAGCGCGTGCCGAGCGCCCAGCCGACCGCGGCGGTCGAGGCGCTGTGGTTCGTGATCCGCACGCGCACGAAGTTCGCGGGCCCGCCGCCGACGGCAGCCGTGAACGTGGTGAGCCCGTAGCTCACGCCACTCGCGTGTGCCTGGGAGCTGATCACGGGGTAGCGGCCGTCCTCCAGTCGCCGGATCGGCACGTTCCACGACCGCAGGCGGGCCCCGAAACGGAAGACGATCTCCGCCGAGCCCGTGTAGAGGTAGCCCTCGGGGGTGATCTCTGTCCCCGCCGGGTAGCCGGGCACCCCGAGTTGCTCAGTCGGCGTGACGATGAACGACCACGGTGCCGCCGCTGCAGCGCCAGGGACAGAGCAGCAGACGGCGAACAGCAACAGTGTCAGCGCGGGTCGGCGCATGCCAGGAGCATGCCAACCCTTCGATACGCTGGCCGCAGCCATGGACAAGTTCCTCATCAAAGGCGGGTATCCGCTGTCAGGCACGGTGGCCCCGGCGGGCAACAAGAACGCCGCGCTGCCCGTTCTCGCAGCTTCGCTCCTGACCGAGGACGAGGTTGTCCTACGCAACATTCCTCGAATCAGCGACGTCGAGGCGATGCTCGACCTGCTGGACCACCTGGGGGTCGAGATCGAGTGGCGCGAGGAGAACGTCGTCGCTCTTTGCGCCGCCAACGTGGACCCGGAGGTGGAGATCCCGGTCGACAAGACCGAGCGGATTCGCGCCTCGTTCCTGATCGCCGGCCCGCTGCTGGGCCGCTTCGGGCGGGCCGAGATCCCGCCGCCGGGGGGCGACGTGATCGGCCGACGACGGCTCGATCCGCACCTGGACGCCTTCCGGGCGCTCGGGGCGACGGTGGCGTCGAATCGCGTCTACCGCATCGAGGCCGGCGACGGACTGCGCGCCTGCGACTTCTTCATGGACGAGCCGTCGGTCATGGGCACCGAGAACGCGCTGATGGCCGCGGCGCTCACGCCGGGCTCGACGGTTATCCACAACGCTGCCTCGGAACCACACGTGCAGGACCTCTCGCGAATGCTGCTGCAGATGGGCGCGCGCATCGAGGGCATCGGCACCAACCAGCTGATCGTCCACGGCTCGGAGCAGCTCGGCGGCGCTGACTTCGCCATCGGACCTGACCACATCGAGATCGGCAGCTTCATCGCGCTAGCGGCCGCCACGCGCGGAGAGATCCGCATCAAGGACTGCGTCCGCGACGATCTGCGCGCGACCGAGGTCGCCTTCGCGCGCCTGGGCGTCCGGCTCGAGTACGAGGGCTCCGACGTGATCGTGCCGGGCGACCAGGACCTGCGCGTGCGCGACGACGAGGGCGAGCACGTCTCGAAGATCGAGGACGGTCCGTGGCCGGCGTTCCCCGCCGATCTCACCAGCATCGCGCTCGCGCTCGCCACGCAGGCCGACGGCATGATCCTGATCTTCGAGAAGATGTTCGAGAACCGCCTGTTCTTCGTGGACAAGCTCGTGACCATGGGCGCTCGGGTGATCCTGTGCGATCCGCATCGCGCGGTCGTATCGGGCCCGAGCCGTCTTCACGGCGAGCGCGTCGAAAGCCCGGACATCCGCGCCGGCATGGCCATGCTCATCGCAGCCCTGTGCGCCGAGGGGACCACGGAGATCGGCAACATCCGGCAGATCGATCGCGGATACGAGCGCATCGACGAGCGGCTGCGACTGCTCGGCGCGCGCATCGAGCGACGAGGCGCGGAGCGCGTCGCGGCTTAGCCTGCGCAGGAGCTCGCGATGACCTTTCCGATCCCGCCCGGGACGCGCGACGTCCTGCCCGATGAGATGCGCGAGTTGCGCGCGCTGATGGACGGCTTGCGCGGCTCCTTCGAGTCGGCCGGATACGGCGAGGTCCGCACGCCGACGGTTGAGTACGAGGATGTCCTGCGCCAGGGCGACCAGCGTGCCGCCGGGGCCGGCTGGCGGCTGTTCGACGCGCACGGCAACCTGCTGGTGCTGCGCTCCGACATGACGATCCCGATCGCGCGGCTGGTCGGCACGCGCTTCGCCGAGCACGACGGGCCGCTGCGGCTCTGCTATAGCGGCCAGGCGTACCGCTCCGTCACACGTGGCAGTGGACAGCTGACGGAGTTCCTGCAGGTTGGAGCCGAGCTGATCGACGTGCCGGGCGTGGACGGCGACGCCGAGATCGTCGCCCTGGCGCTGGACGCACTCAGCTCCAGCGGGCTGCGGCGACACTCCGTCGGGCTCGGTGACGGCGCGCTCTACGGAGCGCTGTTGCGCGCGTTCGAGTTGCCGCAGGACGACGCCGACGCGCTGATGGGCTCGCTCATGGCACGCGACCTGGTCGCACTCGAGGCGCGCGTGCGCGTGCAGGGGCTGCCGCATGCGCTGTTCGAGGTGCCCGGGCTGCGCGGCGGCCCCGAGGTGCTGGACCGCGCCGAGGAGGCGATGGGCGAGGTGGCGGCGACGGCGCTGATCGAACTGCGCGGCCTGTACGAGGCGCTGTCGGAGCGGGGCTTCGCCGAGCGGCTGATCCTGGACTTGGGCCTGGTGCACGAGCTCGGCTACTACACGGGCGCCGTGTTCGAGGTCTACGACCCGGCGGTCGGCTTCGCGCTGGGCGGCGGTGGCCGCTACGACCAGCTGATCGGCCGTTTCGGCAAGCCGCGGCCGGCCTGCGGCGTTGCGCTGGACGTGCAGCGGGTCCACATGGCGCAGGCGGCCGAGGAGAAGATGCGATGAGCCTGACCATCGCCGTGCCGCGCGGATCGCTGTTCGTCCAGGCGCTCGACCTGCTGGACCAGCTCGGCGTCGACACGAGCGAAATTCGCTCGAACGACCGCAAGCTGGTGTTCCCCGAGGTCGGCGTGATCACCATGCGACCGTCGGACATCCCCTCGTACGTCGAGCATGGCGCGGCGGACGTGGGGATCACGGGCCGCGATGTGCTGGCCGAGCAGGCCGACCGGGATGTCTACGAACTGCTCGACCTGGGCTTCGGCGCGTGCCGGATGATCGTGGCGGTCCACGAGGATGGCGACCCGCTGGCGGAGTCGCTGCGCCGCCTGGGCCGCGTCAGGATCGCCACGAAGTACCCGCGCGTGGCCGCCGCCCACTTCGCCGAGACCGGCCGCCAGGCGGAGATCGTCGAGGTGAAGGGCTCGGTGGAGATCGCGCCGCTGACCGGCCTGGCTGACGGGATCGTCGACCTGGTGGCGACGGGCCGCACGCTCGCCGAGAACCGGCTGGTGGAGCGGGAGTCGATCTTCGACTCGACGGCGAGGCTGATCGCGAACCCCGTTGCGCATCGGCTGAAGGCGCGCGAGATCGACGCCCTCGTCGGCCGTATCCGCGCGCTCGGAGACAGCGGCTGATGCGCATCGAGCGCCTTTCGAGCCCGAGCGCGGCCCAGGTGCGCGCGCTCTGGCCGCCCGCGCCGAATGTCGAGGCGGACGTGCGTGCGATCGTCGACCAGGTGCGCGCGGGCGGGGATGCCGCCGTGCGCGAGCTCGCCGAGCGCTTCGACCCCGCCGGCGTCGCGCCGGACCGGCTGGCCGTCCCTGCCCAGGAGATCGAGGGAGCACTTGGCTGGGCCGAGCCGGCGCTCCTCGACAGCCTGCGCGTGGCGATCGCGAACGTGAAGGCGGTGGCCGAGGCGCAGGTGGGTCACGGCGCGATCGTCGAGCTCGGCGACGGGCAATACATCGACATCGCGGAGGTGCCTGTGCGCCGTGTCGGCGCGTATGTGCCGGCGGGCCGTGCGCCGTATCCGTCCACGGTCATCATGTGCGCGATCACCGCGCGCGCCGCGGGCGTGCAGGAGATCGCGATCTGCTCGCCGCCGTCCGTGGCCGACGCCCGCGTGCACCCGCTCATCCTCGCGGCCTGTGCCCTCTGCGGTGTCAACGAGATTTACCGAGTGGGCGGCGCGCAGGCGATCGCGGCACTCGCGTACGGCACGGAGTCGATCAAGCCGGTCGACGTGATCGTGGGCCCCGGGAGCCCATACGTGCAGGAGGCCAAGCGCCAGGTGTCGGGCGTGGTCGGAATCGACAGCATCGCCGGGCCGAGCGAACTGGTTGTGGTTGCCGCCGACGACGCAGACCCGCAACTGATCTCGTTGGACCTGATGGCGCAGGCTGAACATGGGCCGGACTCCGCGGTCGCAGTCATCTCGCCCGACGCAGCGCTGCTCGACTCGATCTCAGACGCGGTTGCACGGCTCGCCCCGCAGCGGCCGTCAGTGACCGACGCGTTGCTCGCGGTGATCCATACCCGGGACGCCGCCAGCGCGGTTGCGCTGGCCGACGCACTCGCGCCCGAGCACCTGGAGCTGATCGGCGACGAGGCCGAGGACCTGGTCGATCGCGTCGCGCGCGCCGGCTGCGTCTTTGTGGGGGAGATGGGCGCGACCGCGTTCGGCGACTACGTCGCCGGGTCGAACCACGTGCTGCCCACGGGCGGCGCGGCGCACTTCGCGAGCGCGCTGTCGCCGCGGACGTTCCGGCGCAGGATGGCCCGCGTATCGTTGACCGACGAGGCCGCCGGCCGCCTGGCTCCGCACGGCGCAGCCATCGCGCGGGCAGAAGGCTTTCCAGTCCACGGCGAATCGATGGAGCGCCGCCGCGCATGAGCCGCACGTCACAGATATCCCGCAGCACGGGCGAGACCGACATCACGGTTTCGTTGTCGCTGGATGGGTCCGGCAAGGGCACACGGACCACGGGGGTGGGCTTCTTCGACCACATGCTCGACGCGCTCGCTCGCCACAGCGGACTGGACCTCGATGTTGACGCCCAGGGCGACCTGCAGACCGGCTCGCACCACACCGTCGAGGACGTCGGCATCGTGGTCGGGCAGGCGCTGGACGAGGCGCTTGGCGACCGCTCGGACATCACGCGCTTCGGACATGGGGTCGTGCCGATGGACGACGCTCGCGCGTCGGCTGCGATCGACATCTCGGGCCGCCCGTTCGTCGCCTTCGACGGGCTGGCGATCCCGGCGCGCACGATTGGAGGCTTCGAGACCGACCTGGTGGAGGAGTTCCTGCGCGCCGTCGCCAGCAACGCGAAGCTCACGGTGCACGTGACCATGGAGCGCGGCCGTGATCCGCACCACATGGTCGAGGCCTGTTTCAAGGCGTTCGCGCGCGCTCTGCGCGAAGCCGCAGCGCTCGACCCGAATGCGTCGGGGATCCCGTCGACGAAGGGCCTTCTGTGATCGCCGTCCTCGACTACGGGATGGGCAACCTGCGCTCGGTCGAAAAGGCTCTCGAGCACGTGGGCGCTGCAGTCGAGATCACGTATGCGCCGGAGCGCGTGCGCGCTGCCGAGGCGCTGGTGCTGCCCGGAGTAGGCGCCTTCCCGAAGGCGATTGAGGCGATTCGCGAGCGCGGCCTCGACGAGCTGGTGCACGAACGCCGCTCGGCCGGCGTCCCGATCCTGGGCATCTGTCTTGGCATGCAGTTGCTCTTCGACAGCTCGGTCGAGCTCGGGGGTGCCGACGGACTTCGGCTGCTGCCAGGCGAGGTGCGCGCCCTCGACGCACCGGGCCTGAAGATCCCGCAGATCGGCTGGAACACCGTGTCATGGCAGCAGCAGTCGCCGTTGGTGGAAGGCCTGGGCGAGGCCGCGGCCTTCTACCACGTTCATTCATTCGCTCCGACGGCGCCGAATGGCGTGGTGCTCGGAACCGCCGAGTATGGGTCGGAGTTCGTGTCGGCCGTGGCTCGGGACGGCGTCTACGGGGTTCAGTTCCACCCCGAGAAGTCTGGGCCCGACGGGCTGTCGCTGCTGGGCAACTTCGTCAAGCTCGCAGAGTGATCCTCCTGCCGGCGGTGGACATCCGGGACGGCAAGGCCGTTCGATTGGTGCAGGGCGACTTCGCGCGCGAGACGATCTACAACGACGACCCGCTCGACGCTGCGCGCGCGTGGGTCGAGCAGGGCGCACGTTCGCTCCACGTGGTCGACCTGGACGGCGCGGTGCAGGGCGCGCCGGCGAACCTGGAGCAGCTCCGGCGGATCACGGCTGCCGTCGACGTGCCGGTGCAGTACGGCGGCGGGCTGCGTGACGCCCAGTCGGTGCGCGGGGCGCTCCAGGCGGGCGCCGACCGCATCGTCATCGGCACGGCCGCCTACACCGACGCGGAGTTCCTCGACGAGGTCATCGCGACCTGGGGCTCGCGCGTGATCGTCGCGGTGGACGTGCGAGGCGGCAAGGTGTCGGTGGCCGGCTGGACGAAGGAAACTCAGGGCATGGCGGCCGACGTGATCGAGCGCCTGCAGCGCCGCGGTGTCCGGCGCTTCGCCTACACGAACGTGGATCGCGACGGCACGCTCGAGGGGCCTGACATCGAGGACATCAAGCGCATCGGCGCGGTGGTGCGCGGGCGCTTCATCTACTCGGGCGGCATCGGTTCGCTGGAGCACCTGCGCGCGCTCGCGGAGACGCGGCTGGTCAACCTGGCCGGAGTCATCGCCGGCAAGGCGCTTTACGAGGGCAAGTTCACGATCGCCGAAGCACACGCAGTCTTGGACGCCGACGACTGATGCTGCTGCGCCGCGTGATCCCGTGTCTGGATGTCGACAAGGGTCGCGTCGTCAAGGGCATCGAGTTCGTCCAGCTTCGCGATGCCGGCGACCCGGTCGAGCTGGCTTCGCGCTACGAGCAGGAGGGCGCCGACGAGCTCGTGTTTCTGGACATCACAGCGTCGGCTGAGAAGCGAGAAACGATGGTGAAGCTCGCCCGGCGCACTGCCGACGAAGTGTTCATCCCGTTCACGATCGGCGGTGGGATCCGCTCGGTCGAGGACGCGCAGGCGGTTCTGGATGCGGGCGCCGACAAGGTGTCGGTGAACAGCGCGGCGGTGCAGCGGCCGGAGCTGATCGGCGAGATGGCGGAGGTGTTCGGCGCCCAGTGCGTCGTGCTGGCAATCGACGCGCGGCGCGTTGCGGGCGGCGACTACCAGGTATACGTGAACGGCGGCCGCACCCCGACCGGGCACGACGCGATCGAATGGGCGCGCGATGGGGTCGAGCGCGGGGCGGGTGAGATCCTGCTGACGAGCATGGACCGCGACGGCACCGAGGACGGCTACGAGCTCGAGCTGACGCGGCGGGTGGCGGGTGCGGTCGACGTGCCGGTGATCGCCTCAGGTGGGGCCGGAACGCTGGACCACCTGGTCGCGGCGATCGAGGAGGGCGACGCAGATGCGGTGCTGGCCGCGTCGATCTTCCATTACGGGACCTACTCGATCCAGCAGGCGAAGGAGCGGCTGGAGGCGGCGGGGATTCCCGTACGCCGCGTCTTCTAGGTTTCGGGGGGTGGACGACCTCGGCGAGCGGATCCGGGCGCTGCCCGGCGCCGACCGCCTGGTGCCGGCGCTCGACGGCCTCGCACCCGCGTGGCTCGTGGGTGGGGCAGTGCGCGACCTGATGCTCGGCGGTACTTCGGTGGATCTCGACGTTGCGATCGAGGGCGACGCGCGCGAGGTCGCACGGGAGCTGGCGGCTCGGCTCAGTGGGGAGGCGCGCGAGCACGAGCGCTTCGGGACGGCGACCGTGAGGGCCGGAGACCTGGTGGTGGACCTGGCCTCGACCCGGCGCGAGACATACGCACAGCCGGGGGCGTTGCCAGACGTGGAGGAGGCGCCGCTGGACGAGGATCTGGCGCGTCGCGACTTCACGATCAACGCGATGGCGGTGTCGCTCAACGAGCCCCGCATCGGCGAGCTGCGAGATCCGCACGGCGGGCGGGGCGATCTCGAAGCCGGGGTGATCCGGATCCTCCACCCGAAGTCGTTCGTCGACGACCCGACCCGCCTGTTGCGGGCGATCCGCTACGAGTCGCGTTTCGGCTTTCGGATGGACGACGAGACCGAGCGATTGGCTCGCGAGGCAATAGCCGCGGGCGCGCCGTCAACGGTCTCAGGCGCGCGAATCCGCGACGAGCTGCTCGACATGCTCGGCGAAACCGAACGGGCCGCGCCAGGCGGGTCGAGCACCGGCTCGACGGGTGCGCGGCCGCCCGCGCCGGCGATCGCGCGGATGCGGGACCTCGGTCTGGACCGGGCGCTCTCACCCCTGCTCGGCGACGCGCGGCCGGAAGACGTCGCCGCCGCGGCCGAGGCGGCCGAGCACGTCGGCGGACAGCGACGCTTCGCCGCGCTTGCGGCGCTGGTCGCGCCAGATCCGGATGACCTGGCGGGCTGGGTCGAGGATCTGCATCTGCGCGCCGAGGATCGCGACGCGGTGCTTCACGCGGCACGCAAGGGGCCGCAGCTGGTGCGCGCGCTCGAACCCGCGCTTCCCGACTCGGCGCTGCACGCGCTCCTTCACTGCGAGCTGCCGGAGACGTTCGCGGTCGCGATCGCTCTCGGCGCGCGATCGGAGCCGATCGAGCGTTACCTGGAGCAGCTGAGCAGTGCCGGCCTCGAGATCACGGGTGACGACCTACGCTCGGCCGGCATTCCGGAGTCGCCGGCAATCGGGCGGGCTCTGCGCGAGACGCTGAAGCGCAAGCTCGACGGAGAGGTTGCGGGGCGGGACGAGGAGCTGGCATCGGCTCTCGAGGTCGCTCGTGAGGAGCTGGCGCGATGAGCTTCCGCGTGACGCTGCCCGGAGCCGAGGTGCTGTTCTCGACGCGTGAGGGCGGCCTGAGCAGCGGGCCGTATGAATCACTGAACCTCGGTTTCCTGACCGGCGACGACCGCGAGCTCGTGATCGAGAACCGGCGC
>DATBDN010000045.1:0-18734 GCA_036269895.1 Thermoleophilaceae bacterium
CGTCGTGCTGCACAAGGCCGGTCCCTTGGACGGCGTCGAGCGCGACGAGGTCCAGATGCACTGCGAGCTCGGCGCCCGTCTGCTGAGCCGCGCCGGGCTCGAGGACATCGCGTCGTGGGTACTCGCGCACCACGAGCGTCCGGACGGCCTCGGCTACCCCGGCCGGCTGACGACCGCCGAGATACCGCTCGAGGCGCGGATCCTGGCCGTCGCGGACGCGTACGCGGCGATGGTGGCCGATCGCGTCTACCAGGCCGGAATCGGACCCGACGAGGCCCGCGCGGAATTGGCGGCCGGCGCCGGTACCCAGTTCGACGAAGTCGTCGTCGAGGCGTTCACGCGCGTGCTGGATCGCTCCGAGCTCGCGATGCAGCCGGCGTAACAACGAGCGCGACGTAGGAGACTGTCGGGCGCATGGTGCTGCTCGCACTCTTCGCACTGCTCGCGGGCGCGGCGACCGCCGTGTCGCCGTGCGTGCTGCCCGTCCTGCCTGTCGTCCTGTCGGCCGGTGCAACGGGCGGACGGCGGCGGCCGCTCGGGATCGTCACGGGGCTCACGCTGTCGTTCACGTTCGCGACGGTCGCGCTGGTGTACGTGATCGACGCCCTGGGGCTGCCGGACGACCTGCTGCGGATGGTCGCGATCGTGGTGCTCCTTGTCTTCGGCGCGACGCTGCTCGTGCCGTCTGCCGCGGCTCGCGTCGAGGCGTGGCTCACGCGAATCGCGCCGAGCGCCCGCCGCGGGAACTCGGACGGCGGCTTCTCGTCGGGCCTCGTGGTCGGGCTCAGCCTGGGGCTGGTCTACGCCCCATGCGCCGGCCCGATCCTGGCGGGCGTCATCACGGTCTCGGCCTCGCAGTCGTTCACCGCGGGCCGCCTGGCGGTCGCGTTCTCGTACGCCGTCGGCAGCGCGATCGTGCTGTACGCGCTCATGCTCGGCGGCAGGCGCGTGACCAGGCGCCTGAGCCGCAGCGCCGGGCGCGTTCAGATGGCGACCGGCGCCGTCATGGTCGTAGTGGCGGTGGCGATGCTGGCCGACCTCGACACGCGCTTCCAGACCGCGATCGCCAGCCACCTGCCCAGTGTGCTGGTGGACCCGACCGCGAAGCTCGAGCGTTCGGTTTCGCATCTGCACCCACCGATGCTCGGAATGGCGCCTGACTTCACCGGGAACCAGCGCTGGTTCAACACGCCCGGCGATCGCCCGCTCCACCTGAGCCAGCTGCGCGGCAAGGTCGTGCTCGTCGACTTCTGGACCTACACGTGCATCAACTGCATCCGGACGCTGCCGTACCTGAAGGCGCTCGACGCCCGCTACCGCAAGGACGGGCTTGTGATCGTCGGTGTGCACACCCCGGAGTTCCCGTTCGAACGCGACGCGGGCAACGTGCTCGAAGCGATCAAGCAGAACGGCATCCGCTACCCGGTCGTCCAGGACAACAAGTACGCGACCTGGGACGCGTACGGCAACCAGTACTGGCCGGCGGAGTACTTCATCGACGCCAAGGGCCAGGTGCGCTTCACGCACTTCGGCGAGGGGAATTACAGGAAGAAGGAGCAGGTGGTCCGCGAACTGCTTGCCGAGGCGGGGCACCGGCCCGGCGGTGGCATGACCCACGCGCGCGGACAGCAGGTCACGTTCGACACGACGCCGGAGACATACCTCGGCACGTCGCGGACGCCGCACCCGCCGGGCTACCTGTCGTTCATAGGGCCGTGGCACCGAGACCCGGACGATGCCGAGGCTGGGCCGGGGTCACGGCTGCGACTCGAGTTCACGGCGCGGCGCGTCTTCCTCGTGCTCGGGTCGCCGGACCGGACGCGCTCGATGGACGTGATCCTGGACGGCAAGCCGTATCGCCATTTCATGATCCGGGCGCAGAAGCTCTACACGCTGGTCAATCTGCCTCGTGCGGGTACGCACGAACTGGAGCTGCGGCCGGAATCCGGCATCACTGGCTACGCCTTCACTTTCGGGTAGCCGGGCCTACACTGACCGAGTGGCGAGTCCAGTCAGCCCAGCGGTCGAGCACGAGTGCCGCCAGTGCTGCTCGTTCTGCGACCGGCTTGTGCATCCGTCCGGGTGCATCGCCCGCAACTGCCCGGCGCTGTACGTCTTCGATGACGAGGAGACCGGGCATCGCTTCATGGGCTGCATCCACAAGGTCTTCCGCGGGGAGATCGACGTTGCCGTCTTCGAGGAGCAGGAGCGCACACGTCACGGATATGGCGGCGTGAAGATGACCGGCACGCCGCTGCCGCAGTGCCGCATCACCGTCGAGCGCGCCTACGACGGAACCGGCCAGGCGTTCGACTGCGTCAACCCCGGCTTTTTCGACTTGCGCGACGGGCTCGAGCGCCTCTAGCGCGCAGCTGACGAGCAAGCTTCACCTCGTCCAGGCCGATCCGCCCGCCGGGTCCGGGCGTCTCCAGGCAGACCGGTAGGTCCTGGAAACGCGGCTCGGAGAGGAACACGGACAGACCCTTCGCGCCGAACTCGCCCTCGGTGAGCATCGCGTGGCGGTCGCGGTTGCCGCCCAGCGGGACCTTCGAGTCGTTCACGTGCAGGCACCGCAGCCGCTCGAGCCCGACCTGCGCCACGCACTCGTCGAGCACCTCCGCGAGCCCGTCGCGCGTGCGCACCTCGAACCCGGACGCGAGCAGGTGGCAGGAGTCAAGGCAGATGCCAAGCCGGCCGCCGCCGCCGCCGCGGTCGATCAGGTCGGCGAGCTCGGTGAACGAGCGGCCGAGCGTGCCCTTCGCGCCCGCGGTGTCCTCCAGCAGCAGCGGGCAGCGATCGGACTCGGACAAGGCGAGTCGGAACGCCTCGCCGGCCAGGTCGAGCCCTTCCTCCAGCGGCTTCCCTTTGAGCGTCCCTGGATGGATGACGACGCCTGCCGCGTCGATCGCGTCGCCCAGTTGCAACGCGTGGACGAGCGAGGTCAGAGACTTCTCGCGGATCTCCTTCTCGTTCGAGGCGCAGTTGATCAGGTAGACCGCGTGGATCACGACCGCCTTGACCGGGCCGTCGGTCATCAGCCGGTTGAACTCGGCCACGTCGTCGTCCTTGTAGATGACCGGGCGCCACATGCGCGGCGACTGGTTGAAAATCTGGATTGCCTCGGATTCGGACTCGACACCGCGCTGGTGGGCCTTGACCAGCCCGCCCGCCGTCGAGACGTGAGCGCCTAATAGCATCGCCGGGCAGGTTATGAGGGTCCGCTTCGCGCCATCTCCCACGGGCTATCTCCACGTCGGCGGCGCCCGCACGGCGCTGTACAACTGGCTGCTCGCGCGCGGCAACGGCGGCGAGTTCCTGCTGCGCATCGAGGACACGGACCGCGAGCGCTCGACGCCGGAGAATGTCGAGGTCATCTACGAGGGCCTGCGCTGGCTGGGGCTCGACTGGGACGAGGACCCCGTGTCGCAGACGAACAGGCGCGCGCGCCACGACGAGGCGGTGCAGCAGTTGCGCGACTCGGACGCGGTATACGAGCACGAAGGCGCGACCTGGCTGCGCACCGGCGAGAAGGATGTCGTGTTCGACGACGTCGTCTACGGGGAGAACCGCACGCCCGTCAGCGGCCAGAAGGACTTCGTCGTCGCCCGCTCCGACGGCAGCCCCGTCTATCACCTCGCCGTCGTGGTCGACGACCACGACATGGGGGTGACCCAGGTGATCCGCGGCGTCGATCATCTCGCGAACACGTGGAGGCACGTGCTCCTGCAGGAGGCGCTCGGATTCGAGCGGCCGCAGTACGCGCACCTGCCGCTGCTGCACGGCCCGGATGGGAAGAAGCTTTCCAAGCGCTACGACGCCGCATCGCTGCTATGGCTTCGTGACGCGGGCTACCTCCGTGAGGCCGTCATCAACTACCTGGCCCTGCTCGGCTGGGGCTACGACGACACCACCACGTTCTTCTCGGTCGAGGAGCTGCAGCAGAAGTTCTCGCTGGAGCGCGTCTCGAAGAACCCGGCCGTCTTCGACGAGGCGAAGCTGCGCTGGATGAATGGCCACTACCTGCGTGAGCTCGACGTCGACGATCTCAAGGCGCGCCTCGAGGAACTGCTCGGCCGCGACGACATTCCGCGCGTGGCGGTCGAGATCGCGCAGGAGAAGATGCAGACGCTCGCGGACTTCTGGCCGCTCGCCGGCTTCCTGGTCGAGCGCCGCGAGATCGACCCTGCAGCCTGGGACAAGGTCATGAAGGACGGCGCGGTCGAGCGACTCGAAAAGGTGCGCCACGTGCTTGCACGGGTGGAGCCGTTCGACGCCGAGCAGGTCGAGCACGCGCTGCGCGGAGTGGTCGAGGAGACGGGTGTGAAGCCGAAAGAGGTCTTCCAACCGGTCCGTGTGGCTTTGGCGGGGAGCACGGTTTCACCGGGAATTTTCGAGTCGGTTACGGCTCTTGGGCGCGATGAGACGCTCACGAGGATTGACGACGCACTTGCGCGGGCGCGCAGTCAGAGCTAAATGCACCTATAAGAAGTGCCGATAGGTGAGCATTGCGGGCAGTTGGTTGTCCGGCCATGCAAGAAATGGAATCGACCATCGTCCCACCTGACACGCGTAAGCCGCGCCCATTGACGCCTGCGGCGGCAATGCACGTGCGCCCGCGCCACAACGAGGGCCATGGTCGGCGGCTCACAGCCGCCTTCGAGGCGCTGGAGGCCTTCCCGGCTCTGGCCGAGTCGCGCAACCGGCTGCTGCGGCTGGTTCGCGAGGAGCAGCCCTCGGTGGCCGACGTCGTCCAGGCGGTCGAGTCGGACGTCGCGCTCGTGATCGCGGTCCTCCGGATCTCCAACCGCGCCCGCTCGCCCAAGAAAGGCAAGATCGCCTCCATCCCGGAGGCGGTGCACATCCTGACCCCGGGCGGCGTCGAGGCGCTGGCTTCGCGCACGCAGGTCTACGACTTCTTCGAGCGCACGCCCGTGTGGGACGCGGCCCCTGAGCGCTTCCGCCTGCACGCCGTGGCGACGCAGCGCGCCGCCGACCACGTGGCGCGCGTGCTCGAGTACAAGGACCGCAACGAGATCCTCGTCTCGGGGCTGCTGCACGACATCGGCAAGCTCGTCCTGGCCCACGCTTACCCCGGCTATCCGCGCCACATCCACGGCAACGCCCGGACCCCGGAAGAGCGGGTACAGGCCGAGCGGCGGGAGCTCGGCGTCGACCACGCGGTGGTCGGCGGCGTGCTGGCGCGCCGCTGGGGCTTGCCGAGCCGGCTCGCATCGGCAATCGAACGCCACCACGTCGACGAGGCCCACACCGAGGCGGCAATCGTCCGCCTGGGAGACATGCTCGCCCACTACGGCCACGGCATGCCCGTCGATCCGAAGCAGATGTCGCTGGTCGCGCGCTCGCTCGACCTGTCGATCGACCAGCTGCGCTCGGTCATGTACGAGCTGCCGTACCCGAACGGCGACCGCCGTTCAGTCGAGCCTTGTCCGCTGTCAACGCGCGAGATCGAGGTGCTGCGGCGCCTGCGCGACGGCAAGGTCTACAAGCAGATCGCCCTAGAGCTCGAGTTGTCGACCAGCACCGTGCGCACGCACCTGCACAACACTTACGCGAAGCTCGGCGCCGTCGACCGCGCCCAGGCTGTACTCATCGCCACCCAGCGCGGCTGGATCTAACGCCGGTTGCGGCGGCGGGTGCCGCCGAGCGGCACGCGCACCTGCACCTCGGTCCGCCCTGGCTGAGAGGTGATCATGAGTGAGCCGGCGAGCAGCTCGGTGCGCTCACGGATGCTGGCCAGGCCGATGTGCCCCGGTTCGTGCGGGCCCAGTGGGTCGATCTGGCCGAAGCCCTTGCCGTCGTCGACCACGCTCAGCACGGCCGCCTGCCCGTCCCGCACGAGCTGGATCTCCACATGCTTGGCCTCGCCGTGCTTGCAGCCGTTCGCGACCGCCTCCTGAGTGATGCGGAACAGGTCGTTGGCCACCTGCGGCTCGAGCTGCAGGTCGGCGTCGACCAATACCTCGCACCCGTAGCGGCGGTGCCATACCGGGATGCAGCGCTCGATCGCGATCTCGAACGACAATTCCTCGAAGGCGTAGGGCCCGAGGTTCACGATCTCGTCTCGGAGCGCGCGGATGTTGCCCCCGGCCAACTCACGCGCCTGGCCAATCAGCTCGTTGGTGCGCGCAGTATCGCCACGCTCGGCGGCCTTCGATGCCCCCCGGAGGATCAGGTCAAGCCCGATCAGCTCCTGCACCGGCCCATCGTGGATGAAGTCGGCCACGTGCCGGCGCACCTCGTCCTCGCCGACGATCGTGCGGCGGCTGAGCGCCTGAGCACGGAGGCGTCCGGCGGTCTCGATAACGCGCAGCTCGCCGATGACAGCCGCGATCGCCAGGCAGGAGACGGCGAAGATCGTCTCGTAGAACGCCAGCTGGTCGCTCTCGATCGGGGGGTCGCTCGCGATCGTCACGCCGATCAGCAGGACCGCCCCGAAGACCGCGATCAGCAAGCCGCGGCGCGCACCCTGGAAGTGGGCATGGGCGCCGATGAACAGGAGCGCGACGAAGTGGGTCGCCGCGTAGGCGTCGGGCATCGCCGCTTGTACGGCTGCGATCACGATCAGGTCGCCAACCGCCACGGCGGGGGTCAGCGCGCGCGCCGGGTCGCTGCGCGCGACCATCAGGATCGCGACTGCCCATGGGATCGCGACCAGACCGAGGATCAGCGCCGGAGCTACCCCGTTGGGAACGCCGAGGACCAGGTCGGCGAGCAGTGCCGCTGCGGGCAGCAGCAGGCGGACGACCGCGAACGAAACGACCGGCCGCATCGACTCGATGGGCGGCCGCGGGAATGCGTTCACCGCGCGACCTGGCGCCGGCGCGCCCGCACGACCAGGAGCGCGAAGACCGCGGCGCCCATCGAGTCGATCGTCACATCGACCCAGCTCGAGTGCCTGCCGGCGACGAAACGCTGGTGGTACTCGTCGGTGGCGGCGTAGAGCGTGGCGAGCGCCCACGCGGTGGCAAGCGCCCTCGTGGCGTCGAGTTTCGTCCGCAGCGCGCGCCACCAGAGGAAGCACAGGAGCGCGTACTCGCTGGCGTGCACGAACTTGCGCCCGACGTGGTCGATCCAGCCAAGCCCCGAGTTGAGGTTGGGCTGCGCCGAGAAGTAGAAGATGACGGCCATGAGCACGAGCGGGGGCGCCCAAGGATCGAGTTTGCGCAGTGCCGTCATGTCAGCAATCTAGACTCGCCTGCCGATTGCTGGTCATCACCGCAAAATCCGCGTACGCGGTGCGCGCCCTCGCCGAGCTTGCGCGCCGCGGCTCGGCGCCCGTCCCGATCGGCGAGATCGCAGCGCGCCGGGACATCTCGCCGCAGTTCCTCGAGTCGCTCTTCGTCACGCTGCGGCGCGGGGGCGTGCTGCAGTCGCAGCGGGGTGTCAAGGGCGGTTACTCATTCGCCCGCTCACCGGAGACAGTCACGGTCCTCGAGGTCGTCGAGCTGCTCGAGGGCGAGGTGGGAGCGGGGGCGGCGGCGCTCGGGCCGCCCTGGTCTGAGATCGCCGAGCAGGTTCGTGCCCAGCTTGCCGGCACAACGCTCGCGGACGTCGCTCAGCGTGAGGCACAAGAGGCCGGCGCTGCGATGTACTACATCTGAGATGGCCGACAACGTCGATCTCGTTCGTCGGCTGTGGAGCGCGTTCGAGCGTGGTGGGATCGAGGCGGTTCTCGAGATCGCCGACCCCGACGTGGAGTGGGAGCCGTATGGCGGCGGGGGGACCGTCTACCGGGGGCACGAAGGCCTGCGCGGGTACATGGAGGAGCGCCGCTCCCGGAACGAGGAGGCGGACGCGCGCCTGTACAGCGCCTTTGCAAAGGGCGATGCGGTCGTCGCGCGCGGCGAGGTCCAGATCAAGAGCGAGCACGGAATCGTGACCATGCAGCCGGGCTGGCTCTACGAGTTCCGCGAGGGCAGGCTGATCCGCTTCCGCGGCTTCCCGACGCAGGAGGCCGCGCTGCGTGCGGCCGGCATGGCGCCGCAGGACGCGCCCGCGATCGTGCGCGAGCTGTGGGACGCCTTCAACCGGCGGGACATCCCGCGCATGCTCGGGCTGATCGCCGATGACTGCGAGTGGCGTCCGTACACGGGTGTCAAGGAGGTATACGTCGGGCCGGCGGGCGTCGAGGAGTTCCTGGACGAGAACTTCGGGACCGCAGCGAGCGCCAGCACCACGGAGTACGCGCTCCGCGAGCTCGCGGACGTCGTGGCGGTGTCCGGATCGCTCCAGGTGGTCGAGGCGAGCGGGGGGATTGCGCAGCGCCAAATGCACTGGGTTTTCTGGGTTCGCGAGGGCAAGATCGCGCGCGCGCTTTCGTTCCCGCGCCGCGAGGAGGCGATGGCCGCCGCAACGGCCGCGGCGAATGCCGCCGCGCGGTCTGGATAACGTCAGACGCGTGCCAGCCGATCCCCCCGCCAGCGCGCTGATCAGCCTCGATCACGAGGGGATCGTGATCCGCAAGGGACGTCGCAGCGGCGTCTACACGATCGTCGCCGTCCATTCGACCACACTCGGTCGGGCGCTCGGCGGCTGCCGAATGTGGCGCTATGCGAGCTCCGCGGATGCCGCCCGCGATGCCCTGCGGCTGTCACGCGCGATGACGTTCAAGGCCGCCGCGGCGGGGTTGTCGCTCGGCGGCGGCAAGGCCGTGATCAGTCTGCCGCCGGGGCCGCCGCCGCAAGGGAAGGCCCGCCGCGCAGTGCTGGAGGACTTCGCCGACTCGGTCGCGGTTCTGGAGGGTGCCTACGTCACGGCCGAGGACGTCGGTACGAGCTCGCGCGACATGAACGTCATCGCCGAGCGCACGAAGTGGGTCACCGGGCTGCCGCGCACCCGCGGCGGCAGCGGCGATCCCAGCCCGTTCACCGCGCTCGGCGTGGAGGCCGCGATGCGGGCCTCGTGCGAGCGCGTCTTCGGCTCGAGCTCGCTGAAGGGCCGCACCGTCGCCGTAGTAGGCGCCGGCCGCGTCGGCTCGCGCGTGGCGCGCCTGGTCAGCCGCGCCGGGGCGAAGGTGCTGCTAACCGACATCGACGACTCGAAGCGCGCACTCGCGGACGAGCTGGAGAACACGCGCTGGACCGACCCGACGACCGCCACGCTGGCCGACGTCGACATCCTTGCGCCGTGCGCGCTTGGGGGTGTGATCGACGGTCACAACGTCGACCGCCTGCGCTGCGCGATCGTGTGCGGGGCCGCCAACAACCAGCTCGCGCACGACGGCGTCGCCGACGACCTCAGGCAGCGCGGGATCCTCTACTCACCCGACTTCATCGCCAACGCCGGCGGCTTGATCAACGTCGCGACCGAGCTCGATCCGGAGGGCTACGACGAGAAGCGCACCAAACAGCGCGTTCTCGGCATCGAGCAGACCATCGAACGCATCTACGACGAGGCCGACCGCGCCGCGGCAACGCCGCTGCGGGCGGCGTATGCGCTCGCGCGCAGGCGGCTCGCGGATGCAGGAGCGGAACTGGAGTGAGCACAGGTAGCAACGGCATACCGGCGAACTTCGCGGACCTCGTGGGTCGCACGCCACTCGTGCGGCTCACGCGCGTAGCACCCGACCTCGGCGCGGAGCTGATCGGGAAGGTCGAGTCGCGCAACCCGGCGGGGTCGGTCAAGGACCGCATCGGCGTCGCGATGATCGAGGCGGCTGAAGCCGAGGGACGGATCACGCCGGGCAAGACGACGATCGTCGAGGCCACATCGGGCAACACAGGCATCGCGCTCGCCTTCGTGTGCGCAGCGAAGGGCTACGACCTCGTGCTGACGCTGCCGCAGGGGATGAGCCGCGAGCGGGAGGGGCTGTTGCGCCTCTACGGGGCGCGCGTCGAGATCACCGAGTCGATGGGCGGGATGAACGAGGCGGTCGACGCCGCGCGGGCGATGGCGGAGCAGATCGGGGACGCATTCATCCCCGACCAGTTCGCCAACCCCGCGAATCCCGAGATCCACAGGCGCACGACCGCCGAGGAGATCTGGGCCGACACCGGCGGCGAGGTCGACGTGCTCGTCGCCGGCGTAGGCACAGGGGGGACGATCACCGGTACCGGCGAGGTGCTCAAGCAGCGCAACCCGAACCTGCACGTCGTTGCGGTCGAGCCGGCGGCATCACCCGTCCTCTCCGGCGGCCTGCCGGGGCCGCACAAGATCCAGGGCATCGGCGCCGGCTTCGTGCCGTCGGTGCTCAACCTCGACGTGGTCGACGAGATCCTGGCGGTGGGCGACGAGGATGCGATCGAGACGGCGCGACTCGTGTCGCGGCGCGAGGGCATCCTCTCCGGCATCTCCTGCGGCGCCGCGCTGTGGGCGGCGATCGAGGTCGGCAAGCGGCCCGAGTTCAGCGGCAAGCGGATCGTCGTGATCATGCCGGACTCGGGCGAGCGCTACGTATCGACCCCTTTCTTCGCGCCGTGATGTCGCTCGACCTCCGCGGAGTGCCGTGCCCGCTCAACTGGGTGCGGGCGCGGCTGCTGCTGGAGACGATGGCTCCAGGCTCGGAGCTGGTGCTGCAGCTGGACCCGGGCGAGCCGATCGAGAGCGTGCCGCGGTCTGCGGCCGAGGACGGGCACGAGGTCACCGTCGACGGCAGGTCCGTGACCATCACCAAACGCTGATGCTGGCCGAGCGCGAGATCGAGCGCTATGCCCGGCAGCTGGTACTGCCGGAGTGGAGCGGAGCGGTGCAGGAGCGCCTCAAGAACGCCACGGCGATCGTTATCGGAGCCGGGGCGCTCGGGTCCCCGGCCGCCACCTACCTGGCGTGTGCGGGGGTGGGGCGGCTCGGCATTGCGGACGGCGACTGGGTCGAGATCTCCAACTTGCAGCGCCAGCCGCTGCATTTCACGCCTGACATCGATACGCAGAAGGCCGAGAGCGCGGCGCAGAAGCTCGGTCTGCTGAACACGGACATCACGGTTGAGCCGTACCCGGTCGAGCTCGACGCCGAGAACGCGGGGGCGATCGTCGCCGGCGCCGATGTGGTGCTCGACTGCACCGACTCGTTCGAGACGCGCTACCTGATCAACGACGCTTGCTGCGAGCAGGAGATCCCGCTCGTCGAGGCCGGCGCGCTCGGCTTCGGCGGAATGGTGCTGGCGATTCGCCCGGGTCGGACTGCCTGCTACCGCTGCGCGTTCCCAACAGCGCCCGCGAACGCGCCGAGCTGCGCCGACGCCGGGATGCTCGGGGCGGTCGCCGGGGTGATCGGGTCGCTGCAGGCACTCGAGGCGCTCAAGCTGCTGGCCGGTGTGGGCCCGCCGCCGGGCGACGTGATCCTGCACTTCGACGGGCTCACGCTGCAGCAGACGCTCGTGCGCACCAGCCGCCGCGCGGATTGCAGCGCGTGTGGCCAGATGGCGGCTTCGCCAGAATCAGAGGCCTAGCCATGTTCGGGCTCGGGACATTGGCGCGCGTGGGGCGCGAGCTGCGGCAGGACCTGACCGCGGCGCAGGAGCGCGATCCCGCCGCTCGCGGCCTCGGCCGGGTCGAGATCCTGCTCACCTACGGCGGCGTTCAGGCGCTGCTCGTGCACCGGATCGCGCACGCGTTGGATCAGGCGGGCTTCCCGATGGTCCCGCACGGGCTGGCCTACGTCAGCCGCATCACGACCGGCGTCGAGATCCATCCCGCGGCGCAGATCGGCGACGCGTTGTTCATCGACCACGGCGCCGGGGTGGTGATCGGCGAGACGGCTGAGATCGGGGACAACGTGACGCTCTACCAGGGCGTGACGCTCGGCGGCACGGGATTCGCGCGCGGCAAGCGCCATCCGACCGTGGACGACGACGTGGTGATCGGGTCGGGAGCGAAGCTCCTGGGCCCGATCCATGTGGGCGCCAGCGCGAAGATCGGCGCCAATTCGGTGGTCATCAACGACGTGCCGCCGAACTCGACGGTGGTCGGCAACCCGGGTCACCCGGTGCGGATCGAGGGGCGGAAGCCCGAAGGCCCGGATGCGGACTGGGCACATCTCCCGGATCCGGTGGCCGACGCGATTCGCGCTCTTTCGGACCGCGTGCGCGAGCTCGAGCACCAGCTGGCGGACGTGACCGGCAAGGAGCCTGTCAAGCCTGCGGAGGTGCGGCCGTTACGGCCACGCGGCGGCGATCCAACCGGCGGCTGAAGGCGAGCGCCCGCTGGTGGACGATGCGGCGGGCGCAGAGCCGGAAGCCCGCGACGTACACGTGCCCGTTCTGCGGGCGCTACCTGACTGCGATGTCTGAGCACGCGCTGATCGCCCCCGAGGGCGACATGAACAAGCGGCGGCACGCGCATCTCGCCTGCGTGGCGGCGGCGCAGCTGCCGAGCTACGCCGACTGGCGCCGCACACAGCCGCGCCGGCCGGGCTTCTTCGCGCGCCTGCTGCGGCGCGCTCAGTAGTAGACGGTTCGCGTCCGGTGGCGCGGGCGCGACTTGTAGCGCTCCCCCTGGCCGCGGTTCCAGAGCATCACGTCGAGGTCGCGTGCAGGAATGCCGAGTTCGCGCGCGATCAGCTCGCAGGCGTGGACTGCGCAGCCGCGGATCTCACGTTCCTCCTCGCCGGGCGGAAGCAGCTCGCCAGAATCGATCCGGGCCGCAAGCGCGTCGTCGTAGCGCAGGACGCCGTCGACGCGAAGAACGTGGGGGACGAGGTTGTCGGCGAAGATCGTGAGCCGGTCGATGTCGTCGAACGCGAGGATGCCGGCCAGATGAAAGTCGTTCGGCGTGATCTGAGCCCGTTTCCAGAAGCCGAAGTCGTCGAAGAAAGGCATCTCCCGCAGCGACTCCGCAAGCGCCTCAGCAGACGTAACAAAAGGGGACAGTCCCCATTTGTTACGGCTCGCGGCCTCGACCCGGCTGAGCGGCGCCGCCTCGCCGAGCCATTCGCCCAGCTGCCGCAGTGCCTCCGCGTACAAGCGCATCAGCTCGTGTCCGCGCTCCTGTCCGAGGACATCCGCCAACTCCTCCGCGTCCATGCGCCGCAGTTCCTCGTTCGACCACGCCCCCTGCGCGCGGAACCGGTCCGCCAGCGCCCAAGAGATCGTGTAGTAGCCGGAGCACCCGGGCCGCTTGCGCAGCGTCGGGAACCAGCCGGACCCGAAGTTGATCGTGTCCAGGGTCAGCAGGTAGGCGGCGACATCCTCCCTCGACCCCTCCAGGTAGTGGCGCTCAGGGTCCAGCACCGGCGGGGGACCGGGCTCGATCTGGCCGACACGATCCAGGTCGATCGAGACGTGGCAGGCCTCGGCCGCGATGGCGGCGGCGTTCTCGCGGACGCGGTCGCTGAGCCCCATGGCGGTGGCCGAGCCTAGGCCTATCCTCGAATAAGTGGAGGCGACCACCGCCAGCGACGCACTGCTCGAGGGGCTCAACCAGCCTCAGCGTCAGGCCGTGCGCCACGAGGAGGGGCCGCTACTCGTGCTGGCCGGGGCGGGCTCGGGCAAGACACGCGTGCTCACACACCGGATCGCCCACCTGATCCGTACCGGCAAGGCACGGCCGGGGGAGATCCTGGCGATCACCTTCACGAACAAGGCCGCGCAGGAGATGCGGGAGCGCGTCGAGATGCTCGTCGGGCCGCGCACGCGCGCAATGTGGGTGATGACGTTCCACTCGGCCTGCGCCCGCCTGATGCGCGCCGAGGCCGACAAGCTCGGCTACACCCGGACGTTCACGATCTACGACGAGTCGGACTCGCTGCGCCTGGTCAGGCGCTGCGCCGACGAGCTCGAGATCGACACGAAGCGCTTCGCGCCGCGCGGTCTCAAGCGCCAGATCTCCGACGCGAAGAACGCGATGCTCGACGCAGCCGGCTACCGCGAGCAGGTGCAGTCGTTCTTCGAGCAGACCGCCGCCGACGTCTACGACCTCTACGAGAAGCGGATCCACGCGATGAACGCGATGGACTTCGACGACCTGCTGCTGCGCGCGGTGAACCTCTTCGAGCTCTTCCCCGACGTCCGCAAGCGCTACTCGAACCAGTTCCGCCAGATCCTCGTCGACGAGTACCAGGACACGAACCGGACGCAGTACCGCTTCCTGGAGCTGCTGGCGGAGGAGCACCGCAACCTGATGGTGGTCGGCGACGAAGACCAGTCGGTGTACGGGTTTCGTGGCGCGGACATACGCAACATCCTTGACTTCCAGAAGGACTTCCCGGACGCGGAGGTCATCCGGCTCGAGCAGAACTACCGCTCGACGCAGCCGGTCCTCTCGGTCGCGAACGCGATCATTCAGAACAATCGGCAGCGACTCGGCAAGAACCTCTGGACGGACGCCGACAAGGGCGACATGCCGATCATCCGCGAGCTCGACGACGAGCACGCCGAGGCTCGCTACGTCGCCGGCGAGGTCGAGCGACTGGTCGACGAGGGCATGTCGCGCAGCGAGATCGCCGTCTTCTATCGCACGAACGCGCAGTCGCGCGTGCTCGAGGACACCCTGGTGCGCTACGGCGTCAGCTACCAGGTCATCGGCGGCACGAAGTTCTACGACCGCGCCGAGATCAAGGATGCGCTCGCCTATCTCACCTTCCTGACCAACCCGAGCGACGCAGTCGCCTTCGGGCGCATCGTCAACTCGCCGAAGCGCGGAATCGGCGACACCACCCAAGCGCGGATCCTGAACCACGCCAACACGGTGGGCGAGGTCGTGTGGGAGATCGCGCTGCGACCGGAGATCGTGCCGGGCCTGGGCACTGCCGCGATCAAGGCCGTGGGGCGCTTCATGTCGATCATGGAGCGACTGCAGGAGCGGCTCGACTCCGCGACCGTGCCGGAGCTGCTCGACGAGACGCTGCAGGAGGCCGGCTACATGGACGCGCTGCGTGCGGAGCGCACAATCGAGGCCGAGGGCCGGATTGAGAACCTCGAAGAGCTGATCAGCGTGGCGCGCGAGTACGAGGCGACATCTGAGGAGCCGTCAGTAGAGGAGTTCCTCCAGCAGGTCGCGCTCTTCTCCGAGCAGGACAACCTCAAGTCCGACGAGGGCATCGTCACGCTTATGACGATCCACAACGCCAAGGGCCTCGAGTTCCCGGTGGTGTTCCTGCTCGGCATGGAGGACGGCGTCTTCCCGCACATGCGCTCTATCGAGGCCGGTGACGTGGAGGAGGAGCGGCGACTTGCGTACGTCGGCATCACGCGCGCGAAGCAGAAGCTGTACCTGACGTACGCGCGCACGCGGTCGCTCTACGGCGGCACCGAGTGGAACCTGCCGAGCCGCTTCCTGGACGAGATCCCGGCTGAGCTCGCCGAGCGCCAGGTTTCGGAGCAGCGCACCTTCGGGCGGCCGTCCTCGGCCACGCGCTGGAGCGACACCCCGAATGCGCCTACGCGCAGGGAGCCAACGCCGGGCGCGACGTTCCGCACCGGCGAGGATGTGGTGCACGCCCGCTTCGGCGAGGGCGTCGTGACCGGTGTCGAAGCGGGCGGAGTGGTCATGGTGCGCTTTGCTTCCGACGGCTCCGAGAAGAAGCTGATGGCCGACTACGCACCACTGAAGAAGAAATGAGCGCCAGGATCATCGACGGGAAGGCTGTGGCCGCACAGGTCCGCGAGCGCGTGCGTGCAGAGGTCGCCGACATGGACCCCAAACCGGGGCTCGCGACGATCCTCGTCGGCGACGACCCCGCGTCGCACGTCTACGTGCGCAACAAGCACAAGGCGTCCGAGGAGGTGGGGATCCGGTCGATCCATCACGGGCTCGAGGCGAGCGTGCCAGAGGAGGAGCTCGCCGACCTGATCACGCGCCTGGGCGAGGACGACAGCGTCAGCGGCATCCTTCTGCAGTTGCCCGTGCCGGGCCACATCGATCCCGACGCGATGATCGAGCTGATCGATCCGCTCAAGGACGTCGACGGCCTGACGACCACGAACGCAGGCCTGCTCGTGCAGGGTCGCGAGGGCCTGGTGTCGTGCACGCCCGCCGGCGTCATGGAGCTGCTGGATTCGGAGGGCGTGGAGCTACGCGGCGCGGAGGCGGTTGTCGTCGGGCGGTCGCAGCTGGTGGGACGCCCGCTGGCGTCACTGTTGCTGGCGCGCGATGCGACGGTGACGATGTGCCACTCGCGCACGCGCAACCTGGCCGAGGTCTGCAGTCGCGCCGATGTCCTGGTCGCAGCGGTTGGGCGCCCGCACCTGGTCACAGCCGAGATGGTCGGTGAAGGTGCCGTCGTCATCGACGTCGGCATCAACCGCACCGACGACGGGCTGGTGGGCGACGTGGACTTCGACGCGGTGGTCGAAAAGGCCGCGGCGATCACGCCGGTACCCGGCGGCGTCGGGCCGATGACGATCGCGATGCTGCTCGTGAACACCGTCAAGGCGGCGCGGCTTCAGACGGGCGAGCGCGGCCCTGCCCTTCGTTAAGGTGCGCCGGGTGGATCCGCGGCGCCTGAGCTGGGGCGAGTGGCTTGCCGCCGGCGGAGGCCTGCTGATGTTCATCGTGCTCTTCCTGCCCTGGTACTCCGTGGGCGGGGAGAAGTTGACGGCGTGGCAGGCGATGGCGGTCGACGACGTCATCCTGGCGCTGGTCGCGGTGCTCGCAATCATCGCGGCGGTCGTGGTGGCTTTCCCGTGGCTGTCAAGCCTCTCTGTCGCCACCACGTCGCTGGCCATCCTGCCGGCGGTAGTTGGTCTCGTCGTGACCATCTACCGGCTGCTGTCGCCTGCTCCGGCCGGCGATGCGTCGCTCGAGATCGGCGCGTGGCTGGGGTTGCTGGCTACATCCGCGATCGCTATCGGGGCGTGGGCCGGCGCCACGGACGAAGGCGCGGCGCGGCGCTCGCCGGAGGCGGAACGGCATGCGGCCGAGGACGCGCTCGCCCGCGCCGAGCTCCTTGCGCTGGTCCCGGAGGGCGCAAAAGCGGTGCCGAACAAGGCCGATAGCTGACCCAGCGGGCGGACGCAAGGCCCGAAAGTTCCAATTTCGGCCGATTCCGCCGTTAGTCTGGCAGCGTGAATCTAGATCGGCTGCGTTGGGGTGAATGGATTGCGGCAATCGCCGCTCTCGACCTGTTGGTGGTTACGTTCCGGGCCTGGTACAAGGTCACCGGGACTGGCGCCCACGTAACTGCGTGGGATGCGCTCGACAATGGGCGGTATCTGCTGATCGCGACGGCGATCGTGGGGATCTTCCTGTGGCTGATCAAGGCCGCGGAGGACACTCAGCAGCTCAGCTTCGAGCCGGGGTGGATCGCAGCGGCTGTCGGCCTCATCTGCACGGTGTACGTCGCTTATCGCCTGGCATCGCCCCCGTCCGACGCCCTCGACCCGACCGTCGGCATCTATCTCGGTCTCATTTCGGCGCTGGGTGTGACGATTGGCGGCCTACTGTCGGCGCGCCAAGCCGCGCCTTCGCATGAGGCAGCGCGTGGCGGCTTCGCGGCGGGTGCCACGGGTCCACGCGGCGGGGCGACTGGTCCGCTCACACCGGAAACCAACCCGACGTGGAGCCCTGCCTCGCCCGCGGCGTCGACCACGGGATGGAGCCCGGCGGCGGCTGTGGCCGTTCCCCCGGCGACGGCGGCTGGCGCCGCGCTCGGCGGCGCCGGCGAGCGTCCGCTGCAGTCCGGCGATCACGTCGTACTGACCGCCGGCGGCGCGCGTTACCCGGCGGGGACGCTGGCGCAGGTGATCGAAGTCTTCGGCGGCGGGGCGCTCGTCGAGGTGAAGGCTGCTGACGGCATGGCCGAGCGCTTCGAGGTCCCCGAGCAGGCCTACGAGCGTGCACCCGCGGGCGGCGCGGGGCAGCCGCCGGCCAGTGGCCAGAACTGGAGCCCGGCGCTGCCGGCGGCGGCGGGGCAGGACTGGGGCTTCGAAGAGCAGCCCGCGAATGGGGCCGCGGCGGCAGACGCGCACGCCACGGCGACGGGCGTAGACGAGTCGCCGGCGGAGAAGGTGCCGTGGTGGAAACGTGAGATCGGCGGCGGGAAGAAGAACAAAGGCGAGGAGGCGCTGGCGCTCGGCGGCGCGGCCGCAGCGGGCGCCGCAGCCGCGAAGCTCGCGGACAGAAACGGATCGTCCGAGGAGAAGCCAAGCTTCTTCACGCGCCTGTTCGGCGGAGGCAAGAAGGAAGAGCCCGAGACCGAGGCGCTGGATGCGCAGCCGGCGGCCGAGGACGCCCCGGCGGGCGGAGTAGCCGGGTCGGGCGAGGCCGCAGAGTCCGACACAGCGGTGGCGGAACCGGCCTCGGCAGTCGACGACACACCAACCGAGCCGACTGGATCCGCGGCGCCCAGCGCAGGCGAATCGGCGGCCGCGGCGGCTGCAGGCGGCGCGGCTGCGGCAGCCGCATCCGACGAGTCGGCCACGCCCGCATCGGATCCCGAATCCGCGGGCGCATCGCCATCAGGGGCAGAGCCCGGCGCCGCGTCCTCAGGCTCGGCGCCTGAGTCCGACGCGAGCCCATCAATGCCGGCCGCATCCGAGCCGGCCGCTTCGGATCAGGCCGCATCCAGCGCGGCGGCATCCGAGCCATCCGCATCGCCCGCGGAATCCGAGGCGGGCCTCGGCGTCGGCGGTGCCGGCATCGCTGCCGCCGGAGCAGGCGCTGCTGCGGGTGCCGCTGCCGCGCCTCCTGGCTCCGATAAGGAGGCGGGCGACGCACCCAAGCCGAAGCCCTCCAGCGGCAACCGGAAGGTTCCGAAGGAGGTGCTCGCCGGGGCGGGTGTTGGCGATGCCCAGCCGAAGGTTGGTGACGAAGTTCAGCTCAAGGTCGGCGGCGGCAAGT
>DATBDN010000046.1:0-11331 GCA_036269895.1 Thermoleophilaceae bacterium
GCTTCCGAAGACACCGGCCTCGAGCCCGAACTGCTCGAACGCATCTGGCTGAGCATGGGATTCGCGCGCCACGACCTGGACGCACTCACCGAGGACGACATGCAGGCGCTGCGCTGGGTCGCCTCGGTGCTGGCGGCGGGCCTCCCGCTGGTCGCGTTCCTCCAGCTCACGCGCGTCTACGGCCAGTCGCTGTCGCAGATCGCCGACGCGGAGACCCGCCTGTTCCACATCTACGTGCACGAGCCGCTGATGCGCGAGGGCGTGCCCAGCCTCGAGATGGCCGAGGAGATGGCGGACCTGGGCCGCGATCTACTGCCGCTGGCCTCGCCGATCATGGACTACATCCACCAGCGCTACCTGTCGTACTTCTCCGAGCAGGACGTGGTGGGGCACATGGAGGCCGACGTCGACGGCGACTCGACGTACGGGCGCGTCAAGGTGGCCATCGCGTTCGCCGACCTCGCCGGTTACACGCGCTACGTCGAGGAGGAGGGCGAGGAGGAGGCGCTTTCGTACGTCGAGCGGTTCATCGACGCCGTCGGCGACACGCTGCCCGAGGGAACACGGGTCGTGAAGACGATTGGCGACGAGGTGATGGTCGTGGGCCAGGACACGGGCGCGCTCGTCGACTGGGCGGTCGGCTTCAGCCGCCTCTACGCGGACGAGCGGCCGGCGCCGCGGATCGGTGTGAACGCGGGCCCGGTGCTGTACCGCGACGGTGACTACTTCGGGCGCGAGGTCAATCTCGCGTCGCGCGTCGTGGCGCGCGCCCGCGGCGGCGAGGTGCTGGTCACCGGTCAGGTGCTCGAGGAGCTGCGGGACACGACTCACCTGCGGGTAGACAGCATCGGGCAGGTGAAGCTGAAGGGCTTCACCGAGCCCCGCTCGCTCTGTCGGGTGTCGACGGCAGACTGACCGCCGTGCAGGAACGCGCCTTCGAGGTCGCGCAGGCAAGTGGCCTGATCCGCCCAGAGGAGCCCGTGATCGTCCTGTTGTCGGGCGGCGCGGATTCCGTCTGCCTGCTCGACTGCGCGCTGCGACTCGCGGCGCAGGTGCACGTGCTTCACGTGAACTACGGGTTGCGCCCCGGGTCCGATGCGGACGAGCAGTTCTGCCGCCTGCTGGCCGATCGGATGGGCGTGCCGATCAGCGTCGAGCGCGTCACGTTGGGCGAGGGCAACCTGCAGGCCCAGGCCCGGCGGGCACGCTACGAGCTCGCCGAGCGGCTGGCGCTCGATCATGGCTGCGACTTCGCAGCTGCGCACACGGCCAGCGACCAGGCGGAGACGGTCCTGTACCGGCTGGCGGTCTCGCCCGGCTCGCGGGCGCTCCTGGGCATGGCGCCGCGCCGCGGCCGGCTGGTCCGGCCGTTGCTGGAGGCGAGCCGCGAGGACACGCGCGCGTACTGCCGCGAGCGCGGGTTGACCTGGCGCGACGACCCGACCAACGAGGATCCCCGCTTTGCTCGGTCGCGCCTCCGGCACGAGGTGCTGCCTGTGCTGCGGGCGCTCTCGCCCGCTGCCGAGCGGACGATCGCCGAGACGAGCTTCCTGCTGCGCGACGAGCGGCTCGTGCTCGAACGCGCCGCCGACGGCGTGATCGCCCAGCTCGGGATCCCGACGCCGCTCACGGCGCTGCGACTGGAGCCCATCGGGCTGGCCCGCACGGTGCTCACGCGCCTGGCCGAGCGGGCCAGCGGGTCGGGCGTCGCTCTCTCGCGAATGGATTGCGAAGCGATCCTCGCGCTGTCGGACGAAGGCACACAGTCGCTGGACCTCGGCGGCGGCCTGCGAGCCATCGCCGAGTACGGCGCGCTTCGCTTCGAGGCCGGCGACGCGCCGCCTCCGGCAACGCCAGGGCCGGTTGAGCTCGACGTCCCGGGCCAGGCCGAGTTCGGAGACTGGGAGGTGTATGCGCGCATGGAGCGCGTCGCGCAGGCCGCGGGCGGCGGCTTCTTACCGGCGCGCGGAGACGCTCTCCTGTCGCCGCATTTGGTCGACTCCCCGCTCATGATCCGCGCCTGGCGCCACGGCGATCGCATGCGTCCCGCCGGCCTCGACGGAACCAAGACGCTTCAGGACGTCTTCACCGACAACAAGATCCCGCGCGAAGAACGCGAGCGCATTCCCGTCGTCGAGAGTGGTGGGGAAATCGTCTGGGTCGCGGGACTCGCCATCGGCGAGGCCTTTCGGGCCGCTCCGTATGAGTCGGAAGTCGTCGTGCTCTCGGCGAAGCGCCGTTCCTAGCCGCGCTACTTCTTCGCCAACAGGGGCTGACGCAGGCAGTTCGCGATTGCTTCGGCCGAGCGGCGGATGTCGTCCTCGGTGGTGCGCCAGTTGCTCACCGAGATGCGCACCGCCGGCGCTCCGGCCCACGTGGTCCCGCTCATCCAGCAGGTGCCCTCGTCCTGAATCGCGAGCAGCACCTCGTTGCTGACGTTCGCGCCGTCGCGCGTAAAACGCACCAACACCTGGTTCAGCGCGACCTCGTTGAGGACTTCCGCGGCCTCCATCTCCGCGAGCGCGGACGCCATGAGGTTCGCGCAGCCGCAGCAGCGTTCGACCAGCTCGGCGATGCCTTGACGGCCGAGCGAGCGAATCGCGGCGTACACCGGAAAGCCGCGGGCCCGCCGCGAGAACTCCGGCACCCACTCGGCGTTGTAGCGCTCACCATGCTCGATGGGCGGGATGTACTCCGCGCCTGCCAACGAGCTCAGGGCGGCACGCTGCGAGTCGCGGTCGCGGACGATCGCGAAGCCGCAGTCGTACGGCACGTTGAGCCATTTGTGCCCGTCCGTCGCCCAGGAGTCGGCGCGTTCGATGCCCTCGAGCTGCGGCCGCAGGCGCTCGCTGGCCGCCGCCCACAAGCCGAAGGCGCCGTCCACGTGCAGCCAGGCGCCATAGTCGCGCGCCGCCTCCGCAATCTGCGGCAGCGGGTCCGTCGCGCCGGTGTTCACCTCGCCGGCCTGAGCGATCACGATCGCCGGCCCCCGGCCGTCGCGCAGGACCCGCGCGAGCGGCCCGGCGAGCATGCGCCCCTGGTCGTCTGCCGGGACGATCTCGGTGCGATTGCTGCCGAATCCGAGCATCCGAAGAGCCGCGAAGACCGTTGCATGGGCATGGGCTCCCGCGATCACCCGCAGCGGCGGGGCGCCGAAGAGGCCGTCCGACTCCACGTCCCAGCCGGTTTCGCCCAGCTTGCGGTTGCGAGCTGCGGCCAGGCAGGTGACGTGCGCCATCTGGCAGCCAGTGGTGAGCCCGACCGCGGCCTCGGCCGGCAGCCCGAGCAGGTCAAGGAGCCACTCGCCGACCGCCTCCTCGACGACGGCGGCGGACGGCCCGCAGGGATAGCCGCCGGCGTTCTGGTCCCAGGCGGTCGCGAGCCAGTCGGCGGCCATCGCGGCGTCGACGGAGCCGCCGATGACGAATCCGAAGTAGCGCGGGCTCTGGATCTGGACGATGCCCGGCTCGGCGGCGCGCACGAGCTCCTCGACCACGGTCACCGGATCGAGCGGCGCGTCGTTCAGCGGAACGCGCAGCGCAGCTCGCAGCTCATCGAGCGATGCCTCCTCGCGGACGGGCAGCTCGGGCATCCGGCGGAGGTAGTCCACCGCAAGCTCCGCGGCCCGGAAGAGCGTGCGCTCGTCCACCTCCGGCCTCATTGGGCGACTCTAATACGCTCGGTCCGCGTGTCGCCAGCCTCGATCGGGGAATCGTTGGTCAGTCAAGAGGATCTCGAGCGCCGAGTCCGCGAGCTCGGGGCGGAGATCTCGCGCGACTACGAGGGCAAGGAGCTCTTCCTGGTGGGCGTTCTCAAGGGAGCCGTGTTCTTCCTGTCGGACCTGATGCGCTGCCTGGAGGTCCCCTGTGAGGTCGACTTCATGGCGGTGGCCTCGTACGGCTCCTCGACGGACTCCAGCGGCGTGGTCCGAATCCTCAAAGACCTGGATGCGACGATCGAGGGCAAGGACGTCCTGATCGTCGAGGACATCATCGATTCCGGCCTGACCTTGTCGTACCTGTTGCGGACCTTGCGCGCCCGGGACCCGCGCTCCCTGGAGGTCTGCGCACTGCTCACCAAACCCGAGCGGCGGGAGGTCGATCTGCCGATTCGCTATACCGGTTTCGAGATTCCGAACAAGTTCGTGATCGGCTACGGGCTGGACCACGCGGAGCGCTACCGAAACCTTCCGTACGTAGCTGTTCTTCAGGAGTAGCCGACACGGGTACCCTTAGTGCGAGTGAGCAGGTTCTTCAAAAGCGCCGCCTTCCCGATTCTGATCGTCGTCGTCCTGGCGTTCTTCGCTCAGAAGCTGATCAGTCCAGGCGCGCGCACTCACGTCCCGAACTACTCCGAGTTCGTGACCCAGGTCAACCAGGGCCAGGTCAAGGACGTCACGATCCAGACGAAGGACAACACGCTCGACGTCGAGCTCAAGTCCGGTCGCAAGTACCAGACGGCCTACCCGGACAACACCGAGCCGCAGATGGTCAAGACCCTGCAGCAGAACCAGGTCGGCATCGACGTGCGCGGCAAGGGGGGTGGTGGGTGGATCACCGTGCTCACCTACGTCCTGCCCTTTGTGATCTTCCTGTTGTTCTGGTTGTTCATCATCAACCAGATGCAGGGCGGGGGGTCGAAGGTCATGTCCTTCGGCAAATCCCGGGCCAAGCGCATGTCGGTCGACTCGCCGAAGATCACCTTCCGCGACGTGGCCGGCGTCGACGAGGCGGTCGAGGAGCTCCATGAGATCAAGGAGTTCCTCGAGAATCCGAAGAAGTTCCAGGCGCTCGGCGCGCGGATCCCGAAGGGCGTGTTGCTCTATGGGCCGCCGGGCACCGGGAAGACGCTGCTCGCCCGCGCGGTCGCGGGTGAGGCGGGCGTGCCGTTCTTCTCGATCTCGGGCTCGGACTTCGTCGAGATGTTCGTGGGCGTCGGCGCCTCCCGCGTGCGCGACCTGTTCGAGCAGGCCAAGCAGAACAGCCCCTGCATCATCTTCATGGACGAGATCGACGCTGTCGGGCGCCACCGCGGCGCAGGTCTCGGCGGCGGTCACGACGAGCGCGAGCAGACGCTGAACCAGCTGCTCGTCGAGATGGACGGCTTCGAGATGAAGGACAACATCATCTTGATCGCCGCCACCAACCGCCCGGACATCCTCGATCCGGCGCTGCTGCGGCCCGGCCGCTTCGACCGCCAGATCGTGGTCGATCGCCCCGACCGCAAGGGCCGCATCAAGATCCTCGAGGTCCACACGCGTGGCAAGCCGCTTGCCAAGGGCGTCGAGCTCGACGCACTCGCCGCGCAGACGCCCGGCTTCACCGGCGCCGACTTGGCCAACCTGGTCAACGAGGCGGCTCTGCTGGCAGCCCGGAACGGCGACCGCGAGATCTCGAACGTGCACCTCGAAGAGGGCATCATGCGCGTGGTGGCGGGCCCGGAGAAGAAGTCGCGGGTCATGTCCGAGAAGGAGCGCCGGATCACCGCGTTCCACGAGATGGGCCACGCGATCGTCGCCCATTTCCTCGAGAACACCGACCCGGTGCACAAGGTCTCGGTCATCAGCCGTGGCCAGGCTCTTGGCTACACGATCTCGCTGCCGACAGAGGACAAGTTCCTTACCACTCGCGCCGAGCTGAAGGACACGATGGCGATGACGCTCGGCGGCCGTGCTGCCGAGGAGATCGTTTTCGGCGAGGTCACGACGGGCGCGTCGAACGACCTAGAGAAGGTCACGGCCACTGCCAAGCAGATGGTCATGCGCTTCGGCATGAGCGAGAAGCTCGGCCCGCGCGTCTTCGGCCACGACCACGGGCAGCCGTTCCTTGGCCGAGAGTTCTCGGCCGAGCCGGACTACTCGGACGACGTGGCGCGCGAGATCGACGCGGAGATCCGCCGCATCGTCGAGGAGGCGCACCAGGTGGCCCGCGACATCCTGTCGTCGCACCGCGCCGATCTCGACACCACGGCGGAGATCCTGCTGCGTCGCGAGACGATCGAGGCCGGCGAGTTCGAGCGCCTCCTGGCAGGCGAGTCCGAGGCGGCCGTGTTCGGCCCCGAGGACGAGGCGCAGCGACCGACCGAGCCACCCCAGGCACCACCGCAGCCGGCCCGCGAGCCGCGCCGCCCAGGCCTCCCTCCATTCCCCAAGCCCGGCGCCGAACCGGCTTAGCCCCCGCGCTCTAGGCGAAGATTCGGCCCCATGGACCCGCTGGTCATGGGGATCGTCAACGTCACGCCGGACTCGTTCTCGGACGGGGGGCTCTTCCTCGATGCTGATGCAGCGATCGCGCACGGTCGTGAGCTGATCGCCGAGGGCGCCGCGATCCTCGACATCGGTGGCGAGTCGACGCGCCCGGGTGCCAAGCAGGTCGGCGCTGACGAGGAGACAAACAGGGTGATTCCCGTGATCGAGGCGCTGAGCGGCCACGACGTGCAGATCTCGATCGACACGACCAAGGCGGCGGTCGCCAAGCGCGCGCTCGACGCCGGCGCCACGATCGTCAACGACGTCGCCGCCTTTCGCTTCGACCCGGAGATCGCGGCTGTGACGGCGGACGCCGGCGCCACCTGCGTCCTGATGCACATGCTCGGCGAGCCGCGGACGATGCAGGACGACCCCCACTACGACGAGGTCGTCTCCGACGTGAAGGCCTTCCTCGAGGAGCGGCTCGCATACGCCACCGGCCAAGGCATCGCCGAAGACCGGATCTGGCTTGATCCCGGCATCGGCTTCGGGAAGACGCTCGAGCACAACCTCCAGCTGATCGCGCGCCTCGATGAGATCGTGGCGATCGGCCGGCCGGTCGTGTTCGGCGCCTCTCGAAAGAGCTTCCTTGGAAAGCTCACGAGCCGCCAGGTTGACGAGCGACTCGCCGGCACGATCGCCTCCAACATCATTGCGTACGAGCGTGGCGCCCGGGTTTTTCGCGTTCACGACGTGGGTCCGGCGGTCGATGCCCTCAAAGTGGCCGCTGCTACGGTCCGCCGCGTTGACCCCTGATGAGCGCGATCTGGAGCCGGACGAGCCGGACGAGGACGACGACCTCGACGATGACGACGAGCCGTCAGAGCCACTCGTAACGATCGAGATCGTCGGGCTCTCGCTCTACACGCACCACGGCGTCGAGGAGGCCGAGCGCGTGGTCGGGCAACGACTCGTGTTCGACCTCTCATTCGACCTGTCCGAGTGCGACGCGACCGTCACCGACCGGGTCGAGGACACGATCGACTACGCGGAGGTCTGCCAGCAGGTCGCTCTGGCTGCGCAGGAGCGCTCGTACAAGACGCTCGAGCGGCTCTGCTCGGCGATAGCGGACCGGATGATGGACCGTTACAGCGCCGATGCCGTGACGGTCCGCGCCACCAAGCCCGAGCCGCCGATCCCGCTGCCGGTCGAAGAGGTGACGGTCGAGGTGTGGAAGGAACGAGCGGACTGAAGGCCTGGCTGGGTCTCGGCTCGAACATCGGCGACCGAATGACGAACCTGCGCACCGGCTGCGAGGCCCTGGAGCGCGAAGGCATCCGCATCGTCGCGCGCTCCCACGTGTACGAGACGGAGCCGCAGGCGGGGGCCGTCGGGCAGCCGGACTTCCTGAACGCGTGCCTCGAGGTGACGACCGATCTGGATCCGCGCGGGCTACTCGCCGCTGCGAAGCGGATCGAAGTCGAGCTGGGCCGTGACCCGAATGCGCCGCGCCACTCGCCCCGTCCGCTCGACATCGACGTGCTCATCGTGGAGGCCCGGCGCATCGACACGCCGGACCTCGAGGTGCCGCACCCGGAGATCGAGCACAGGCGCTTCGTGCTCGAGCCGCTGCTGGAGCTGGATCCGCCCGAGCGGCCGCGCTTGGAGCGCGCGCTTGCGGTGCTCGAGAGGCAGCGCGTCAAGCGCGACGGAACCCTCTGAACCGATAATCCGCTCGTGCTCCTAACCATCGACGTCGGCAACACCCAGACCCACTTCGGGATGTTCCGGGGTGAGGACCTGGCCGACCACTTCCGCTTCGCGACGTCGCGTACGACGACCTCGGACGAGCTCGCAATCCGGATCGCCGCGCTGCTGCGTCTGCGCGGAATGACGCTCGACGACATCGACGGCGCGATCGTCGCGTCGGTGGTGCCGCAGCAGGACCAGGAGTGGATCTGGCTCAACGAGCGCTATTTCCACGGCCGCCTGCTGTTCGTCGCCCCCGGGATCAAGCTCGGGATGCCGGTGCGCACCGAGAACCCGCGCGAGGTGGGCGCCGACCGCCTGATGAACGCGGTCGCCGCTTACGAGAAGGTGGGCGCGGCGTGCGTGGTGGTCGACTTCGGCACATCGATCAACTACGACGTCGTCTCGGCGGATGGCGAGTACCTGGGGGGCGCGATCGCGCCCGGCATCCAGATCTCGATGGACGCGCTGGTCCAGCGCGCCTCCAAGCTCGTGAAGGTCGAGATCGGGGCGCCAGACTCGGCGATCGGGCGCAGCACGCAAGCCGCGTTGCGCTCGGGGATCGTCTACGGATTCGCGGGGCAGGTGGACGGCATCGTCGGCCGCATCCGCGAGGAGCTCGGCATCGAGGCGACGGCGATCGCCACGGGTGGACTGGCGCCGGCGATAGCACAGTTTTGCGACAACATCGACGACGTCGACGACCTGCTGACGCTCACTGGGTTGCGGCTGGTGTGGGAGCGCAACCGGGCGTGACGGACGCCGCGGGACGCACGGCGGACGCCGCCGCGCGTTGCTGAGCGATCTTCGGGGTTCAGGAAGGCGCTTGCCGGCCGGGACCGGCGGGGACAATCGGTCCCGCTGATCAGGGCATGAAACTGCGGCCGAGCCATGACTGGCGCGCAGATACAGTCCGAGCATGACGGACGCGGTCAGCCCCGTGCCGACGTGGTCGAGCGCGGGCGAGGGAGAGAAACTGTGGTTCCTCGGGACCCTCGCAACGATCAGGGTGCCGGGTGAAGCAGTCGACGGACGGTTCGCCCTTATCGAGTTCCTGTTCCCGCGTAACGCCTCGCCGCCGCTTCACACGCACCCCTATGACGAGACGTTCATCGTCCTCGACGGCCGGCTCACGATCGAGGCGGCCGGCCAGCGGTTCGATCTGGACAGCGGAGCGACTGCCGTGTTCGCAATCGGTGTCGCGCACACGTTTCGGGTCGACAGCGAGCGGGCGCACGTCCTCGCGTTGAGCACGCCGGCGGGACTTGAGCGCATGGTTCGGGACGGATCAGTGCCGGCGACCGCGCCGACGCTTCCGCCCGGCGACGCACCCCGTCCCTCGGCGGAGGATCTGGCTGAGCTGTTCAGAGCCCACGGCCAGATCAACCTTGGGCCACCGTTTGGTCCTGACGACTGACCGCACGACCGCCAATGCACCGCTAGTCGCCAAGGACAGTGGCAAAGAGCCGTCGGACTTTGGCCACCGCCGGCTTCGCGGCACCGCTCTGCTTGAACAACCCCTTGAAGAGGATCGGTGGCCGTGGGTGCGGGTTGCCACCCGTCCAGCCCGGCCGCACGGCGAAGTCGCGCAGCGCCCAGACCAGGGCCCCACTCAGATAGCCGGTCTTGTCGAATACGTCCAGGTGGCTCGCGAGCAGGCGCTGCTGGAAGGCGTAGGTCCCCTTCGACGAAGCCGCACCCGAGCGGTTGGCTTCGGCGCCGAACTCCGTGATCACCAGCACCCGCCTGGGGAACTTGCGGTGCGCTTTCGCGAGGTTCCCGGGCAGCTCCGAGGTGCGCCCGCCGTACCAGCCGACGTACTCGTTCAGCCCGATCGCATCGAGCAGGCGGTACGACCTCGGCAGATCGTTCAGTGGGCGCAGAGATTTGTCTGCGGCGAGCAGGCGCGTCGGATCGAGATTCGTCACGAGCTTGCGGGCGGCATGAAAGTAGGTGGTCTCGCCGGAGCCGCCGCGCAGGGTTTCGTTCGAGACGCTCCACGCGAGCACCGCGGCGTGGTTGCGGTCGCGCAGGATCGCCTGGCGTAGTGCGCTCAGCGCCGTCTTCCGGAACGACGCGCGCCTGAGCTGGTCCTCGCGCACGCGCCAGACCGGGATCTGTTCCCAGAAGACGATGCCGTCGCGATCGAACGCCTCGAGCAGCGCCGGGTGCGGCGGGTAGTGCTGACGCGCGAAGTTCGCCCGGATCCGGACGAGCTCGGCGACCAGCCTGTCGCGGTCCGCGGGCGTGAGCGCGGAGCCGCGCCTCGGCGTCTGCTCGTGGAAGCTCGCCCCGCGCAGCGTGAGCGGCTTGCCATTGAGCAGGAGGCGCCCGTCTGCGCTGACGCCCCATTGGCGCACGCCGAAGTGGGTCGTGACGACCTGGCCACCGCTCAGCCCAATCGTGAGTTGGTAGAGCGCGGGGTGCTTCAGTGTCCAAAGCTGCGCGTTGGCTATCGGCACATCGAACGAGACGTCGGCGCTCCGGCCTGGCCCCACCTGCGGCTGCGGCTGGTCGGCGGCGTAGTGGAAGCCATCAGGCCCGTCGACCGTGACGGCCAATGCCAATGGCGCGGCCGTGGCCGATGCATTGCGGACCGCGGCAGTCACTTGCGCGTGGACGGTGTCGGCCGGCTTGGCGACCACGCGCAGCTGACTGAGGTCGAACGTGCGCACAGCGCGCAGGTAGACCTCGCGGACGATGCCGCCGTAGTTCCACCAGCCCCGCTCGCGGTTGGCGGGCGGCAGGTCGCCGGCGTTGCCTCGACTGTCGACGCGGACCACGAGCTCGTTCGTGCCCGGCTTGATGCCGTCGAGGTCGAACTCGAACGGTAGGTACGCGCCGCGGTGGTGGCCGATCTGCACGCCGTTCAGCCACGCCGTCGCATCGACGTTGACGCTTTCGAAGCGCGCACGCCACGCGACCACGCCGGCCGCGTCGGGCGTCCTGAAGCTCACGCGATACCAAGCAATGCTGCCTGCGAAGCTGCGCTTGCTCAGGTCGCGTGCGTTGAAGGCATTTGGCACCGTGACCGCCTTGAACCCCGCCGTCGCGCCCGGTGCCTGCCACTTCTGCCGAAGCCCGGCGTTTGTCGGATCGCGGCGCATGGTCCAGCCCGTGTCGACCAGGTACATCCCATTCGGTGCGTCGCTGTAGAGCGCGCGCTCTGCCGGCGCGCCCGGGGTCGGGCGGAGCGCCGTCGCCGGCCACAGGCCCGCGGCCAGCAGCACGACGGCGAGCGCCCTCCGCGTCACGCCCCGACCGGCGTCACCACGGCGTCGCCCGACCCGCGTGCGTCGTGCAAGCGCGATCGGCCCCCGGTCTTCGAGGGCGTGCGCGCATGCGCGCTTAGGCGCCGGCGACCCAGGAAGACCCCAAGTACGGGGATCACGGCA
>DATBDN010000047.1:0-34338 GCA_036269895.1 Thermoleophilaceae bacterium
GATCCCCAGCTGATCTCCGAAGCTGAACGCAATGCTGTTGATCGGCTCGTGCAGCGTGAAGCTGAGCGATGGCAGCTCGGCCCCCGCCTCGAAGAAGTCGTAACGGCTGACGAGCGCCGCGAACAGGAGTCCCACGACGACCGTGCCCGCGACCAGCCTGCGTCGCGACACCAGCGCCGCTGCCATCGCGGTGAACAGCAGTGGCAGCGCGTAGATCAGATACCGGTCGTGCAGGCGCCCGGGCTGCGTGAGCTCCAAGCTCGCCTGGTAGGCGACGGCGACGATCGAGCATGTTGCGAAGACCGCGAATCCGAACTCGGCGACCGGCTCCCGTCGGCGGACCAGCGCAGCCGCGATCCACGGGATGCCGACGATCAGCGGCACCGCCGCGACTGCCACGCCGACGTAGGCCGTCAGACGCCCGAGGATCGCGAGGGAGACGGAGTGCGCCTGGCTCAGGTCGCTGTACGACCCGATGGCTCCGCGCAGGCCGCCGCCAAGCACCAGCCGTAGCACGACCACGAGCGCCGCGAGAGCTGTCGCTGCCACGAGCACACGATGCGCGCGGAGCGAGCGGCGCTCGCGGACGACGCAGGCGATGATCGCGGCGAGCAGCGCCACCGGTACGAAGACGAGCTGGGCGCGCGCAAAGATCGCCACGAACGTCGCGACGAGCGCGAGCGCGTCGTTGCGGGGCCGTGGGTCGGCGCAGGCGCGGACGGTCGCCCAGGCGGCCCACGTGAACGCCGGGTACGCGAAGACCTCGGTCATCAGCGTCCCCGCCATCGCCATCCACGGGACCGAGACACAGAGCGCTGCGACCAGGTAGGCGGCATTGCGCTTGCGGGTGACCTCGAGGGCGAGCAGGTACGCGGGCACCGCGGTCAGCGCCATCGACAGCGCCGCAATCAGGTGCGCGATCCGCACGCCGGCCACCAGGTCGTGCGCGGCGCCGAGCGGGATCGCGTACACGAGCGGCGCGAGCTGCGACCAGGAGACGAACCAGTCGGAGCTCGGGCCCACGAGCGGCGGTGACTTCCAGATCTCGAGAGCCGCCTTCTGGTAGGTGAGCTCGTCGGGCATCACGAAGAAGCGGTCGAGCGGAACCGCGTAGATCGCGGTTGCGACGAACGCGAGCAGGGCGATGCCTGCCACGCAGATTGCCGGCGCCGGCATGGGTGGCCGCCAGCTGCGGCGGCTCAGTTCAAGTGGTCGTGTGCGGGTCGCGTGAGGAATTTCGGGTAGCTCGTCAGCTCGGCTGTGGCTGCATCTTCCGTCAGGTTGTTTATCGCCACGGCGCCGGTGCTCTTGAGCCACGAGTCGATGTATTCGATGCCGAACTTGCACTCGCTCTGGGCACTATGCGAACATGTGTTCGATCATGGTCGTCTGCGTACTCCTCAAGCGCCTGCCACTGATCGCGGCGCTTGGTGGAGCGCGGCGGGAGCTGATCGGAGAACCCGTCGCGCTGGCGCCGGAGCCGGGGCGCGAGCAACGGGTGGGGGAGGCGTCACCGGCGGCGGAGGCGTTCGGGATCGTGCCGGGCATGCGGGTGGGCGAGGCGCTGTCGCGTTGCCCGGACCTGCGGCTGCTGCCTGCGGACCCGGAGGCGACGCGCGGGTATTGGAACGCCGTCCTGGACCGGCTGGAGTCGCTCGGCGCAGCAGTCGAATCCGACGATCCCGGGGTCGCCTATTTCGAGGCGCGGGGACTGGAACGCCTGCATGGCGGGCACCTGGAGGGCGTGCTGGCGGCGGTCCGGAGATCGATGCCAAGCGCGATCCGGTTGGGCGTGGCGCCGAGCCGCTTCGCCGCCTACGCAGTCGCAACGCAAGCCCGCGGAAGCCGCCGCAAGTCGTTACAAACGGGGTCAGAGCACCTTCGTAACAACGGGATCGTGGCGGCGGCCGCCGTACGCGCGTTCCTCGCGCCGCTTCCGGTTGGCTTGCTGCGCTCGCGGCCCGGCCTCGAGGAGCTGCCCGAGCTGCTCGAGCGGCTTGGCATCCACACGCTCGGCGAGCTCGCTGCGCTTCCGCCGTCGGCGGTGTCCGAGCGCTTTGGTCATCCGGGGCTGCTGGCGCTCGAGCTTGCGCAAGGGCTCGACACGCCACTCGAGCCTCGGCGGCCGGCTGAGCCCGTGCTGGAACGGCTGACGTTGCCGGAGGCGGCGTCCGGCCCTCAGCTGGAGCGCGCGCTCGAGCTGATCGTCGCGCGCGTGCTCGCGCGTCGTGAGCGGCGCGGGCGCTCGCTGCGCAAGCTCGCGCTCTCGGCGCGGTTCGTGGAAGGCGGCACCTGGCGCATCAGCATTCCGTTGCGGCGCCCGACTGCGGACGCGGGGCGCATCCGCCTCGCGCTGGCGCCGCGGCTGGCGGACCTGCCGGCGCCGGCCGAGTCGCTGGCCATCGAGGTCGAGGCCTTCGGGCCGCCGGCGCACGACCAGCATGCGCTCGTCGAGGACCCGGGCGAGGTGCGGCGCGCACGCCTGGGCGAGGCGGTTCGGCACGTCCGCCGCGCGGCCGGACAGGACGCTCTGATGCGAGTGCTCGAGGTGGATCCGGATTCGCGCCTGCCCGAGCGCCGCGCGGTGCTTGCGCCGTTCCCCGAGGAGCGGTGATGACCGGCGCGAAGCGCCTGGGGCGTCCACGATCGGTCGAAGTCCAGCTGGGCGCAGGCGGGCTGCCGGCGTCGTACGGGGCGACACACGTCGAGTCGGTGCTCGAAGACTGGCTCGTGGAGGATCGTTGGTGGAGCGATCGGCCGGTGCGGCGGCGGTACCTCGAACTCGTCCTCGAGACCGGCCGCTGCGTCCTGGTCTTCCGAGATCTCACAAACGGTCGCTGGTACTCGCAGCGCGGCTGACCATGCCAGTCGAGTTGCATTGCCATTCGGCCTTTTCGTTCCTGGATGGCGCGTCGCATCCGGTCGAGCTGGCATCCGCCGCCGCCAACCTCGGCTACTCCGCGCTGGCGCTGACCGACCACGACGGCCTGCACGGCGCGATGGAGCACGTGCACGCGTGCGCCGGCCTCGGCATCAAGCCGATCACCGGCGCCGAGCTGACGCTCGACGACGGCCACCACCTGACGGTGTTGTGCGAGACGCGCGCGGGCTACCGCAATCTCTGCCGGCTGCTGACGCTGGCGCATGCGACGACGAGGCCGGTCCCGGGGCGCGAGCCCGAGCAGCCCTACATCACACTCTCCGATCTCGAACAGCACGCCGACGGGCTCATCTGCCTCTCCGGGTGCGCGCGCGACGGGGCCGTGGCCGCGCGGCTGGAGCGCCGGCAGGACGCCGCGGCGCGCCGTGTCGCCGAGCGGCTGCTGCGCGCATTCGGGCCGGACCGCTTCCGCGTCGAGTTGCAGCGTCCGCTTGCGCGCCACGACCGCCGCCGCAACCGACTGCTCGCGGACCTCGCCGAGCGGCTGGGAGTCCGGTGTGTGGCCACCGGCAACGTCCACGTGCACGATCGACGCCGGGCGTCGCTGCAGGACGTGTTCGTCGCGGTGCGCACGCGCGCAACGCTCGACGAGTCCGAGCCGCTGCGGCGTGGTAACTCCGCCCATGCGCTGATGTCCGCTGAATCGCTGGCCGAGCGCTTCCGCGACTACCCCGAGGCCTTGGCCGAGGCGGCGCTGCTGGCCGAGCGCATCGAGTTCGACCTCGGCCACGACCTGGGCTACCGCTATCCGGGCTCCGACGACGACCAGGCCGACCGCAAGCTCGCCGAGCTGTGCGCGTCGCTGCTCGAGCAGCGCTACGCCGGCCGCGCGAGTCAGGCGGTCGCCCGCGTCCGCTTGGACGACGAGTTGGGGGTCATCCGCGGCCTTGGCCTGTCCGGCTTTTTCCTGCTGCATCGCGACATGCTCGAGCTGGCGCGCGAGGTCGCCGTCGAGGTCCGCGGCCCCTCGACCGCTCGAGCGCTCCTGCCGCCGGGCCGCGGCCGGGGCTCGAGCGTCTCCTCGATCGTGTGTTACCTCACCGGCCTGTCACACGTCGACCCGATCGAGGCCGAACTCAGCCTCGGGCGGTTCCTCAACGACGAGCTCAAGGCGCTCCCCGACATCGACCTGGACTTTCCGCGTGACATCCGCGAGAAGCTCATCCCACGGGTGCACGAGCGCTACGGACGCGAGCGCTCGGCGCTCGTTTGCGCCTTTGCGACCTACCAGGTGAAGGGCGCGATACGCGACTTCGGCAAGGCGCTCGGCCTGCCGCCGGGCGACATCGAGCGAGCGGCGCGCGGCGCCGACCCGTGGTTCGTCCATGACGTCGAGAACGAGCTTTGGACGGCGGTCGGCAAGCGCGCGAAGTCGTCGCGCTGGCGCTGGCTCGCTCGGTTGATGCAGGAGGCAGCGCACCTGCCGCGCCACGTGACCCAGCACGTCGGCGGCATGATCGTCGCCACCCAGCCCCTGATCGACCTGTGCCCGGTGCAGCCGTGCGCGATGGAGGGCCGGCAGATGGTCCAGTGGGACAAGGACTCATGCCAGGACGCCGGCTTCTTGAAGATCGACCTGCTCGGTCTCGGGATGCTGTCAGCAGTCGAGCGCTGCGTCGACGAGGTGGCACGCACGCGCAACGAGCGCATCGACCTGTCGCGCATTCCGCTGGATGACAAGCAGGTTTACGACATGATCCAGTGTGCTGACACGGTGGGCGTATTCCAGATCGAGAGCCGTGCGCAGATGTCGATGCTGCCGCGCACCTTGCCGGCCAACCTCGACGACCTGACGGTGCAGGTCGCGCTCGTGCGGCCCGGGCCGATCATCGGCGGCGCCGTGCATCCATACATCGAGCGCCGCGCCAAGAAGCGCGCCGACCCGTCCTACGAGGTGCCGTACGAGCACCCGGCGCTGGAGTCCGTCCTCGGCGAGACCTACGGCGCGATTGTCTTTCAGGACCAGGTGATCGAGGTGGCGATGGCGCTCGCCGGCTTCAGTCCCGGGGAGGCCGAAGGCCTGCGGCGAGCGATGAGCAAGGCGCGCCATCCCGACTCGCTCAAGCCGTACGAGGCCAAGTTCGTCGCGGGGGCGCTGGCCAGGGGAGCGTCGTGCGAGGTGGCGGAGCGGATCTTCGAACAGGTGGTGGGCTTCTCCGGCTTCGGGTTCCCGAAGGCGCACTCCGCGGCGTTCGGCCTGCTCGCATATCAGTCGGCGTGGCTGCGTGTCTACTACGGGGCGGAGTTCCTCTGCGGCCTGCTGAACGAACAGCCGATGGGCTTCTACCCGTCGGATGCTCTGGTCCACGACGCCCAGCGCCACGGGATCGAAGTGCTGCCGGTGTCGGTGCAGCGCAGCATCGTGCTCTGCCGCACCGAGGATGGCGCTATCCGCATGGGGCTCGGCTACGTCAACGGCGTCCGCACGGCTGACGTCGAAGCGCTCGTGGCCGAGCGCGACCGCGGCGGCCCGTTCGTCTCGGCCGCGGATCTCGCCGCGCGCTGCAAGGCGCAGCGTGAGACGCTCGAGCGCCTGGCGTGGGCCGGCGCCTGCGACGAGCTCTGCGACGGCTCGCGGCGGCAGGCGCTCTGGGAGCTTGGCGTCGCGGTGCCCGGCTACGAGACCGACGGCGGCGTGCAGCTGGCGCTGCCGCTGGACGTCGAGGCGCCCGAGCTGAAGCAGCTGAACGCGTGGGAGCGCCTCGTCGCGGACTACGCGTCCACGAAGGTGACGTTGCGCGAGCACCCGCTCGAGCTGATGCGGCCCGACTTGCCGGAGACGATCGTGCCGAGTGCCGCCCTGAAGACGATCCGCGACGGCGCGCGTGTCCAACTGGCGGGGCTGGTCGTGGCGCGCCAGCGCCCGGCCACCGCGAAGGGCGTCACCTTCATGTTGCTCGAGGACGAGCAGGGGACGTTCAACGTGATCGTCGCGCCGCCGGTCCACGACGCATGCCGGTTGGCCGTCAGGGCCGAGCCGTTCGTGGTCGTCGACGGCAAGCTCGAGCGCCGTAGCGGCGTGATCAATGTGGTCGCGCGCTCGGTCAAGCGGCTCGACCGGCCGGACATGCCCGTGGCCGACGTGCGACACATCGAGCCGCGCAAGGCCTGGTCCACTCAGGAAGATGGGGCGGACCTGCGTGCGGTCGCTCCCGCGGCGCATAGCTTTGGCCGTCGCGGTTAGGGAGTACCGTGAAAGTGATGGCGGGCCGGATACTCGTCGGAACCTCCAGCTGGGCCGATCCGGGCTTCGTGGAGGACTGGTATCCCCGCCGAATGGCGGCCCGCGACCGCCTGGCCTGGTACGCCGAACGCTTCGAGTACGTGGAGGTCAACTCGAGCTTCTACGCGATCCCGACCCAGCAGACCGTTGCCCGCTGGGCTGAGATCACACCGGAGAGGTTCACCTTCGACGTAAAGCTGCACCGGCTGCTCTCACGTCACTCCGCGGGCGCCGATTCGCTGCCGCCCGAGCTGCGTTCGAAGGCGAAGACCGACGAGCGCGGGCGTGTGATCCTGACGTCGGATCTCCAGGACCTGCTGGTCGATGCGACGCTCGAAGCGATCGAGCCGCTGGCCGAGGCGGACAAACTCGGCCCGTTCCTGCTGCAGCTCTCGCCGGCGTTCTCACCCCGCAAGCACAATCTCGACGATCTCACACCACTGTCCGAGCGGCTCCGCGAGCCGGGCCTGGCGATCGAGTTGCGCAACCGCGACTGGGTCGACGAGGAGCGGCTCGAGCAGACGCTCGACTGGTACGAGAGCCACGGCGTCACCTTCGTCTGCGTCGACTCGCCACCGGGCGACAACTTCCAGATCCTGCCGCCGATCGACGCGGTCACACGCCGTGACGTGGCCTACCTGCGCCTACACGGGCGCAACACCGAGGGCTACCTGAAGGGCAAGACGGTCGCTGAGCGCTTCGGCTGGGTCTACTCCGACGACGAGCTGCAGGAGATCGGGCAGCGCGCGCGGTCGCTGGCCGAGGATTCCGCCGAAGTCCACGTGGCCTTCAACAACAACCGCTCGAGCAACGCCCCGGATTCAGCGCGCCGCTTCCGTGAGCTGATCGGCCAGGATCCCGGCCCGCCGCCGGACGCTCCAGCAGCCGGCCAGCAGATGGAGTTGGCGTGAGCGCCGTCAGCTTCGCCACCGGCCTCGTAGACGGCGACAGCGGCGTCGACGCCTTCGCCGAGGCCGCCGCTCGAGCCGCCCTGGGCCTGGGCGGAGCACCGTGCGACGTGGCGCTGGTCTTCGCGGGCCAGGACAACCTGGGCCACGCGAGCGCAGGTCTCGACGCCGTCCACGACCGCCTGCACCCGGCCGCACTCGCGGGCTGCGGCGCGCAGGGAGTGGTTGGGACTCGCCGCGAAGTCGAGACCGGAGGGGTGGTCGTCTGGGCCGCATCGCTGGGAGCCGGCTCTGCCGAAGCGTTTCATCTCGAGGCGATGCCGGCGGGCGAGAACCGGCTCTTGATCGCAGGCATGCCGGACCTGGACGATGACGAGGCGCTCGTCATGTTCGTCGACCCTTACACGTTCCCGGCCGAGGCGCTGCTCAGCGAGATAGCCGAGTCGTCGCCCGGCGTGCCGGTCGTGGGCGGCCTGGCCGCAGCCGAGTCGGCGCCCGCCGCGCTCTTCCACGACCGCTCGGTGGCGCCGACGGGAGCGGTGGGGATCGTCCTGAGTGACGTGGCGGTCAACTGCACGGTCTCGCAGGGTGCTTCGCCGATCGGGCCGGAGATGGTGGTCACCGCGTGCGACGGCAACGTGATCGAGGAGCTGGCCAGCCGACCGGCGCTCGACCGCCTGATGGACGCGATCCAGGGGGAGCTGTCGCCGGACGAGCAGGCGCTGGCCACACAGGGCCTGCTAGTGGGCATCGTGATCGACGAGAACCGCCCCGATTACACTCGCGGCGACTTCTTGGTGCGCGCCCTGATGTCGGTGGACGAAACGGAGCGCACGATCACGATCGGCGAGCGCGTGCGAATCGGCCAGACCGTGCGGCTCCATGTCCGCGACGCGGCCTCAGCGGACATCGACCTGCGCGATGCGCTTGAACGTGCCGCGCGAGAGCTGCCCGGACCCGCCGCGGGGGCGCTGATGTTCACATGCAACGGACGGGGCTCGCACATGTTCGGCTCGGCCGGCCACGACGTGGACGCGCTCGCGCGCGAGATCGGCCCGGCACCGGCGGCCGGGTTCTTCTGCGCAGGCGAGATCGGCCCCGTCGGCGCGCGCAGCTTCGTGCACGGTTTCTCAACCAGCGTTGCGCTTTTCGGCGCGTAAAGCGGCGGCGACATAGAGTCCACCGCCATGGCCCAGTTTCGCGTGGAGTCGCGGGCGGAGGGGGGTGTCATGTACGTGACACTCGCCGGCGAGTTCGACCTTGCCGGCATCCAGCAGTTCGAGTCGGTGCTGGGAAAGGTCGAGGCCGACGCGCCGGAGACGATCGTGATCGATCTGAGCCAGCTCGCCTTCATGGACTCGAGCGGGCTGCGCGCCCTGGTGATGGCCGACCAGCGGGCACACCGCGAGGGGCGACGTCTCGCCATCGTCCCCGGGCCGCCGTCAGTGCGGCGCGTTTTCGAGATCACGCAGCTGCACGACCAGCTCGACCTGATCGAGAGCGCTTCCGGGCTCTGATTCAGGCGGCGGCCGCGAACGGGCCGCGGTCGAGCTCGAACCAGACCTCGGTCGTCTCGCCGGTGTTCACGCCCCAGCGGTCCGCCAGGCGGTCGACCAGGCACAGGCCCCAGCCGCCCGGACGATCGACATTCGGCGTGGGGCTCGCCTCGGGCTCGAAGCCGGGACCGTGATCGGTCACGACCACCCGGACCGCATTCGCGTAGATCTCGACGTCGAGCGAGATCCAGTCCTCGGGCCCGGCGCCGTGCCTGACGCTGTTCGTCAGCAGCTCCGTCACCAGCAGGCGCAGCTCCATCAGCTGATCGCCGGGGATCGAGCCCTCGAGACGGTCGAGCGCGTGCCGGCCCTCTCCGGCGGCCTGCGGCGCTGGCCGCATCCGCATGTGAAGCCGGCTGACGACCTCGTGACCGCCCAGGTCAATGCCCCTCCACCCGGACGTGGGGTGGTGGCCGTTGCGCCCTTGGAAGCGCGGAAAACGTGATCGGCGAGCCGCCATTCCACTTGGTCTATGCCCGGAGAATCCGGTTTGAACCACGGCTCAGTGGTCACGCGTCACACAGCGAGCGCAGGGCGCTCGCCGCCCCAGGGCCGCTCGGCCTCGAGTTGCGCGGCCAGCGACAGCAGCGTCATCTCGTCGTGGGGACGCCCGATCAGCTGGACGGCGAGTGGCAATCCATCGCCGGTGAAGCCCGCAGGCACCGACGCCGCGGGCTGGCCGGTCACGTTCCACGGCACCGTGAATGGCACGATGTCCGAGGCGCCCATCGTGGCTCCCACGACGCTGCGGCCTTCGAAGCGGAGCACGGGCCAGGGCGGCGTCGGGATCGTCGGGGTGAGCAGTACGTCGAAATCGGCAAAGACTTCGCCGATTCGCGCCGCGAATTGGGGCTCGGCGGCGCGCGAACGTGCGAGCAAGTTGCGATTGATCACCCTGCCGGCTGCGACGAGCCGGCGCACACGCCGCTCGAGGCGCTCCGGGTGGGGCAACCGGGTCGCGTCGTCGTAGATGCCGCGCAGCCAGCGCGGGAGGAAGACCGGCTGCACGAATCCGTACTTCGGGTCGCGCCGCTGCACGTCGTGCCCAAGCGAGCGCAACAACGCGGCGGTCTGCTCGACGGCGCTCGCCACCTCGGGCTTCACCTTCACCGGCGGTAGACCCGTGGCTGTAGAGACCGCGATGCGCAGCTTGCCCGGACTTCTCCGGGCCGCTTCGACGAAGCTCGTCGCCGGCGGGCGCGCGGGCTCGGCATCGCCTTCGGCGCGCCCCGATACGACGTCGAGCCACAGTGCGCTGTCCAGGACCGAGCGGGTGACCGAGCCGAACACGCTCAACCCGTGCCAGTGCTCGGGGTCGGGCAGGAGCGACACGCGGCCGCGGTGCGGCTTGAGGCCGAAGAGGCCACAGCACGCGGCCGGAATCCGGATCGAGCCACCTCCGTCGGAGGCCATGCCGGCGGCAGCCAGGCCCGCGGCGACCGCCGCGGCGCTCCCGCCACTCGAGCCACCGGTCGTGCGCGAGGTGTCCCAGGGATTGCGGGTGACACCGAAGCTGGCGGACTCGGTCCATGGATAGATCGCCAGCTCGGGGAGCAGCGTTTTGCCGAGGATCACCGCGCCGGCGGCCCGCAGCCGCTTCACGATCTCCGCGTCCTCCGTGGCGGGCGCGCCGTAGGCGCTCGTGCCGTGTGTCGTCACCTCGCCGGCGATGTCGACGTTGTCCTTGAGCGCGATCGGCACGCCGAGCAGCGGCCGGTCGTCGTCGCTCCGGCGACGGGCATGTGCCTGGTCCGCTTCCGCGAGTGCTCGCTCCGCCATGACGACGCGGTACGCGTTCAGCTGAGGGTCCAGGCGCTCGATGCGCTCCAGGTAGAGCTCGACGAGCTCGCGGGAGGAGACGTCTCCGTTGCGAATCAGCTCGGCCTGGCGGGCGATTCCGGCGAAAGCGAGATCTACCTTGTCCACGGCGCGGCACCCTATCTGGACCGTGCGAGCATTCGCTTCGTGGACCGACTGCCCACGGGAGTCGTCCGCGTGCGCGCGGACAACCCGTCGCCGATGACACTCGACGGGACCAACACGTATGTCGTGGCGCGGTGGGTGGTGGACCCTGGGCCGGATGACGAGGCGCACCTGCGGGCCGTGCTCGGCGCCGCCGGGGGCTCGATCGAGGGCATCGTCCTGACGCACGACCACTTCGACCATGCGCAGGGCGCGCCGCGGCTCGCGTCGATGGCCGGCGGGGTGCCCGTTCGCCACCCCGGCTCCGGCGACGATCCGGGGCCGTTCACGGCCGTCCCGTCGCCCGGGCACTCGCGCGACAGCGTTTGCCTGATCCGCGACCGCGTCTGCTTCGCGGGCGACACCATCCTTGGTGAGGGCAGCGTCTTCGTGCCCGGTGACGGCGGCGGTCTCGCCGGGTACCTAGCGGCGCTGGAGGGCCTGCTGGAGCTGGATCTCGATGCGATCTGTCCCGGCCACGGGCCGGTGGTGTGGGATCCGCATGACCGAATCGCGCACTACATCGAGCATCGACTCGAGCGCGAGCGGAAGGTGCTGGCGGCGATCGAGGCGGGAGCACGCACGAACGACGAGATCCTTGATCGCGCCTGGGACGACGCGCCGATCGACAGCATCCCGATGCTGCGCGCTGCCGCAGCGGCGACGCTCGACGCCCACCTGGAGAAGCTGCGCGCGGACGGACGCCTATCGGCCTGAGCTGCGGGCAGGCTTGAGCGCAGCGAAGGCTCCGTAGCCGGGCCAGAAACCGAAATCGCAGTACCCGGCGAGCGCCTCGGATCGGAATCCCGCATGCTCGAGGCATCCTTTGACGAGCTCCGGTTCGTACAGGCGCAGCCGGTGGATCTCCGCGCGCTGCCTACCGCCGACGTCGAGCGTCATGCGGCGCTCGAGTGTCTTGCTCGCGGGATCCTCGACCGCCTCGGACTCGATCCGCCAGTCCGTCCCCTCACGCACATGCGGGCCGCCCGCTCGCAGCGTGCCACGGCCGGGTGTCGCGAAGTCGAAGATGAACACGCCGTCCGGGAGCAGCGCGTCGTGCACGCGAGCGAACAGCTCCGGGAGTTGCTCGGCGCCCGCGCGTTCGTCAGCCGCGTAGTTGATTACCTCGCCGATCGCCGTGACGCCGACACATGGCGGCAGCTCCGCCTCCCAGATCGACGCTCGGCGTAGTTCGGCGCTCGGCGCACGCCGCCTGGCGATCGCAAGCATGTCGGCGGCGATATCGATTCCAACGACCTGGTAGCCCGCCTCGCTCAGGATCTGCGTACTGATGCCGCTGCCGCAGCCGAGCTCGACCACGAGGCCTTCCTGCGGCAGCCGGCGGAGCACCTCGCAGGAGGCGGCGCGGGCGAACTCGCCGAAGCCCTCGTCGTGGATGCGCGCAAGGTCGGCGGGATAGAAGCTCGTCACCGGCGCCCACCGTATGGTCTTGCCGGCTCGCGAGGGTCTACGAGAGCCGCTTGGTAACTCGCTTTACCTGAGCGCTCGCCAGTCGCACGTCGTCGCTTGTCTGCTCGATGCGCTCGGCGATGTCGCCCAGTTGCTTCGCTGCCTTCTTGACGTCCAACTTCTTCGGGTTGATCTTGCCGTTGCTCAAACCGCGCGGCAGGGCCACGCCGAGCACGTGCGGCCGCTGCGTGTTCTTGACCGCGGCGCGCGCGGCAAGCCCGATGGCTGCGGCGCCGGCGGCGATGCCCGCGGCGCCCTTCGCAATAGTCGCCACACGGCTGCTCTTGTCCTGTTGCGGCGGCGGCGCTGCTGCTTGCGGGCGCTTCGCCTGCGAGGACGAGCGCTTCGAAGCGGAGCCGGTCGCTGCGCGCGAACTCGCACGTGCGGCGCGTGGCGCCGCTGAACGCGAACTTGCTGCGCGTGGCGCCGCCGAACGCGAGGCGCGTTTGCTGCCATTCGTGCTGCGGGTTCCCTTGCGGGCGGTTGACGCCGCGGTGCTCGCCGGCTTGTTGGTGGTCGCCATCGAATCCCTCCGTGGCTGTCGGGGTACGGTTTTCGGGTACCCGCGCGCTCGATGCGGCTAACAGCCAGCTCATGTCAGCCGAGGACTTAGGCTGGCGTTTGATGACCGCCCAGGGCCACGTCCTCGAACTTTCCGGAACCTCCCTCGCGCGAGCGGACGTCGTTGCCGTCGCTCGGCGCGGGGTGCGGGTCGAGCTCGGCGCTGACGCTCATGCGGCTATGGGCCCAGGTGCTGCCGCAGTTGCACGCATCGCCGCGTCCGACGAGCCCGCGTACGGAGTGTCGACCGGGTTCGGCTCGCTGGCGAACGTGACCATTCCTCCCGAGCGTCGCGCCGAGCTTCAGCGCGCACTCATTCGCTCCCACGCCGCGGGCATGGGCCCGCCGGTGGAGCGCGAGGTCGTCCGTGGCATGTTGCTGCTGCGCGCGCGGACGCTTGCGATGGGCTACTCCGGCGTACGGCCGGTGGTCGTCGAACGGCTGCTCGGGTTGCTGAATGCCGGGATCACGCCCGTGGTGCCGGAGCACGGATCGCTCGGCGCGAGTGGCGACCTTGCGCCACTCGCGCACTGCGCGCTCGTGCTGCTCGGCGAAGGCGCGGTGCTGGCGGGCGACGAACCCGTTTCCGCCGGCTCGAATGGGCAGGAGCACATCGGGGCCGCGGCCGCGCTTGCGGACGCGGGCATCGAGCCGCTCGAACTGGGGCCGAAAGAGGGGCTTGCGCTCATCAACGGCACCGACGGCATGCTGGCGATGCTGGTCCTGGCGCTCGACGATCTCTGGGTCGCGTTGCGGCTGGCGGACGTGGCTGCCGCGATGAGCGTGGAGGCGCTGCTCGGCACCGACCGCGCGTTCGCCGAGGATCTGGTGGCGCTGCGGCCGCAGCCGGGGCAGGCCGCCAGCGCGGCGAACATGCGGCGACTGCTCGCCGGCTCCGCGATCGTCGCGAGCCACCGCTGGGGCGACGACCGCGTGCAGGATGCGTATTCGCTGCGCTGCGCACCGCAGGTGCTGGGCGCGGCGCGCGACGTCGCCCGCTTTGCGGCGGACGTGGCGGATGCCGAGCTGCGCTCGGCGATCGACAACCCACTGATCCTGCCGGACGGCCGCGTCGAGTCGTGCGGCAACTTCCACGGCGCGCCGCTGGCATACGCCTGCGACTTCCTTGCGATCGCCTGCGCCGACGCCGGCGCGATCGCAGAGCGGCGAACCGACCGCATGCTCGATGCCACACGTTCGGCCGGGCTGCCGGCCTTCCTCGCCGACGAGCCGGGCGTCAACTCGGGGCTGATGCTCGCCCACTACACGCAGGCAGCGATGGTGGCCGACAGCCGAAGGCTTGCCGCACCCGCGGCGGTCGATTCGCTGCCCACCAGCGCGATGCAGGAGGATCACGTCTCGATGGGCTGGGGAGCCGCTCGCAAGCTGCGGCGCGCATTGGAGAACCTGCAGCGGATCGTGGCAATCGAGTTGACGGTTGCTGCCCGCGCGCTTGAGCTGCGCGCTCCGTTGCGCCCTGCCGAGGGCACTGATGCGGCACGCGCGTCCATCCGCGAGCTCGTGCCTGGATTCGGGCCCGACCGTGAGGTGGCCCCCGAGTTGGCGCGAGTTGCGAGGGCCGTCGCCGACGGCCGCTTGCTGAGCGAGGTCGAAGCGGCGATTGGGGAGCTCGCGTAACCGGGCGAAGCGTGCCGCGCGCACCGCGCGGCGCGGCCCGACCTAGAGCTGGCTGCCGCTGAGCGTCACATCGCCGCTCTGCCGCGTGGGCAGCACGAGCGTCGGCGGGCTGAACGTGATCTTGCTCGGCGCGTTGCTCGGGCGCAGGAACGGTTGGTCGACCTGGGTCAGGTCCAGCCGCAGCCGGTGGCCGGGCGGCAGTATCCAGTGGTTGCCGAACAGCGGCAGCCTGATCGTCCCGGTGGCCTGGTCGTACTGCGGCACGGTGAAGCGGTAGGTGCCGCGGGTCACGAGCAGCGCCTTGCCCTGCGGCGGAACGTCCCAGACGCGCGCGTCCAGCTGGCCGGTCTCGCCGGTGAACGTGTAAGGCACCTTGACCCAGCCGAGGCCGATGTACGTGCGCGGGGTCTGCAGCGGCTCGGAGTACGCCGTGTACCCGCCGAGCGCGGGGCCTTTGTCAGTGCGGCACGCCTCGCCGGGCTCCGCGGCGCTGCCGACGAGGGGGTCGGTCGCCGGGCCGTTCGGATCGGCCAGGCCGCTCTCGGAGTCGAGACTGTCGCCGCGATCGAATGCGACGCTCAGGGTGCCCGCAGAAAGCCCCCCGGGCGTCGTCGCGGTCAGCTCCTGCCCGCCGGCGGTAGATCCGTCGCACAGCGTCTGCTCGCTGGTGACCGTGGTCTGCTGCGGGTGGTCGGAGCTCCCGATGTTCGCCTGCAGGAATTGCCACGCCTGGTTGTTCAGCCGGTGCCACGCCCACGGCGGGTTCTGCGCACGCGAGTGGCCGACGTCGCCGAGACCGAGTGCCACCGGCCAGCGCGGGTCGAGTTGCTTGAGGTACTTGAACTGGCGGAACGACTCGATCGCCTCGAACAGGTCGTCGGTCCAGCCCTGGATCGAGAACACCGCGACCTCGTGCCCGCTCGCGGCCTGCTCCTTCCAGGCCTTGTCCTGGTAATAGGACGAGCGGAACTCGGTGAGGCCGCGACGGATCTGCGTGACGATCTCGTCACCCGGCACGTCGTAGGGCTCGCCGGGCGCTGGTGGGGGCGGGACGAGCCGGCTGTACCAGGCCAGGGTGCTGTAGGGACCCTCCTGCGGTCCGGGTCCGCTGCCCTCCTCGAAAGCGCCGTCCGCGCTGCCAAGCGCGAAGAACCCATTCACATAGCTGTACTTGACGACGCCCGTCGGGTTGCCGCTGCCGATCGCGCACGTGTCATCGTCAGGTGCGCACTGGGACAGGCCCGGATGACCGTTCGGAGCCAGGCTGTACGCCAGGTCGGTCCACGGGTATTTGGGAACCGCCACCTGCAGCCGCAGCGCCGGCAACGGATTCGGATCGTTCGCGGTCTGCTCGTGCGGCAAGGTCCAGTCAGGTCGGCTGGCCTGCAGCCAGCTCTCGCCACCGCCGTATGAGCCGCCGGTGACGGCGAGCTGGTCGCGCGCCACGTCGGGGTAGGCGGAAGCCACGAGCGCGGCGAGCCACTGCGTGTCGCGGATCTCGAACTCGCGGCTCTTCAGATGGATGGTTCCGGCGGGGACGTCGACGGAGTCACCGTTCGGTGTATTCGGCTCGTCCTGGCGGTCGGGGCCGTCGTCGTGGAAGCCGCGCGCCGTGTAAGTGAGCACGTAGTAGCCGTGACCCGACAGCCAATGGTTGTTCCAGTGGTACTTGTCGGCATCATCGCCCACGTCGGTCGTGGACTCCCACTCGTGCTTGTTGTTGCCGAACCCATGGAGCATCACGATCAGCGGGTGCGGGCCGTTGCCGTTCGTCTGCGGCAGCGTCAGGTCGACGTCCAGCTTCGAGTTGTCGAAGCTCGGCACCTCACCGGAGCAGATTTCGCGATCGCCGTAGGTCGGGCAGTGGCCGTTCGCATCGCGGTTGAAGGAGTCGGTGATCGGGGCGACGGCGTGTGCCGCCGGGGCGGCCATGAGCGCGCACACCAGAGCTATCCCTGCGGTCAGAAAGCGCGCGCGGGCACGTCCGGATCCCCCCACCCATCCAGAGTTCCCGGAGCCGCGACTCGAAAACCGGCCGCGCCTACGGCGTAGTGGGCGGGATCGAGCCTGGCGTGAAGTACGGCCAGTCGTCGCGCGACCAGTGGACCAGGTCGAGGAGCATCTCCCGCCCCCGGTTCGGAGGCCCGTTAGCGCGGAAGCCGTTGTACAGCAGCCACCAGTGGCCGTTCGGTGACTGCAGCACGGCGCCGTGGCCGGGGCACTTCCAGCGCTTGTCCGACTTCAGGATCGGGTTCTGCTTCGCTCGCTTCCACGGCCCGTAGATGCCGTGGGCGCGAGCCACGCCGAGCGCGTAGCTGCAGTCGCTCGGCGAGCAGCAGCGGCCGCCCGAGTAGAAGAGGTACAGCCAGTGATGGCGCCGGATGATTCGCGGGCCCTCGACGAGGCCGCCCTCCCAGCTGTGGCGATGGCCGACCATGATCTTGTGCGGCGTGCCGGTCAGGCGCAACAGGTCTTGCGTGAGCGGCTGGGTCCAGATCGAGCTCGGGGCGTCGCCGCCGTTCTCCTTCCACACGAGGAACGGCCAGCCGGTTGAGTTGTAGACCACGCTCGGGTCGATCGACGCATTCGGCTGACAGACGAGCGGGCCGTAATCGGTGTAGGGGCCGATCGGATTGCTCGCAACGCCCACGGTCACGCACGGGCGGCCGCGCTTCTTGCGCGCGCTGTAGTAGACGAGATAGCGGTCGCCGTCCCGGACGAGCCACGGCCCCCAGACCTGGCTGCCGGTGCTCCACGCAGGCGGCTGGGTGTAGAGAGAGCCGGCCAGGGACCAATGGACGAGGTCGGGCGAGCGCAGGATTGGGGGAGACGGCTGGCCGCCGGACTTGGTGGCGATCGCCCAGTACTCCGGCCCGATGCGCATGGCGGTCGGGTCGGGGAAGTCGCCTGGCATCACGGGATTGCTGTAGGCGGGTGGATCGAGCGCGGTAGTCGTTGACGGTTCCGCCGCGAGCGCGCGCACGCCGCCGGCCGCCAAAGCGACCAGCAGCACGACGGAGACGAAGAGGCGCTTGCCGCTGACAAGCATCTTGGCTCAGAACCCGAATCGCCTGTCGAAGTTCCGCACGCTCTGACGCACTCTGACGATTGCAGCCCCTGCGCCCCGGGTAGTGCACGCGTGGGTACGGGACGGGCGCTTAGTCAACCTACAGAGGAGATCGACCAATGCGGCAACGGACGCTGCTGCTCGTACCTGTTCTCGTGCTCGCGGGGCTACTGATTCCGAGCACGTCAATGGCGGCTTCGAGCACGCTCAGCCTCAAGGCCAAGATCACGAGGTTCGAGGCGCGCGGAAGCGCGCTGACTGCTGTCGGGCAGATAACCGGCACTCTCGGCTCGAACGGGCAGGTCGTGCGCGATCGTGCGCCCGTCCGTTTCCAGGTCGCGCGGGCCAGCGCCGGCCGGCGCTGCAACATCCTCACGCTGAACCTGCAGCAGCTGCATCTCGCGCTGCTCGGCGCGCGGGTCGACACAAGCGCGATCAACCTGGAGCTGTATGGCACGCGCGGCGCCATTCTCGGCAACCTGTTCTGCGCACTCAGCAAGGCGAAGATCAGGCTGCCACGCGTCGCCTCGGCGATGAATCACAGGCTCTCAGGTCATCCGCTGAATGTGATGGCGGCGCAGTCAGCCGTCGGGAACGCCGCTCAGACCCCGAGCAGCTGTCAGGTCCTGAATCTGGTCCTCGGACCGCTTCACCTGAACCTGCTCGGACTGAATGTCGACCTCTACGGCAAGACGAAGAACGACCCCGTCACGGTGACGATCACCGCGCTGCCGGGGCAGGGGTTGCTCGGTGACGTGCTTTGCTCGCTCGCCGGCGGGTCAAGCATCTCGTCGTTGCCGGCGTTGCAAAGCCTGTTGACCAGCCTCGGCCTGACGATCAGCGAGGCGGATCTGCAGAACCTGCTGAACAACCTCGGCATCACGACCCTGACAAGCGGTCTGTCGACCGCTGACCTGCAGCGCATCCTGCAAGCGCTCGGAGTCTGACGGCACACGGGCGCCGCAGCCGTTGACGCGGTTGCGGCGCCCCAGCTGCCTAGCGGGTCGACTGGTCGCTGGAGAGGCGCGCCTCGTCGATTACCGGCTGGAAAAGCTCGATCGGGTTACCGGCGGGATCCTCCACGAGGATCTGCTTGCCGCCGACGCCCGTGACGATGTCGTTGCGGAACTTGGCACCCTCGTCGCGCAGCGCGGCGACGAGCCCTTCGATGTCGTCGACCTCGAGCTGGAAGCGGTTCCAGCCGCCGGGCTCGGGCATGGTCCCGTCGGGCATTGACTGCCCACCGCCTGGCCCGCCGCCGGGGGCGCTAAGCACGAGGCGCAGGTCCGCGCGCGAAAGCATCGCGAAGGCGGGGGCGGGGTGCATGTCCACCTGGAAGCCGAGCGCCCGGCTGTAGAACTCGATTGCAGCGTCGACGTCGTCGACGATGTAGCGGACGCTGACTTTGGCCATGTAGGCCTCCGAACGTGGTGGGCTCGTCACGGGCTCAGGACGCGCAGGTGGGCCGTCACGCCGAAGTTACCGCCACCGCAGCGGCCACTGATCGAGTAGTGACCCGCGTGCGTTGTCGCCGGGATCAGCACGGAATGACCGTAGTGCGCATTGCTCCGCACCCGCGCGAAGACGGCAGGCACGCCGGCGAACTCATGACGCGGCGAGAAGGCGCGGGACAGGAGCATGACGCGGTCGCCCGTCGGGCAGCCGCCCGCATTGCCGCTCAGCTGGACACGGTGCGCTGCGTGGACGGTGCCGGGTGTGACGTGGATCGAAGGCCCGGCGGCGAACGCGACAGCTGAAATGGCCAGAGCCGCGACCGTCGTCACCGTCATCTGCTTCACAGCCCCAACGTGCTTCACGGCCCCAGTATCCGTCGCGCCCGTTGCAGCCGCAAGCGGCAGCGCGGCGCCCGGTTCCCGTTCGGGTAGGGTCGCTCAATGCGGCACCCAGGCCGGTTGGCGGAGATTCCGGGCTTTGGAATCGACGAGGTCGCAGAAGCCGCTGGCGACGACCCCGACGTCCTCCGGCTCGAGAATCTCGACACCGATCTACCGGTTCCTGACGGGGTAATCGAGGCGACGCGCCGCGCCGTGGGAGTGGACGAGTACAACTCGTACCTGCCGTTCGACGGGCGTGCCGACCTGAAAGCGGCCGTCGCAGCTCACTTCGAGCGGCGCTCGGGTGTCAGCGTGAGCCTGGAGCAGATCACGATCACCGGCGGCGACGGGGACTGCCTCAACAACGCTCTGAACGTCACGACCGACGTGGGCGACGAGATCGTCGTGACCGACCCGACCTACGCGGGCATGATCAATCGCGTCCGCTTGGTCGGTGCCATTCCTCGCCTCGCGCCACAGCACGTCGAGGACGGGAGCTGGCGCCTGAGCCCGGAGCGGCTGCGCGAGGCCGTCGGCCCGAAGACGCGTGTCGTCTTCCTCATGAATCCAGCGTTCCCGCACGGCGGACGGTTAAACGAGGACGAGTGGCAAGCCGTCGCGGATGTCTGCATCGAGAACGACCTCTGGCTCGTCTACTGGGCGATGTACGAGGGTGTTGTCTTCGACGGCGCGCCGGTCCTGCATCCCGCGTCGATCCCGGGAATGGCGGAGCGCACGGTCACGGCTTCGGCGGTGTCGATGGAATGGCGGATGATCGGCTGGCGCGTCGGGTGGACGATCGGCCCGCCTGAGCTGGCGGACGATCTCGGGCTCGCGCACATCTACAACGCGGTCACGCCCGGTGGGATCGGGATGGCGGGCGCCGTCGCCGCCCTTCAGGCGTCGCAGGACGATCTCGACCGCAACGTCGCCGAGCTGCAGCGCCGCCGCGATGCGATGCTCGCGGAGCTCGAGGGGCTGCCTGTCGTGAAGCCCGACGGCGCTTGGTCGATGCTCATGGACTGCGAGCGACTCGGCGTCGGCCCGGTCGAGCTGTCGCGCCGGCTCATCCGCGAGAAAGTCGCTGCGACGCCGATGACGGGCTGGGGTGGCCCGGTCGCCGACCGGCACATCCGCTTCGTCTTCTCGAACGAGCCGGTCGATCGCCTGGCAGGGCTCGGCGACAAGGTGCGACGTGCGCTCGAGCGCGGCTAGCCTTCGGGCCGCATGATCAGTACGAACCAATTCTGAAACGACCGCTAACCGTAAGCGGGGTTCAAGCTCGCGGCCGTACCCCAAGTCCAAGGTCTGTCAGACCCTGGATCTTGGGCACATCAGACTCGTGCGGTGCGGATCGTCACCCGTGCCGTGACTGCTCCATCTGTACTCGCCGGCGTCCGTGCAGATACCGGCGCGGACGGGGTTGGCCCCGACGTAGGCGACCGCTATTGCCAGTTGGCGTTCGTCTCTGATCGGCTCGGACTTGAACGGTCGCTTGAATAGGTGCCCGCCACGCGCGTGCCGGTGGTTGAAGTAGCGGACGTACGCGCTGAGGAGTCGCTGCATGCCGTCGCTGAAGTTGGCGGTCGCGGTGATTACTACCAAGTGGAAGTGGTTCCTCATCAGGCAGTACGCGCCCAGATCCCACTGGTAGGCGTCGACTACCCCCTTGAGCAGCACGAGCAGCACCTGACGGTCGGCGTTGTCGCGGAAGATCACCATTCCGCTGTTCCCGCGCGGAAACGCGTGGTGAGCACCGTTTGTCGCGTCGCCGCGCTTCTTGAGAGGCACGAACTTCAAAGCCGCGAAGCGGAGAGAGTTCGCCCCGTACCCAGAAGGCAGGGTCTGACAGACCTTGGATCTGGGGTACTCGCCATCGCGGCTGTGACGCGCCCGATCGAGCCAATGATCCCCTATCCACGGCTATCGTCAGCTCGTAACCGTATTGAGATTTGGCTCTAGAAAGCACTGATTCGCCATCATTTCGACCAACCAGTTCAAGAACGGCAATCACATCGAGGTGGACGGGACCATCTTCCGGGTCCAGGAGTTCCAGCATGTGAAGCCCGGCAAGGGGCCGGCGTTCGTCCGGACCAAGCTCAAGCGCGTCTCCGACGGCGCCGTCATCGACAGGACCTTCCGCGCAGGGGAAAAGTTCCGCGCTGTCCGCAACGAGGTCCGCAAGATGCAGTTCCTCTACAGCGACGGGACCAGCGCCCACATGATGGACATGGAGACCTACGAGCAGCTAGAGCTCCCGCAGGAGCTCGTGGCGGAGGAGCTGCGCTGGATCAAGCCGAACGAGGAGATCGAGATCCTCTACGTCGACGACGCGCCGTCCGGCATCCAGCTTCCCACGTCGGTCGAGCTGGAGGTCACGGAGACCGATCCGGGCCTGAAAGGCGACACGGTCTCCGGCGGTGGCGACAAGCCGGCGACGCTCGAGACCGGGGTGAGCGTCAAGGTCCCGCTGTTCGTCAACGTGGGCGACCGGATCAAGGTCCAGACCTCCTCGGGCGAGTACATCTCGCGCGCCTAACTATGCGCCGGGCCGATCAGCGTCGAGCTGCGGTGGTCGCGCTCTACCAGCAGGACACAGGCCGCCCGCTCGAGGACGTCATGCCCAAGGACGCAAGTTCGTTTACTCATGAGCTGGTCGACGGTGTGCTCGAGCACAAAGAGGAGCTCGACGCCCTGATCGAGCGCTACGCGCAGGGCTGGACGCTCGACCGAATCGCGCCGCTCGAGCGCAGCATCCTCCGCGTCGCGCTCTACGAGATGCTTCACCGGACCGACGTGCCGGACGAGGTCGCAATCGACGAGGCCGTCGAGGCCGCCAAGGAGCTGTGCGCGGCCGAGGCGCCGGGCTTCGTGAACGGCATCCTCGGCGCCGTAAAGCGAACGGAGGACGCGGCATGACCCCTGAGCTCGAGGAGCTCGTGTCTGAGCTCGAGAACACGGCGGATCAGCTGCGCGCCGGCGACCTCTCGCCGGAGGACGCGGCGACGGCGGTCGAGCGCTGTGCCGAGCTGGCGGCTCGCGTGGGCGCCACGCTCGACGCCCAGGCGCGCGAGCCGGAGGAGACGCTCCCCGGCCAGGAGGAGCTTCCCTCAGGGTGACAGCTCCGCCGCATCCTTCGCGATCAACCGCGGTGCAGGAAGCCGCCTACCCGGTCGCCCTGCAGCGCCAGGTCGACGACTACCTCAAAGGTTTGACGTTCTCACGCGAGGCCGCGACCCAGGGCCTCGAGGATGCGATGCGCTACAGCCTGCTCGCCGGCGGCAAGCGAATCCGGCCCGTGCTGGCGCTTGCGACGGCGGCGTCGCTCGACCTCGAGCCCGCGCACGTGCTGCCGCTGGCGGCCGCGCTCGAGCTCATCCACACGTACTCGCTGATCCACGACGACCTGCCGGCGATGGACGACGACGACACGCGCCGCGGGAAGCCCACCAACCACAAGGTCTACGGCGAGGACGTCGCCATCTTGGCGGGCGACGCGCTCTTCGCCGAGGCCGTCACCCACGTCCTCGAGCACCAGCAGGGGGAGCCCGAGAACGTGAACGCCGCGCTCCGCGAGATCACGCGCGCGGCTGCGGTCTCCGGCATGGTCGGCGGTCAGTACGTCGACATCACGGCGTCGGCGTCCCTGGATGCCGTGGGACTGCGCCATCTGCACGAGCTGAAGACCGGCCGCCTGATCGGGGCCTCGGTCCAGTCCGTACTGAGACTGGAAGGTATTAACGAGCCTGCCACAATCCCCTACACCCGTTTCGCAGCGGAGCTGGGCGTCCTGTTCCAGATCGTCGACGACATCCTCGACGTGACAGGGGACGAGGAGGCGCTCGGAAAGCCGCAGGGGTCCGACGAGCGGCATGGGAAGAGGACTTACGTGAGCGTGTTCGGACTGGAGCGAGCAAGGGAATTGGCCCTGGAGAGCCACGCCAAGGCGCGCACAGCGCTCGAGGAGGCAGATGGCCGGACCGGGACCCTCGAGCAAATCACCGACTACATCCTCACCCGCAAGAGCTAGATGACCCCGCTACTCGACAAGATCAACGGCCCGAACGACCTGCGCGAGCTCGAGGAGGAGCAGCTGCAGCAGGTCGCTCAGGAGGTCCGCGAGCTGATCATCGACACAATCGGCGAGATCGGTGGCCACTTCGGCGCCAATCTCGGCGCCTGCGAGATCGCGGTCGCCCTTCACAGCCTGCTCGAATCGCCGCGCGACAAGATCATCTGGGACGTCGGCCATCAGGCCTACCCGCACAAGGTCCTGACGGGCCGCCGTGACCGCCTCTCCACGATCAGGAAGTACGAGGGGCTCGCGCCGTTCTGCTCGATCTTCGAGTCGGAGCACGACACCGTCGGCGCCGGCCACGCCTCCACGTCGATCTCGTACGCCGTCGGCCTGAAGGAGGCGATGCGCAAGGGCATCGGCGACGACGGCAAGGTGGTCGCGGTCATCGGCGACGGTGCACTCACCGGTGGCGTCGCCTTCGAGGCGCTCCACAACCTCGGTGGCCTGCAGCTGCCCGTGGTCGTGGTGCTGAACGACAACGGCATGTCGATCGCCCCGAACGTCGGCGCGCTCTCGCGCTACTTCAACCGCATCCGCCTGAACCCGAAGCTCTACCGTGCGCGCGAGGGCTTCGAGGAGCGGCTGACCAAGCTGCCCGCCGGCATCGGCGAGCGCTTCGAGCATCTCGGCCCGATGATCAAGGAGGCCATCAAGGCCTACTGGGCACCGGGGCTGTTCTTCGAGGAGCTCGACCTGGCTTACGTCGGCGTCATCGACGGCCACGACGTCCACGCCCTGCGCGAGGCGATCGGCGAGGCGCTCGACGCCAACCGGCCGGTCGTGGTCCACGTGAGCACTGTCAAGGGCAAGGGCTTCGCCCCGGCCGAGGAGGGCGGGCTCGAGGGCATGGAGAAGTGGCATGCGGCCAAGCCGGCGTCGATCGTCGGCCGCCGCCCCGCTGAGGAGCCCGCCAAGACGAGCACCGGCAAGCCGGTCGTTCCGCAGTACACGACGGTCTTCGGCAACGCGATCGTCGAGGAGGCGAAGCGCGACGAGCGCGTCGTCGGCATCACGGCCGCGATGAACTCGGGCACGGGGCTGAACATCCTCCAGAAGGCGATGCCCGAGCGCTACTACGACGTCGGCATTGCCGAGCAGCACGCTGTCCTCTTCGCCGCAGGGCTGGCGCTGCAGGGCATGAAGCCGGTGGCGGCGATCTACTCGACCTTCCTGCAGCGCGGCTTCGATCAGATCGTCCACGACGTCTGCCTGCAGAACCTGAACGTGACCTTCGCGATGGACCGCGCCGGCCTGGTCGGCGACGACGGCCCGACGCATCACGGCGCGTTCGACATCAGCTACCTGCGCTGCCTGCCGAACATGGTTCTGGCCGCCCCGCGCGACGAGGCGATGCTCGTGCACATGCTGCGCACGGCGCTCGAGCATGACGGGCCGATCGGCATCCGCTACCCGCGCGGCGAGGGTGAGGGCGTGCCGCTGCCCGCCGAGCCGCAGGCGATCGAGGTTGGCAGCGGTGAGGTGCTGCGCGAGGGCGAGCGTGTCGCGCTCGTGGGCTATGGCCTCGGCGTCGCGCTGGCGCTGGGCGCTGCCGGGACGCTCGAGGACGACGGCTTCGCGCCGACCGTGGTCGATGCCCGCTTCGCGAAGCCGCTCGACCAGGACCTGCTCGAGTCAGTCGCGCGCAACCACGAGCTGATCGTCACGGTCGAGGACAACGTGCTGATGGGCGGCTTCGGCTCGGCGGTGCTCGAGTCCCTGGCGGACCGCGACCTGCTCGGCGAGACACGCGTGATCCGCTTCGGCATTCCCGACCACTACGTGACCCACGGCAAGCCGAACCTCCTGCGCGAGGAGATCGGGCTCACGCCTGAGGCGATCGCAGCGCGGGTGGTGCAGGCCATCGGGGCCGAATCCCTCGCCTGAAATGGAAAAACCCCGTTGCCGGGGCTTTTCCGAGGGAGGAGTGATGCTGTTGGGAACCGCCTTGCGATTCCTTGGTTCACCTTACGTACCTTTCCGAAACTGTGTGTGACAGCGGTCACCGATGCGCAAACGGCTTGACACGGCGATGGCGGAGCGCGGTCTTTTCGAGTCCCGCTCGCGCGCAGCAGCGGCGGTCATGGCCGGCGTCGTGCGGGTAGGTGGTGAGACCGCCCGCAAGCCCGGCCAGATGGTCGGCGACGACGACGAGATCATCGTCGAGCGCGGCCCCGACTACGTGTCACGCGGCGGTATCAAGCTCGCGAACGCACTCGATGCCCTCGAGGTCCCCGTCGAGGGTCGCAAGGCGCTTGACGTCGGAGCCTCCACCGGCGGCTTCACCGACGTCCTGCTGCAGCGCGGCGCGGCGGCGGTCGTCGCCCTGGACGTCGCCTACGGGGAACTTCACTGGCGCTTACGGCAGGATCCGCGTGTGACCGTGCTCGAGCGGACCAACGCGCGCAGCCTGGAGCCGGAGCTCCTGCCGTACCGGCCCGACCTGATCGTGGCCGACGTCTCGTTCATCTCGCTCACAAAAGTGCTGCCCGCAGTGCTCAACTGCGCGGCCCGGCGCTTCGACTGCCTCGCGATGGTCAAGCCGCAGTTCGAGGCCGGCCGCGAGCGGGTAGGTAAAGGCGGTGTCGTTCGCGATCCGGAGACTCGGATCGACACGCTCGTGACCGTCGCCGAGGCCGCGCGTGCGGACGGCTGGTCCGTGATGGGCTTCGCGCCGTCGGACCTGCCGGGGCCGTCGGGCAATCGCGAGACCTTCGTCTGGCTGGCGGAGCCGAGCCGCGCGGGCGCCGTCGAGGACGTCGAACCCGCTGTGCGGGCGGTTGACTCGTGAACCCGCCGCGGCGGATCGCCCTGCAGACGCACCACCGCGTCGAGGACACGCGTGAGGCCGTGCGCAAGCTGCTCGAAGCCGCGCGGGAGGTTGGCGGCGAGATCCTCGTCAGGCAGGACGAGGCCGACAAGCACGGGCTCGACGGCTGCAAGGTCGTGGCCGATCCCGCAGCCGATGGCGTCGATGCAGTCGTGGCGCTCGGTGGGGACGGGACCATGCTGTCCGCCCTCCGCGACTTCGCCGGGACGGGGGCGCCGGTCTTCAGCTTCAACTTCGGCGCGGTCGGGTTTCTCGCGACGGCCGAGCCCGACCGCGTCGACGAGGGCATCAGGCGGCTGATGGAGGGCGACTTCGAGACGCTCGAGCTCCCCACGCTGATGATCGAGCCGGCGGCAGGCAGGCGGATCGCGGTCAACGACATTGCTTTCCTGCGGCGCTCCGGTTCGCGCGTCGCCCAGCTCGCCTACTCGGTGCGGGGCGACGAGATAGGCAGCGCGCGCTGCGACGGACTGGTGGTGTCGACCCCCGTGGGGTCGACGGGCTACAACCTCGCGAACGGCGGCCCGGTCGTCGCCTGGGGCGTGGAGGGATACGTCGTCTCCTACATCGCGCCACACACGCTGACGGCGCGGACGCTCGTGGCAGCCAAGATCGACGTGCTCGTCGTGACGAACCTCGGCGAGGAGCCGGTCGACGTCGAGACCGACGGCAAGCGCGTCTGCACGCTCGACCCGGGCCAGGACCTCGAGGTCCGCTTCGACGACCACCCGGCCCTGCTGGCGAAGGTCTCCGGAACCGGCTTCTACGAGCAGCTGATCGAGAAGTTCGGCCGCCTCGCCGGCTAGGCGTACAAAAAAGGGGACAGTCCCCTTTTGTTACAGCCGCTTCGTTCCGTCGGGACCTCCCGGTAGAACCGAACACATGCTCGTAGAGCTTCGTGTCGAGAACCTGCTTCTGATCGAGCGGGCCGAGCTGCGGCTCGGGTCCGGCCTCAACGCTTTGACCGGCGAGACGGGCGCCGGCAAGACCGTGCTGGCGCACGCGCTCGACTTGCTCCTCGGCGGCAAGCCACGCGCGGGGATCGTCAGGCCCGGCGCTTCCGAGGCTTATGTCGAGGGCGTCTTCGAAGCGCCGCCCAGTCTGCTCGAGGACCCGGATCTCGGTGAGCTCCGCGAGCGCCTGCCCGACGACGTCGACGAGATCGTGCTCGGCCGTCGCGTCGGCGCCGACGGGCGCACGCGCGCGTTCGTCCAGGGCCGCTCGGCGTCCGCCGCGGACCTTCGCGAGCTCGGCGCGCGCCTGATCTCGTTCTACGGCCAGCACGAGCACCGCAAGCTCACGATCGCGTCAGCGCAGCTGGACCTGCTCGACGGCTTTGGCGGCGAACGCGCGGCCGCCGCGCGATCGGAACTCGCCGCCTGCCATGCGGACGTGCTGGGCGCTGTCGCCGAGGTTGACGAGCTGCGCGGGCGAGCGGGTGCGCGCGACCGCGACATCGATCTGCTCGCGTTCGAGATCGAGGAGATCGAGGCGCTCGGCCCGAGCGAGGACGAGCACGCCGAGCTCTTGGCCGACAGGCAGCGCCTGCGCCACGTTGACGCGCTGCGGGCCGCGTCCGGCGGCGCCGCCGAGGCGCTCGCGCCTGAGGCGGGCGAGAACGGGGCGACCGCACTCCTGGCGCAGGCGGAAGGCCTGGCGGAGGGCCCGGGTGACGCGGACCCGGCGCTCGTCGCGCTCGCGGACCGTCTGCGCGCGCTGCGGATCGAGGCCGACGACGTGGCCGCCGAGCTCCGCCGTTACGAGGCCGGCCTCGAGGCCGAGCCAGGACGGCTACAGGAGGTCGAGGAGCGGCTCGAGGGGTACGAGCGGCTCGTTCGCAAGCACGGCGGCAGCGTCGCAGCCGTGCTCGCGCATGCCGAGCGCTGTCGCACCGAGCGCGATCGTCTCGCGGGCGCCGAGGTCGCGCTCGAGCAGGCCGAGGCACGGCTGGGCGCCCTCCTGACAGCGCGCGGCAAGCTCGCGAAGAAGCTGAGCGGCATCCGCGCGAAGGCTGCACCCGCGCTGGCGGAGCGGGTGGAGCAGGAGCTTGCAGAGCTCGCGATGGACGGCGCCAGCTTCGCGGTCGAGCTGCAGCCGCGCGAGCAGGTTGCCGCGACCGGCGCCGAGCGCGTCGAGTTCATGATCGCCCCGAACCCCGGCGTGCCCGCCGCGCCGCTGCGCGACAGCGCCTCGGGCGGCGAGCTGTCACGCGTGATGCTTGCGCTGATGAGCGTGGCGGCCGGCGGCGGTCCCGCGACGCTGGTCTTCGACGAGGTCGACGCGGGCATCGGCGGGCACACGGCTCGCGCGGTCGGCGAGAAGCTACGCACGCTCGGGCGCGGCCGTCAGGTCCTGTGCATCACGCATCTGCCGCAGATCGCGGCGCTCGCGGATCGTCACTTCAGGATCGAGAAGGCCAGCGCCGAAGAGCTCGCGCGCACTACCGTCAGCGAGCTGCGCGACAAGGAAATCGTGGAGGAGCTCTGCCGCATGCTCGGCGCCGACGCGGCCGACCCCGGCGCCCGCAAGCACGCGCAGGCGCTGCTCGCCTGAGTACAGGATCTTCAGAGCGGGTAGCGAATGGTTAGGCAGGGGTACGGCCCCCCTGCGACCGTGAGCGCACCGACTCCCAGCCAGACCTATCAGATTGCCTCGATGGCGCGCTTCGCGATCGAGGACCTCGTGTCCGCGATCGTGCAGACGGGCGCGTCTGATCTTCACATCAAGCCGGATTCAGAGCCGATCCTGCGCCTGCGGGGTGAGCTCAGGCGGCTCGACGGTTACGAGAAGCTCAACGCCGACGACGTGGTAGGCGTCCTGTACCAGATGCTGCAGGACCCGGTCCGGCTCGAGCGCTTGCACCGGACGGGCGCCGTCGACTTCGCCTACGACTCGGACCAGGGCATCCGGTTGCGCGTCAACGCGTTCCAGGAGCGCGGCAAGTTCTCGATCGCGTGCCGGCCGATCCCGGAGTTCATCGCCAGCTTCGCCGAGCTGAACCTGCCGCCGGTGCTCGAGGAGATCGCCGACGAGGAGCGCGGCCTTGTTCTCGTGACCGGGACCACCGGATCGGGCAAGTCGACCACGCTGGCCGCAGTGCTCGACTGGATCAACCAGCGCAAGGCCAAACACATCGTCACGATCGAGGACCCGGTCGAGTTCGTGCACCGCGACAAGCGCGCGGTCATGGCGCAGCGCGAGGTTGGCCGCGACACGCCGTCGTTCCACGAGGCGCTTCGCTACGTGCTGCGTCAGGACCCTGACGTCGTCCTGATCGGCGAGATGCGCGACGAGGAGACGGTGCGCACCGCCCTGACGGCCGCACAGACGGGACACCTGGTGCTGTCGACCCTGCACACGCTCGATGCGCCCGAGACGATCAATCGCATCATCGACTTCTTCGAGCCGCACATGCAGGGCCAGGTGCGCTCGATGCTGGCGGGGACGCTGCGGGCGATCATCTCGCAGCGCCTGGTCCCGACCGCCGACCAGAAGGGCCGCGTGCCCGCCTGCGAGGTGCTGCGCAGCAGCGCGCGCATCCAGGCGATGCTCCTCAGCCCGGACGAGATCGTGAACCTGCACGACGCGATCGCCGAGGGCAGCTTCTACGGGATGCAGACGTTCGACCAGGCGTTGCTCAACTTCGTCCAATCGGGCCATGTCGCGCTCGAGGACGCGCTGCCGCTCGCCAACAGGCCGCACGACTTCCGCCTGCTGCTGGAAACCGGCGGCGAGCGCTCGGGCTCGCTGGCGCACGTCGAGTACTTCGAGGAGACCGACCCGGCTTGAGGCCGGCGGCGGCCACCTAGACTCGGGCCTGCCCACCATGGCGGCGCCGCGTCTGACAGGCCGAAGCCGCGCCCGTACTGCGCGGCGGGCACAGGATGATCCGCGGGTCGAGACGGCCCGCGACGTTGTGCATCGCGGACGCGCCCGTCTCGGCAAGCGCACGAAGCTGCTCGTCAAGCGCTTGAAGGGCGGCGACATCGCCGTCATCGACCACGAGGACATCGATCGCGTGGCCGCCGACGACCTCGTCGCCTGCGGTATTCGGTGCGTGTTGAACGCCGCCTGTTCGTCGTCGGGGCGATATCCCAATCCGGGGCCGATGATCCTGACCGACGCCGGCGTGCATCTGGTCGACTTCCCGGACGATGACCTCTTCGAGCTGCTGGACGACGGCGACCAGATCACCGTCCAGGGCGCGCAGGTGCTTCGCGGTGACGAGCCGGTGGCGAAGGGCACGGTGCTGACCCGCGAGAGCGTCCACCGCTCACTCGAGCAGGCCCGGCAGCGGATCGGCGAGGCGCTCGCCGTCTTCGCGGAGAACACGATCGAGCACGTGCGCGAGGAGCGCGAGCTGCTCGCCGGCCGAATCGACCTGCCGGAGTTCGCGACGCGCTTCCGTGACCGCCCGGCGCTTGTCGTTGTGCGCGGCGTGGACCACCAGAAGGACCTGCGCATCCTGCGTCCCTACGTGCGCGACGTGAAGCCGGTGCTGGTCGCGGTCGACGGCGGAGCCGACGCGCTCATCGCCGACGGCTTCACGCCGCACATGATCGTCGGCGACATGGACTCGGCCGGCGACGAGGCGCTGCGCTCGGGCGCCGAGCTCGTGGTCCATGCGTACCCGGACGGGCGCGCGCCGGGACGTGCGCGCCTCGACCGGCTCGGACTGCCTTACAAGGTCGTGCCTGCGCCCGCCACGAGCGAAGACGTGGCCATGCTGATCGCGGCTGAGAAGGGCGCCGAGCTGATCGTCGCCGTGGGCAGCCACTTCAACCTGGTCGAGTTCCTCGACAAGGCGCGAGGGGGCATGTCGTCAACGTTCTTGACACGCCTGCGGGTCGGCGAGATCCTCGTGGACGCCAAGGGCGTGAGCCGCCTCTACCGCCCGTCCGCCGGTCGCGGCCCATTGATCGTCGTGACACTGGCGGCCTTGCTGGTCCTGGCAGTCGTGGTCGTCACTTCGCCGACGCTCGGGCCGTTCCTCGACCTCGTCTGGCTCAAGCTCCAGATCCTGCTCGGGCTGAAGTAGTCGCATGCTGGATTTCCGCTACCACGCGCTGTCGCTCGTGGCCGTCTTCCTGGCTCTTGCGATCGGGATCGTCCTCGGCGTCACGATAGGCAACTCGCTGGTCTCCGACGCCGAGCGCTCGCTGCGCGGCAATCTGCGCGCCGACGTCGAGAAGGCGCACAGCGACGCCGCCCGGGCGCAGTCCGACGTGGCCGGGCGCGACCGAATGCTGGACCAGCTCTATCCCGGGCTCGTGGCGTCGCGGCTGGCGGGCGAGCGCGTGGCCGTCGTTTCCTGGGGCCAGCTGCCAGGCAACGTCGAGAGCGGTGTCCGCGACGCGGTCGGCAAGGGTGGCGGGCACATCGACTCGATCAGCGTCCTCGACAAGCCGCTGAGCACGCTGAAGCAGACGGTCGGCGCGGATGTCTTCTCGTCTCAGACGGCCGACCAGGAGTCGCTGAAGGCGCTCGGCCGCAGCCTGGCGCGTTCGATCATCAGCGGAGACCAGTTCGCGCATGCGCTGCAGGGCTCGTTCCCGGACAACTTCTCCGGTCAGTTCAAGCGTGCAGATGCGATCGCGTTCTACGAGGCTCCCAAGCCAACGGATGGCAGCGACGCCGACGGCGTGAAGGAGCGCGACGACGACCGCGCGAAGACGATCGAGTCGGCCATGATCGACGAGCTCGTCAAGCACACGATCGCGGTTGTCGGGGTCGAGGCGACGAACACGGACCCATCGCAGATTCCGCGCTACGAGTCGCTCAAGCTGACCGGGACGTCCGACTCGGTCGACGTCTCCGGCGGCCGGATCGCGGCGGTGTTCGCGCTCGCGGGCGCCAAGGGCAACTTCGGGCTGAAGTCGACGGCCGATCAGCCGCTGCCGGACGAGGCGCTCACGGTCGCACCGTAGGGCCCGCGGCGTGACGCCATTCGCGTGGCCGTTCGTCCGGGTATCCGAGTACGGTGAATTCCCGTGCGTTGGGTCCCTCTGGTCGCCTCACTGGTCGCCGCTGCGGTGATCACGCCGACCACCGTCAGGGGACTCGCCGCACAGGGGATGGTGCGCGAGAACTACCGCGGCGCGCCGGTGGCGTTCCCGACAGGGGTCGCGCTGCTCATCCCGGCGATGGTCGCACTGGTCGTCGTGGCGCCGCTCTACCAGCTGGTCGACCTCGACGTCTTGCAGCCGGGCTTCGGGCTCGGGCTGGTGTATGTGTTCGGGATCGGCTTCCTGGGGCTGCTCGACGACCTCGCCGGCTCCTCGGTCGGCCAGCCGCGCGGCTGGCGCGGGCACTTCGGCGCCCTCGGCTCCGGGCAGCTGTCGACCGGCCTCTTCAAGGCGATCGGCGCGCTGGGCCTGGCGCTGTTCGTCGCGGCCGACCCCCAGGTCGGCGCCGGCACCTACGTGCTGTCGGCGGCCGTGCTCGTGCTGGCCACGAACGTCTTCAACCTGCTCGACCTTCGTCCCGGACGAGCGGGCAAGGCGTTCATCCTGCTGGGCGCCGGCCTGACGATCGGATCGTGGCGGCTGGCCCCCCTTTGGACGATCGGCCTGTTCCTCGGGCCAATCTTGGTGCTGCTGCCCCTCGACCTGCGCGAGGTCGGGATGCTCGGTGACACCGGCTCGAACGTCATCGGCGCGGTGGCGGGTGTCTGGCTGATCCTTACCCTCACCACGACGCTCGCCCTGGCCATCGCGGCGGGGGTCCTCGCGCTCGTCACCCTGTACGGGGAATTCCGCTCTATTTCCGCGTTCGTCGAACGGACGCCAGGACTACGGCAGCTAGATTTGCTTGGGAGGTCGCATGCCTGATCGCCGTCCGCCGACACGCTTCATCTTCGTCACCGGCGGCGTGGTCTCCGCTCTTGGGAAGGGGATCACCGCCGCGTCGATCGGCCGACTCCTCGTATCCCGCGGTCACGAGGTCACGCTCCAGAAGTTCGACCCATACATCAACGTCGACCCCGGCACGATGTCGCCGTTCCAGCACGGCGAGGTGTTCGTCACCGAGGACGGTGCCGAGAGCGACCTCGACCTCGGGCACTACGAGCGCTTCACCGGGGTCAACACGTCGCGCGGCTCGAACGTGACCACCGGCGCCATCTACGACTCGGTCATCCGCCGCGAGCGTCGCGGCGACTACCTCGGCAACACGGTCCAGGTGATCCCGCACATCACCGACGAGATCAAGCGCCGCATAAGGCTGGTCGCCGACTCCGAGGACGTGGAGTTCGTGATCACCGAGGTCGGCGGCACCGTCGGCGACATCGAGTCGCTGCCGTTCCTCGAGGCTCTGCGCCAGTTCCAGGTCGACGAGGGCCGCGACCGCTGCATGTTCGTCCACGTGACGCTCGTGCCGTTCATCCAGCACGCCGGCGAGCTCAAGACCAAGCCCACGCAGCACTCGGTCCAGGAGCTGCGCCGCATCGGCATCCAGCCGGACATGATCGTCTGCCGCTGCGCCGAGCCGCTCGGCCGCGACATCCGCTCGAAGATCGCTCTGTTCGCGAACCTGCCGGTCGACAGCATCATCACGGCGCGCGATGCCGACTCGATCTACAAGGTGCCGCTCTACTTCCGTGCCGAGGGTGTCGACGATCAGGTCCTGTCGCACTTCGGGGTCGACGTGGCGGACGAGAAGCCTGACCTCTCCGACTGGGAGGCGATGGTGCGTCGCCACGACCAGGCCAACAAGACGGTGCGGATCGCGATGGCCGGCAAGTACACCCAGCTCGAGGACGCCTACCTGTCGGTGATCGAAGCGCTCGAGCACGCCGGCACGCATCACGGTGCCAAGGTCGAGGTCGAGTGGGTCGACGTCGAGACGCTCGACTCGCCCGAGACACAGCGGTTGCTCGAGTCGGTCGACGGCATCCTCGTGCCGGGTGGCTTCGGCGTACGCGGCGTGGAAGGCAAGATCCGCGCCGCGCGCTACGCACGTGAAAACGACGTTCCGTATCTCGGGATCTGCCTGGGCATGCAGGTGGCGGTCGCGGAGTTCGCGCGCCACGTTGCGGAGATGGACGGCGCCAACTCGACCGAGTTCGACCCGGAGACGCCGTACCCCGTGATCGACCTGCTGCCGGAGCAGAAGGAGGTGCGCGACCTCGGCGGGACGATGCGCCTGGGCGCCGACCCGGTCAAGCTGCACGAGGGCACGCGGATACGCGAGATCTACGACGAGCCCGTCATCTACGAGCGCCACCGGCACCGCTACGAGGTCAACAACCACCTGCGCAAGCGCCTGGAGCACG
>DATBDN010000048.1:0-5438 GCA_036269895.1 Thermoleophilaceae bacterium
ATGCGATGCTCCTCCGCCGGCGGGCCGCGTGTCAAGCGGCGCCTGCGCTCCCCTGCCCGAGCGCACCGGAATACACCCTGAGGGGACGCGCCGAGCCGGCGGAGCACCTACGCTCGTCCCGTGCCAGCCGCAGACGAACACGCTCGGTACCAGAGATACATCGCTCGGCTCGACGCCGAGGGCGAACCGAGCGACCGATTCGTCAGCACGTTCATGGAGGAAGTGATCTCGGATCAGGACCGAGTCATGGCCGAGTCCGCCACGATTGCCCTCCTCGACCACCCGAGCCTCACGGAGTCCCTGCTCGACAGTATCGAGCGCGCGATGCCGGACGATTGGAGCGCTGCCGCGCGACGTCTAGAGGAGCGTCGGTTGCAGCTACAGCTTGAAGCCAACCCGGCCAACCTGGCGCTCTGGGATCGAGCGGTCAGTTCCGGGTCGTGTCGGCTTCACCTGTGGCTCCTGGACTGGTCGCGCGTGCCGGACGAAACACTGGAGTCGCTGGCCGATCATGGCGCCACTAGGGCGGTGCGGAATCGAGCGTCTCAGGCTTTGCGGAGTCGATCGGGCACGTAGGCGCTCCGCTGCCCGAGCGTTCGCGAAGACACTCCGAGCGCGTAAGGTTCGGACTGCTTCGCGAGCGAAGGGAGCCACGTGGTCGTTCTGATGAGAGCGCGCCGCGTCCACGCCGGTGGTTGCGCCCGATTCTGGTCGTGGGCAGTCCTAGGAGGTGCAGCTGCCGTCGGCAGCGTTATCTTCGGGGTGCTGGTAATCGCCGCAGTTGCTCTAACCGGAGCGTTGATGGCCGCACAGCGACGACTGCGCCGGCCGGCTTGTGGGTTCATTACCGGATTCGGCGCGCCGCTGCTCTATGTCGCCTGGCTTAATAGGGCAGGCCCAGGCACTACGTGCTGGCGGACGGCAACGGCAACAGGGTGCGACCAGCACCTCAATCCGTGGCCATGGCTGCTCGTCGGCGTGGCGCTATTCATCGGCGGCATCGTCGCCTACGCCCGCCGAGGCTCATGACACTGGGTTGAGCGAGTTGGCGAATGCACTCCGAGCTGATGCCCGCGATGCCCGCGGGATCACGATTCATTGCGGCCATGCCGATAACGAGGCGGTGGAATCGGAGACAAATCGTCGGATCGCCAGGCCTTCCTTGACGGTGAGAGACCGCGTTCTGGTCGCGTGCGCGGTGCTTTGCTTGACGGTCCTAGCGGCCGTCTTGGCGTACAGAGTTGAGGAAGATGCGGGTAAGGCATCGGTCTGGGTCAGCATCGGTGGGCTTCTCGCCGTCGGCTGCGGCCTTTTCGTCGGGCACCTAGCCGCGACTTCCCGTCGCGTCACCAAACCCGCTTGGTATGCGGGGCCGATGGCGGTGCTCGTCGGCGCCGTTGCCGCCCGCACTAACGGCGCAGCTCAGACTGTCCTCGCAGGAGTGCTCTGCGGCTTCCTTACATACTTCCTCTTCTTGCTCGTGAGTCGGCTGTCGCGCATCGCGAGGCGATAAAGGCGGCCGGCTGGGCGACTGACCCTTACGCCTGATCTTCGCCTACGGCTGACGGTCAGCCGAGCGAGTCAGCCGAACGAAGACCGGCGAGCTTTTCCTTCAGCCCGTCGGACATCGGCTCGTGCGCGGCGACGCGAACGAAGTGACGGAGCTTCTCCTCGAAACGGAAGCGCTTGTCGCACCCGTAGCAGCGCTCGAGATGCTCCTGCGCCTCGCGAATCTGCTCCTCGCTCAACACCCCGTCCATGTACGGCTGCATCATCTTCTCGCAGTCGTCGCACCCGCAGCCCATCACACGCACCTCTCGAGGAACCGCGGCTGGTCAACGCAGACGAACGTCCGGAGAAGCCTCATCAGTTCGTCACTGCTTTCTCGGCGAGCTGCTGCTTGAGGATGCGCCGGCCGCGATGCAGGCGCGACATCACCGTGCCGACCGGAATGTCGAGGATCTGCGCAGCCTCGGCGTACGAGAACTCACCGATGTCGACGAGCACGAGCACGTCGCGGAAGTCGTGGGGCACCTCGGCGAGCGCGTCCACGACCGCGTTCTGTGACAGTCGCTCGAGCACACGCTCCTCGTCGGGGTTCTCGTCGGGCATCGTCGACTCGAGGCGGTTGTAGAGGTAGTAGTCGCCTTCCTCGAGCGGCGTCTGGTCGGGCGCGCGCTGCGCGCGCCGGCCGCGGTCGATGTTCAGGTTCGTCGCGATGCGCAGCAGCCATGCGCGCAGGTTCGTCCCCGGTTGGTACTGCTGCCAGGAGCGAAACGCGCGAGCGTAGGTGTCCTGTACGAGGTCCTCCGCCTCCTCACGGGAGCCGGTCAGCCGGCGCGCAACACGGTAGACCTGGTCGCTCAACTGCAGGGCCTCTTCCTCGAAGCGGACACGGTCACGTGCTTCCTCCGCGATCCGGCGGGTCTCGGCGGCTGTCGGAGCGCTCTCGCTCATTCCGGCGGCCACCCTAGCAACCTCTTCTAACGACCAGTCCGGGGGAAAGATTCCCGCCTACGCCGATTCGCGAAATCCGCCCCGCGCGACGTCTTTCAACAGGGCCTCGCGGGACGTACGCGTATCGTCGTAGGTAACGGTGAGCTCACCCATCAGGTTCGCGTTCGCGGCCTCGAGGCCGTCGTGGTCCTTGAGCACGTGCCGCAGCCGCATCACGCAGCGGCCGCACGTGATGCCCTTCAGCTGAATCGTCTCGGTGACGGAGCTCACGCGATCAGGCTAGCGAACGCTCGACGAGATCCGCGGCCGCTGCGCGTGGGTCATCGAAGCGCGACTGGAGCTCTCCTTCGCAGTGCGCCGGGTCGATCGCATCGACACCTACGAGGTCGAGAAGCTCGCGTCCGAGCTCGGAGGCGGTCGCGACGCGCTCGCCGTCGGGCGCGATCAGCCGCGCTGCGGGGCCGAAGCGCGCGGCGGCCCAACGGTTGTACTCGTAGTCGGCGCGGTCGGCCTCGCGCACTTCGCCAATGCGCAACAGCTCGTTACTCAGCTTCTGGAGGACCTCGGCGAAGGCAGCCGAGCGCTGCACGTCGGTCGGCTGGTCCGGCATGCGGATCTCGAGCGTGCCGAGCGCGGGATGCGGCCGGATGTCCCACCAGATCCGCGTGTAGTCGGCGATGATGCCGAGCCGCACCATTCGCTCGACCCACGCTTCCCAGGCGGCGTAGGAGCCGAACGCGGGCGGCGCACCCGTACGCGGCAGCTCGACGAGCACCGGCGCCCGGTTCGAGGCCATCCCCGTGAGCTCGCCGTCGAACCACGGCGAGTTCGCCGACAGCGCGAGCACGACCGGCAGCCACGGCAGCAGTCCCTCGAGCAGCCGCCAGCAGTCCTCGGCCGACGGAACGGCGACGTGCACGTGCAGGCCCTGGACGTTCTGGCGGCGCGCACTCGGCCCGTGGTGGGCGACCATCGTCAGGTAGCGCTCCTCCTGCACGATCGGCTGCGACTCGGGTGACGAGGTCGGGTGCGCTCCCGTTGCGGCGAGAGCGAGCCCCAGACCTGCCGCAGTGTCCGCCGCCGCACGCCGCATGGTCGAGAGCGACGCGAGCACCTCGGCGCCGGTTGCGCACGGATCCGTGTTGAGCTCGAACACCGAGGCGTGCAGCTCGGTCTTCGCGCGGCCCGGAAGATCGCGCCGCCCCTCCAGAGCCGCAACGAGAGCGGGGCCCTGCCCGACCTGCTCGAGCGTCTCGGCGTCGAGCACGGTGAGCTCCTCCTCGACGCCCAGCGTCAGCGGCGGCGGCCCCTGGCCGAACCGCGTCTCGGCGATCACTACTGCGCGCGAACGCCGTGGACGGGCCGTCCGGCCGCGATCCACGCGTAATACGAGGCACTCGGCCCGTACTCGGGCTCGTAGCCGACGATGCGCGGATTCCGCCCGACATCGAGCGCCCGCGCGGCGTGCTTGAGCAGGTTCGGGTCGTCCTGCTGCTCCCAAACGAGGATCAGGTGCGCCGCGGTCATGAAGTCCGCGACGTAAGAACAGCCGTTCGCAGGACAGGGAAAGGGATCGGTGCGCACGCACCACCAGCCTGCGCGGTCGCCCGATCCGTCGTCGAGGACGAGCTGCTCCTCCTCGACGAAGGTCTCCTCGAAGACCATCGCTCCCCGCTCCACGCAAACAGAGTAGCCCGACTCTTCACGAAGCGCTTACAAAGGCGGCGCGCTCCGGAGGTGGTGAAAAAACAATGGCCGCGACCCGGGCAGGCAGGCGGGTCGCGGCCATTTCCTCCGATGCGCTGTGCTGGCTGGACAACGCACCGGGTCCCGGCCCCGCGAGGGGGCCGAAGCTGTCAGCCCGGCGGGCGGCCGAGCGTCACCTCCACGTGGCGCTTCGAGTTGCCCCGGTAGAACGACAGGGCCAGCCGGTCGCCGGGCTCGTGTACGGTCAGCAACTGCCGGAGCTGGGACTGGGTCGACACCGGCCTGCCGTCCGCGTCGACGATGATGTCGCCTCCGAGCGCATACGACTCGCCCTGGATGAGCACCGGGGTCGAGCCGGCGCGGAGGCCGGCGCGGGCGGCAGCGCTCCCCGGCGTCACGGCCTGCACGAGGAGACCGTGCGAGACGGGCAGGTTGAAGAGCCGCGCCAGCGAGGGCGACACGGGCTGCGCCGCAACGCCGAGGTAGACGTGACGCACCTTGCCGCTCCGGATCAGCTGCGCCGCTACGACCTTCACGGTGTTGATCGGGGTCGCGAAGCCGATGCCGACGTTTCCCGCCCCGTCAGGCGTGATCTGCGCATTGATGCCGATGACGTCGCCGTCTGCGTCGATGAGCGGCCCGCCGGTGTTTCCGCGATTGATCGCGGCATCCGTCTCGATGGCGTGATCGATCGAAAAGCCTTTCGGCGCGTCGATCGTGCGCTCGACCGCGCTGACGATGCCGGCCGTGGCGGTGCGCGTCAGGCTGAACGGATTGCCGATCGCGACCACGCTGTCGCCGACCTCGACCAGGTCGGAATCCCCGAGCGGCAACGGCGACAGCGAGCGCGAGCGCGTGTTGATCTCGAGGACCGCGACATCGGTGGACGCATCCGCGCCGATCACCCTCGCGACGATCGGGTCGGTGCCGGAGAAGCTGACCTGCACCTTGTGCGCGCCGGCGATCACGTGCTCGCTCGTGACGATGTGGCCGGCCTTGTCGATCACGAAGCCGGAGCCGAGCGTCTTCCGGGTCTTCGACGTCGCCGTGATCTGCACCACGCCCGGCGCGTCGCGGCGGTAGATCTGCTCGATCGTGAGCTCGCGCACGGGCACGCTCTCGACGGGCACGGTCGGCGCCGTCACGACCTCGCTCACCGTCGTGCTCGTCCCGAGGTGACCTGTGACGCCTGCGCCGAGAAGCGAGACGCCGCCACCGACGGCCGCGATTCCGAGTGAGGCAGCGGCGCGGAGCATCCGCCGGACCTTCTATCC